>CBFGZI010000042.1:0-27245 GCA_965653225.1 uncultured Propionibacteriales bacterium | reverse complement strand
CCTCCCCGCCCAGCCGGATGCCGCGCTCGCTGCCGGGCAGCACCCGGCCGGTGTCGGGGCGGGAGTCGGGGTGGTGCAGGTCGGCGTAGTGAGCCGCCCCCATGAAGATCCGGGCCTCCAGGTCACGCTGTGCGGCGTGCCAGGTCTCCACGGCGTCGAGCACACCCTCGACGCCGAGCTCTCGCACATCACTGACCATGCGCTCACGCTATAACCGACCACCGACACACCCACCGGCGTTCACGCGGCCAGAACCCCTTATCCACAAGGGATCTGAAAATCTTTACCTTTGCGCCCAGACCGAGCCCCGCCCGACGGCTGACGTCACTCCGACAGGTGGTCGTTAGCGATGTTCTGCAGCCGCACCTGACCCCGCGCGATCAGGCGCTCCCTCTCGTCGCGGATCTCCACCAGCCACAGCTGCTGCAGCCTGCCTCGGTGGATCGGGGTCGCCACCGCGGTCAGCTCGCCCTCGCTCACGGCACGCAGGAAGTCGGTCTGGTTGCTGACGCCTACGACCTTGCCGCGGTCACCGATCCAGAGCGCGGCCGCGATGCTCGCCGCGGTCTCCACCACCGAGCAGTGGACGCCGCCGTGCGCGATGCCGTACGGCTGCCACATGTCCGGGCGCAGCTTCCACGACAGGACCACGCGGTCGCCCGAGCCCTCGACGAGGTTCAACCCGAGCCACTCGACGAACCCGCCGGATATCTCCTGCCCCTCGTACTCCACCACGCCGCCTTCCGTGTCGACTTGCGGCGATCCTAACGGGCCTGTCGCAACGCCTCCGCGAGCCGGTCGCACATCCAGTCGATCTCGTCAGGCTCGACGACGAGCGGGGGAGCCAGGCGGATCGTGGACCCGTGCGTGTCCTTGGTCAGTACGCCGAGCGCGGCCAGTCGCTCGCACATCTCCCGGCCGGTCATCAGCCCTTCCTCGATGTCGACACCCGCCCACAGCCCGCGAGTGCGGATCGAGCTGACACCCTGCCCGACGAGCTTCTCCAGCCGCGTACGCAGCCGTTCGCCGAGTACGCGTGCGCGCTCCTGGTAGACCCCTGTCTCCAGCAGGCCCACGACCGCATGGCCCACCGCGGCCGCGAGCGGGTTGCCGCCGAACGTCGAGCCGTGCGTCCCGGGCGTGATGACGCCGAGCACGTCGATCGTCGAGACCACCGCCGACACCGGCACGATCCCGCCGCCCAGTGCCTTGCCCAGCACGTACACGTCGGGGACGACACCCTCGAGGTCGCACGCGAACGTGCTGCCGGTCCGTCCCAGACCCGACTGGATCTCGTCGGCCATGAGCAGCACAGCCGCTTCCGAGCACGTCTGTCGTACTGACGACAAGTAGCCCGCCGGCGGCACGATCACCCCCGCCTCGCCCTGCACGGGCTCGAGCAGCACGGCGACGGTGCGCGGGGTGATCGCGGCACGTACCGCGTCCGCGTCGCCGTACGGCACGATGGTGAACCCGGGCGTGAACGGCCCGAAGCCGTCGCGCGCCACGGGGTCGGTCGAGAAGCTCACCACGGTGACGGTGCGACCGTGGAAGTTGTCGGCCGCGACCACGATCTCGGCGGTGTCGGGCGCCAGGCCCTTGACCTCCACGCCCCACTTGCGTGCCAGCTTGATCGCGGTCTCCACCGCCTCGGCGCCGGTGTTCATCGGCAGCACCGCGTCCATCCCGGCCAGGGCGGCGAGGTCGCGGCAGAACGGGCCAAGGCGGTCGTTATGGAACGCCCGGCTGGTCAGGGTCACCCGGTCGAGCTGCTCGCGGGCGGCCGCCAACAGGTCAGGGTGGCGGTGGCCGAAGTTCAGCGCCGAGTACCCGGCCAGGCAGTCGAGGTAGCGGCGTCCCTCGACGTCGGTCACCCAGGCGCCCTCCGCCTCGGCGACCACCACCGGCAGCGGGTGGTAGTTGCTCGCGGTCACGGTCTCGGCGAGGGTGATGTGGGCGGCGGTCGACATGCTCATGACACCGAGATTCACACGTTCTGGCCGCGCGTGTGGGAGAAACGCACGAGCCGGGGTTTTCGTCGTAGAAACGCCACAAATGGGACGCGTCACTCGTCGCAGATTTGCGACCGCTCGCCTCGCGGGACCAAGAACGGCTCTGGTGTCGTAGGTCACATCCCACTAATCTGTCTGCGATGTTTCCGCGGGCGGCGCTGCCGCGCGGGGCGGGGTGCGGAGTTGTTCGATTCTCCTCTAGTGGAGGGACGTAGTTCCATGGTCCTCGATCCCAACGAAGCACATAGACCTGCCCAGACGACTGAGGCAGAGAAGCAAGGTCAGATCCGCAAGGCGGCGTTCGCCAGTGTCGTAGGCACGTCGATCGAGTGGTACGACTTCTTCCTGTACGGCACGGCCTCGGCTCTGATCTTCCCGGCGATCTTCTTCCCCGAGTCCAGCGACTTCGCCGGCCAGCTCGAGTCGTTCGCGACGCTTGCGGTCGGCTTCGCCGCACGGCCCGTCGGCGCAGCGATATTCGGCCACTGGGGCGACCGCATCGGGCGCAAGGCGACACTCATCATCACCCTCCTGCTGATGGGTTTCTCCACCGCGTTGATCGGTGTGCTGCCCGGCACGGGCACCCTCGGCCTGATGGCGCCTGTGCTGCTGGTTCTCCTGCGTCTCCTGCAGGGCCTCGCGGTCGGCGGCGAGTGGAGCGGCTCGGTGCTGCTCGCGATGGAGTGGGGCGACCAGAAGAAGCGCGGCCTGATGGGCAGCTACGCGCAGATCGGCGTGCCCGTCGGCCTGATCCTGGGCACCGGCGGAATGTCGCTTCTGAGCGTGAGCATGTCGCCGGACGCGTTCCACAGCTGGGGATGGCGAGTCCCCTTCCTGGCCAGCCTCGTCATGGTCGCCATCGGCCTGTACGTGCGGCTGAAGATCCTCGAGACCCCGATGTTCGCCGAGATCGTCAAGACCAAGAGGACGGCGAAGATGCCGGTCGTCGAGGTGGTCAAGCGGCACCCCAAGGAGATCCTGCTGAGCTCAGGCGCACGGTTCGCCGAGCAGATGCCGTTCTACGTCTTCACGACCTACGTGCTGACCTACGTGGTCGAAGAAGTCAAGATGTCAGAGACCTTCGTTCTCAACGCCGTGATGTGTGCTGCGGCCCTACAGCTGTTCACGCTCCCGTTCTTCAGTCGGCTGTCCGACAACATCGGACGCAAGAAGGTCTACATCGCCGGTGTGTTGGGAACCGCTGTCTACGGCTTCGCCTACTTCGGCCTGCTCAACACCGGCAGCACGGTTCTGGTGTTCATCGCGATCTTCCTGTCTCTGGTGCCGCACGACGCCATGTACGGCCCGCAGGCAGCCTTGATCGCGGAGAGCTTCCCGACATCGCTGCGCTACGCCGGTGCCGGGATCGGCTACCAGCTCGCGTCGGTGTTCGCGGGTGGTCCTGCACCGCTGATCGCGGCCATTCTGGTGGAGCACTACGGCACCGGGTACTCGATCTCGGTCTTCATCCTGTTCGCCTGCGTGGTGTCGTACCTCTGCGTCCGCTACCTGCCCGACAGGTCGCGGGCCGACATCACCGACGACTCGGTGTACGCGAGGGCTTCCGCCACCGCGGCCACGACCGCCTGACGGTCTGCTGACGCGACGACGGTCTGGTCGACTCGGAGACCGGGCCGTCGTCGTCTGTCAGCCGAACGAGAACCCGCCGGGGCGGTCGCGCCGGTCGGCGATGAGTCCGCCGACGGTGGCCAGCGCGATCTCGGCCGGCGAGCGGGACCCGATGTTGAGTCCGATCGGGCGGTGCACCCGCGCGATCGTGTCCGGTGGGACTCCCAGCCGCTCCAGGGCGGGTACGTGCGGCGGCGCGTGCCGCGGGCTGCCCATGACGCCCACCCAGCGAGGCTTGGTCGCGAGCACGTCGCGCAGCACCTCGCCGAGCTCGGGCCGGTCGTGGTCGGTGACCACGACGTCCACGGTGTCGTCCATCGGCTCCGCGTCGACGTCGGTGACGACGCGGTCTGCGTACGACGCGGCATGCTCGACCGAACCCTCGCCGCGCGGCTCGAGCAATGCGGTGCCGTACCCGCAGTCACGCGCGAAGTGCAGCAGGTACGCCGCCACCGGCGAGTCGAAGACCGCAAGCACCACCTTCTGGTCCGTGTCGTCTCCCGGAGTCGCCTCACCGCGGGCGAGCGCGCACGCCGGGTCGTTGCTCGGCGCCGTCTGGTCACTGCTCATCCGTTCAGCCTGCCAGGATCCGAGCCCGGTGTCAGTGTCGTGAGACGTAGGGGTGTGCGGCCCAGCGGTGACCTGCTGCACGATGGGGAGGCGCTGACCGATCACGAGGCGCTGGCCGTTCACGAGACAGGGAGCCACTGATGAGTGAGACGCACGTCCTGCAGGCGAAGCGACCGATAGCGGAGTGGACCGACTTCTTCACCGACGCCCTGCAGGAGGTCCCGCTGGTGGCGATCATGCGTCACGTGGAGCCCGACGAGGCCGTCGCGATCGCCCACGAGTGCTGGGACCACGGCATCCGGCTCGTGGAGGTCACCGTGGAGCGCCCCGAGGGCGTCGAAGCCCTGCGCGCGGTGGTCGAGGCGGCTGGTGGACGCTCACCTGTCGGAGCGGGCACCGTGACGACACCGGAACGGCTGCGCACGGCGGTCGACGCGGGCGCGTCGTTCGCCGTCGCGCCCGACCTCGCCGAGGACACCGTACGGGCGGCCGACCAGCAGGGCATCCCGATGCTGCCCGGGGTCTTCTCGCCCACCGAGGTCGGCCAAGCCATCAGGATGGGCGTCACCACCGTGAAGGCGTTCCCGTCCAGTGTCCTGGGCCCGGAGTGGGTGTCCGCGATCGCCGGGCCGTTCCCCGAGCTGCGTGTCATCGGGACCGGCGGGGTCACCGCCGAGCTCGCGCCGCGGCTGCTCGCCGCCGGAGCTCTCGGTGCGGGCATCGGCGCCGCGCTGCTGGCCGAGGGTGTCGGCCCACTGGTCGAGAGCGTCCGGCGGCCGGCTCGCTAGCTGCCGCGGACCGCTCAGCCGTTGCCGTACGCCTCACGGATCGCCGGGACGAACGGGCTGTACTCCACACCCGCCAGGTATGCCGAGCGCATCGTGCCCGGGTCGGCCTTGCCGGTGCCCGCGATGTCGAACGCGGTGCCGTGGTCGACCGACGTACGCAGCACCGGCAGCCCGACGGTGACCGAGATGGTGCCGTCGAAGTCGTAGGTCTTCGCCGCGATGTGTCCCTGGTCGTGGTACTGCGACAGCACGCCGTCGTACCTGCCGACCAGGCCTTGGTGGAAGACAGAGTCCGCGGGCACCGGTCCGGCGACATCGAGGCCCTCGGCTCGGGCGTCGTCGCACGCCGGACCGACGTGCTCGATCTCCTCGTCGCCGAACGCGCCGTTCTCCCCGCCGTGCGGGTTGACCGCGGCGACCGCGAGCCGCGGTGACCCGGTGCCGAACACCCGCAGCGCGGTCAGCGCACCGCGGATCGACTCGCCAACCCGTTCCCGGGTGATCTGGTCCAGCGCCTTGCGCAGGGACACGTGCCGGGTGGTGAAGAAGACCTTCAGGTGGTGACCGGGCTTCTCGGTGTTGCGCACCACGAACATGGTGTCCTGCCGTGTCACCCCGGTCAGCTCGCCCAGCATCTCGGTGTGGCCGAGGTGCTTGCTGCCGGCCGCCCAGATGGCCTCCTTGTTGATCGGCCCGGTGACGATCCCGCTGACCTGCCGGTCCATCGCCGCCTTCGTCGCGACCTCGATCGCGGTCACCGCGGCACGCCCGGCGCGTGCGTCCACCTCGCCCCATGCCGGCACGTCGTCACCGAGCACGCCGATGTCGAGCACGTCGATCACACCCTCGCCGGCCGGGGGAGCGTCGAACGCGGTCACCTCGCGTACCTCGACGTCGAGACCGCAGGCGGCCACCGCACGACGCAGCGCGGCGGCGTCGCCGACGGCGACACCGTGGTGGCTGTCGTCGCCGGCGTACTCGGCCAGGGTCATCGCGGTGATCTCCGGACCGATGCCGACAGGGTCGCCGAGGGTCACGGCCAGTACGGGGCGGGTCATCGGTGGCTCCTCGTGCTCGTCTCTTCGGTTCGTTGCCAGTCTGGGCTGTGGGGCGCGAGCGGCGTCACGCGGGGGAGGGCGGCGCCGCCGCCTGCACCCGCCGTGCGTGCGCGGCAGCGGTTCGGGCCAGCTGCGCGATGCACACGACCGCCGCCCGGTCGTCGCCCACGAGTCCGCCCTTGGTCACGATCGGCACGCCCGACCACGGCCCGTCCACGATCGCGCCCGCGACCGCGAGCGGAAGCACCTCCTCCTCGACCTCGAGGCCACGCGCACCGAGTGCGTCGAGGACCGCGGCGGTCACGTCCCCGCCCGTCGTGTACAGCCCGCCGACCACGCAGTCCTCCATGATCCGGCGCGTGACCTGCCCGAGCGCGTACGCCAGGGCGGCGCCGTCACCGGAGCCGAGCGAGACGACGTCGTCCGCGGTCAGCGCGGTGGCCAGCAGCACGACCTCGCCGGCGCTAGCCGCGTCGACGGCCTTGGCCAGGTCCGCGGCGGTCGCGTCGACGTCGGGGACACACGAGGTGCCCGACGGGGTCGGGCGCACGACCCTGGTCGGGTGCGTCTCGACCAGCGCCTGCAGCTGGGTGCGGGTCAGGTCGGTGGCCGAGCCCGACACCGCCAGCAGCGGGCCCTCCTGGCCGCGCCCCCGGACGCCGAGAGCGGACGCGAGCGCGGCCGATGCGGGCCCCGGGTCGATGCCGACCCAGTCGAAGTCCTGGCCGGACACGACCGCGGCGGCGGCAGCGGCAACATCGTCGAGATGGGCCTCGGTCATCGCGTCGACGACGACCACGTCGGCGCGCGTGCCGACCGCGTCACGCAGCGCCTGCTGCAGCCCTTCGCCGCCACCGGTGACCGCCGACAGCGGCACGTGGGCGGTGGTGAGCGACGTACCGGTGCCGAGCACCTCAGCGACCGAGGACGTCCGCACGGGAGAGCGCGGGTCGCGGGCCAGCTCGGTGGCCTCGAGGCGGGTGCCGTTCAGCAGCTGGTAGCCGTCGACGGTGCACCGTCCGGCCGAGGGATGAGCGGGGGCGCACAGGCCCACGCAGCGACGGCCGGACTGCTGGGAGACCGCACGCAGCACCGCCTGGGCGGCAACCCCCACGTTGCCGCGCAGCGTCGTGTCGATCCGGCAGCACACCAGGTCGACGGGCCAGCCGGAGGCGACGATGGCGGTGACGGCCTCCACGACATCGGCGGGTGGTTCGTGCCGGGTCTCAGTCGTCACCGCGACGACATCGAAACGGCCGTGGAACTCTGCCACGGCATCCCAGCGTCGACCGAGACCCACGGTCACCGCGCGGAGACCGGCTCGGGAGAAGCCGGCCGCCGCTGCGTTGGCCCCGGTCAGGTCGTCGGCGACGACGAGGACCCGCGTGCTCGTGACCTGGCTCATGTCGTCGGGCGGACCATGTCAGCCGCAGCCTCGGAGACCGCGTCCTGGCCGCGCGGTGTCTCTGCGGCGACGACCTTCCCCGGGTTGAGGATGCCCTGCGGGTCGAACAGCTCCCGCAGTCGTCGATGTAACGACAAGCTCACGGGTCCGAGCTCGGTCTCCAGGAAGGGTCGCTTCAGCAGTCCGACGCCGTGCTCGCCGGTGATCGTCCCGCCGAGACCGAGGCCGAGCTGCATGACGGCCTCGAACGCCTCGACCGCGCGTTCCTGTGCCTGCGGGTCGTGCTTGTCGAACACCACCGTGGGGTGCATGTTGCCGTCGCCGACGTGTCCGGGGATGCAGATCGTGACGTCGTGGTCGGCGGCGATGCGGCCCACGCCGTCGATCAGGTCGGGCAGCCGGCTCAGCGGCACCGCCACATCGTCGACGAGCGTGGTGCCGAGGCTCTCCAGCGCGGCGTTGACCAGCCGCCGCGCCTCCAGCAGCATGCGCGACTCCTCGATGTCGGACGCGGTGGCGACGTCGACCGCACCCGCGTCCCGGCAGATGCTCGCGATCGCCTCGACGTCCTCGCTGGCGCGCGGGCCGCGGTCGGACTGGGCCAGCAGCAGCCCGTCGACGTCGGCGGGCAGCCCCATGTCGCGGTAGGCCTGCAGCGCACGTGCCGTGGTCCCGTCGATGAACTCCAGCAGCGACGGCCGCAGCCCGGCCGACATGATCCGCGCGGCCGCCTCCAGCGCGCTGCGGCCGCTGGCGAAGGTGGCGGCGGCGGTGAGCGAGGCCTCCGGCGCGGGCTCGAGCGCAAGCGTCACCTCGGTGATGACGCCCAGCGTGCCCTCGGAGCCGACCAGCAGCCGGGTGAGGTCGTAGCCGGCGACGCCCTTGGCGGTGCGTCGTCCGGTACGCAGCACCTCGCCGGTGCCGAGCACCGCCTCCAGCCCGCGGACGAAGTCGGCGGTGACGCCGTACTTCACACAGCACAGCCCGCCGGCGTTGGTGGCGACGTTGCCGCCGATCGTGGACTCCTCCCACGACGACGGGTCGGGCGGGTAGAACAGTCCCGCCTCGGCCACGGCGCGGGACAGCACCGCGTTGACCACGCCCGGCTGCACCACCGCGACCTGGTCGTCCGCGCTCACCTCGAGGACCCGGTTCATCCGCGACGTCGACAGCAGCAGGCACCCGTCGACCGCGTTCGCCGCACCCGCGAGCCCGGTTCGTGCTCCCTGCGTGACCAGTGGCACCCCGTGCTCGGCGGCGGCGCGTACGACCTCCTGCACCTGCGCGGTGTCGGCGGGGCGCACGAGCGCGAGCGGGCTGCCCGCGGGGCAGAACTTCGCCATGTCGTGGCGAGCGGTGTCGAGCACGTCGTGGTCGGTCACGACCGCGCCGTCGCCGAGCGCCTCGCGCAGCCGCGCGACGAGCTTGTCGGCTGCCGTGGTCACGCCGACGCCGCCAGCCTGTTGTTCTGCTCGGCCAGCAGCCGCAGCACGAGCTCGGCCCGGCGCACGCGCTCACGGCCCAGAGCCTGTGCCGTGGCCGCCAGGTGCTGGCCGCAGGGGTAGATGTTGGGTGCGTTTCGTACGCCGAGCTTGAGGTAGACCGGCGCGGCCACCCGCACGACCTCGGGCACGTCGTAGAAGCGGACGCTTCCGCCCTGGTCGTCGGGGACCTCGACGTACATGTCGATCGGCGACGTGGTCGCCTGCCGGATCTCGGCGAGCGTGCTGATGTCGAGGTCGGTGGACACGTTGAGGCTGGTCGCGCCTGCGCGTTCGTACAGCGCGGCGGTGGGCGCATTCGTCAGTGGCATCAGCACCGACGTCTTCAGCACCAGGTCGGCCGGCAGCCGGCCGGCCTGCTTGAGCCGGCCGAGGGTCTCGAGCACTCCGAGGTCGCCGACGAGCAGGCTGCGGACGCCCAGACGGACGGCGCGGAACGCGTCGGACAGGCAGGCGGCCACGCCCGCGCTGCCGCGGGCGGCGCCGCCCACGGCGGCCGACACCATCGCCAGCGCGCCGGTGTCCCAGGCCGCGCGCGGACCGAGGAACGGGCAGACCTCGACGTCGTGCCGCTCGCCGAGGGCGACCATCGACTCGATCTCCGCGTCGGTGAGCATCATGACCCCGCTGCCCTGGGAGACGCGGTGCACGCGCACGTTGCGTTCGGCGGCCTCGGCGAGCACCGCCTCCATCACCGCAGGACCCTCGCAGCTGGGGATCTCCACGCGGTAGGGCGAGCCGTCGTCGAACTGTCGTGCCGAGGCGGTGTCCGGTCCCACCGGCGGATACCCGAGTTCCTCGAGCAGCCGTCGGCTCTCGTGCAGGTTCATACGCGCTCCTCCGTACGGGTCAGGACGGAGGGCCACGCGCCCAGCGTCCGGCCCTCCACGAGCGGCACGGGCTCACCGAGCACCTCGAGCTCGGGATGGCCCTCCACCTCGTCCAGCAGCGCTGCGGAGACCAGGAGGGCGCTGGTGGAGAGGGTGTCGTGGATACGGGCCAGGCGCAGCTGCGCGTGGTCACGCCGGCCACTCATCGCGATCGCGCCCAGGACGGCCGCCTCGTCGTCCTCGAGCACCATCGGCATCCGCGAGCGGCGCGCACCGCCGGCGCCCGAGGTGAGCGCGTTGACGTAGCTGGCCCGCATGTCGATCTGCTCCAGCAGCGCGAGCGGCATCACGTCGGCGAGGCCGAGCCCGGAGGCGTTGCCGTGCGAGTCGGGACTGAGCCGGTGCACGGTGACGACGTTGATGTCGGGCGTCTCGAAGTCGGGCACGTTGGGCACCCAGCAGCGCCCGAGCACGTTGGTGTCCATCCCGGTGCCGGACTTGTCCTTGCCCATCTCGTCGACGACGAGCACGTCGAGGTCGTCGAACGGAAGCCTCCCCAGCAGCGCACTGGCCCGGTCGAGCAGCGCGGACTCCTCCGGGCCGGCGATGCCGTCCGCCCCGAGCAGCTCGACGGCGGCGGTCTGCTCGTGCGCGTTCTCCAGGATGGCCAGGCCGCCCAGCACGCCGCCCCGCGCGATAATCGTGCGCGCCGCCTCGACGACGCACGCACCGAGCGGTGCGATGCCGCCGGCGTGCATGGTCGCCGCTCCGCGGTGGTTCCCCAGCCCGATGGCCAGGATCTTGGCCAGGCCGCTCTCGACGGGTCCGCGGAAGTCGGTGTGCGGCTTCACCCGGTTGACCAGCAGTACGCCGTCTGCCTCGGCGACCTCGCGGTCGTGATGCACCGGTGTGCCGTCAACGAGGTGTCCGAGCACCACCGTGTCCATCGTCGCTCTGACGGGAGCTCCCATGGTCTCCTCGGTGATGCCGAGCCCTGCCAGCACCTCCCGCTGGCCCTCGGCGGTCGCGCCACCGTGCGACCCCATCGCGGGTACGACGAACGGCTGCGCACCGGCCTCGGCGAGCCAGTCCACAGCCGCGCGCACCACAGTCGCGATGTCGCTGATGCCGCGGCTGCCCGCGGTCACCGCGATGCGGTCGCCGCGGTGGACGCGCGCGGCCAGCGGCTGCAGCGCGGCCCGGGCGGCGGTGTATGCGTCGGGCTCGCGGGGGAGCTGGGCGTGGTGGCGGCGCACCGGGAAGACCTGCGGCACCTCGCCGTCGGGGCGCAGGCCCTGCACGGCCGCGAACGGGCCCCACCTTCTGCGCGCGTCGTGGTCGACCGCTGACGTGCCGTTGCCAGTCATGTGGTGATCCCTTCTGCCGTCAGTGGGACTGTCTCGCGACCGCCGAGCCGCTGTGACCCACGAGGAAGTCGAGGTCGCAGCCACGGTCGGCCTGCAGCACGTGGTCGACGTAGAGCCGTTCCCAGCCGCGCTCCTTGCCGACCGGCGCCGGCTGCCAGTCCGTCCGGCGCCGCTCGAGCTCCGCGTCGTCGACGTCGAGGTGCAGCGTGCGGGCCTCGACGTCGAGGTCGATCCAGTCGCCGGTGCGCACCAGCGCCAGCGGCCCGCCCACCGCCGACTCGGGGGCGACGTGCAGCACGACGGTGCCGTACGCGGTGCCGCTCATGCGCGCGTCGGAGATACGCACCATGTCGTCGACGCCCTGCTCGGCGAGCTTGCGGGGGATGGTCATGTTGCCGACCTCGGGCATGCCCGGGTAGCCGCGCGGTCCGGCGTTCTGCAGCACCAGCACCGAGTCGGCGGTGACGTCGAGGTCGGGGTCGTCGACTGCGACGTCGTACTCCTCGATGCTGGAGAACACGAGGGCCTGACCGCGGTGCCGCGAGAGCCGAGGCGTGGCGGCCGACTGCTTGATCACGGCTCCGTCGGGCGCCAGGTTGCCTCGCAGGACGGCCGTGCCCGCGCCGGTGCCCAGCGGCTCGTCGTAGGACCGGATGACGTCGGTGCCGGGCGTGCGCTGCGCGTCCTGCACGTTCTCGCGCACCGTCCTGCCGCTGACGGTGACCGCATCGCCCTCCAGCAGCGGCAGGATCTCGCGCATCACCGCGGGCAGCCCGCCGGCGTAGTAGAAGTCCTCCATCAGATAGCGCCCGGACGGCTGCAGGTCGACCAGCCACGGCACGTCGGAGCAGCGGTCCATCTCGTCGAGGGTAAGGTCGATCCCCAGTCTTCCCGCGATCGCGAGCATGTGGATGACCGCGTTGGTGGACCCGCCGATCGCGGCGTTGGTGCGGATGGCGTTGACGAACGACTCCTTGGTGACCACGTCGGACAGCCGCGTGCCCTCGTGCACCATCTCCACGATCCGCCGGCCCGCGTTCTGGGCGATGGCGTACCGGCGGGAGTCGACGGCGGGTACCGCCGCCGAACCGGGGAGCTGGAGCCCAAGCGCCTCGGTGAGGCACGCCATCGTCGACGCGGTGCCCATGGTCATGCAGTGGCCGTTGCTGCGGGACATGCCCGACTCCGCGGCGGCGTACTCCTCGGGTGTCATGCGGCCGGCGTTGAGGTCCTGCGTGAACTGCCACACCGCCGTGCCCGACCCGATGTCGCAGCCGCGGAACTTGCCGTTGAGCATCGGCCCGCCGGTGACCACGATCGTCGGCAGGTCGACGCTGGCCGCCCCCATGACCGAGCCCGGCGTGGTCTTGTCGCAGCCCGTCAGCAGTACGGTCGCGTCGACCGGGTTGCCGCGCAGCGACTCCTCCACGTCCATGCTGAGCAGGTTGCGGAACAGCATCGCGGTCGGGCGCAGCATCGTCTCGCCCAGGGACATGACCGGGAACTCCAGGGGGAAGCCCCCGGCCTGCCACACGCCGCGCTTGACCGACTCCGCGAGCCGGCGCAGGTGCGCGTTGCACGGGGTCAGCTCCGACCAGGTGTTGCAGATGCCGATGACCGGCCGCCCGTCGAACACCTCGTCGGAGAAGCCCTGCGCCCGCATCCAGGACCGGTGGATGAAGCCCTGCCGGCCCTGCTCGCCGAACCAGTGGTCGTAGCTGCGTCGGCCGTTCGGGGTGCTCATCGGGATGCTCCTGTGCTCGTCGGGACGGCGTCGCGGGTGACTTGGCCGTCGATGCGGCGGCTGATGCCGAGTGCGTTGGCGTCGCGCAGCACCTCGGGCAGGTGTTGCTGCGGCGTGTCCTGGAAGCACACCGGTCGCTGGAACCGGCGGGCCGCGGTCACGCCGACGCTGGTGTGCACGGAGCCGACGGTCGCGGGGAACGGACCACCGTGCTGCATCGCCCAGGAGACCGCGACACCGGTCGGCCAGCCGTTCCAGATCACCCGCCCGGCGCGGTCCTGCAGCAGCGGCAGGAGCGCAGAGACGTGGTCGGCGTCGGCGTCCTCGGCGTGCACGGTCGCCGTCAGGTTGCCGCCGAACGCCGACGCCGCGGCCCGCAGCTCGTCCTGGTCGGCGTACTCGACCACGATCGACGTCGGTCCGAAGCACTCCTCGAGCACTGCGTCGGCGTCCTCGAGCAGCTCCGGAACGGTGGTCTGCAGCAGGGTCGCCGAGGCCTCACGGCCGCCCTCGCTGCCGCTGACCCACTCGCGGATCCCGTCGCGTTTGCGCAGCCTGTCCACGCCGTCGGCGAAGCCGGTGGCGATGCGTTCGTTGAGCATGGTGGCGGCCGCGACACCGCCGACCGCGGCGACGAGGTCGTCCTTCAGTCCGTGGCCGGCCGGCAGGAACAGCAGGCCGGGCTTGGTGCAGAACTGCCCGACGCCGAGCGTGAACGAGCCGACGTATCCCTCGGCGAGCGCGCCGCCGCGCTTGTTCACCGCGCCGGGCAGCACGAACACCGGGTTGAGGCTGCCGAGCTCGCCGTAGAACGGGATGGGCTCGTCGCGGTTGGCGGCGATCTCGTGCAGAGCCTTCCCGGCGGGCACCGAGCCGGTGAAACCGCTGGCTCGCACCCGGGAGTCGCGCAAGGCCACTACGCCCGCGTCGAAGCCGAGTACGAGCCCGAGCGTGCCCTCGGGTGCGCCGGCCTTGCGGAGCGCGTTCTGCAGCACCTCGGCGGTCATCGCGGACACCCGCGGGTGACCGGGGTGGCCCTTCACGACCACGGGGCAGCCGGCCGCCAGCGCCGACGCGGTGTCGCCACCGCAGACGCTGAAGGCGAACGGGAAGTTGCTGGCGGCGAACACCAGCACCGGCCCGAGCGGCACGAGCATGCGGCGCAGGTCGGGGCGCGGCACCGGCTTGGCGTCCGGGTCGGCGGTGTCGATGATGACCTCGAGCAGCGCCCCGTCGTCCAGAGCGTCGGCGAACATCCGCATCTGGCCGCTGCTGCGGGCCACCTCACCGCGCAGCCGCGGCTCGGGAAGGCCGGACTCCTCCATGGCCACCGGCACCAGGTCGTCGGCGGCCGCGTCGAGTGCGTCGGCCATCGCGCGCAGCCAATGCGCGCGTTCGTCGTGTCTGGTGGCGGCCAACGGCCCCGCGGCCGAGGCTGCGGCGGCGAGGACCTCCTCGAGCTGCTCCGCGGACGTGTCGCCAGGGGCGGTGTCGGGGGTGGGTGGGGTGCTCATCGTGCCTCCTCCAGCTTGGGACGTTCCGTCGGCTCGGCGGACAGCCATCCGAACGGGTACTTGCCGACCACCACCTGGTTGGTCAGCCGGCCGACCTGCTCGACGTCGATCTCGACGAGGTCGCCCTCCTGCAGCGCGAAGTCCATCTCGGGCACGATGCCGGTGCCGGTGGCCAGGACGACGCCGTCGGGGAAGTCGTACGCCGCGCACAGCGCGTCGACGAGGTCGGGCAGCGTGCGTGCCAGCCTCGACGTGGACGTGCTGTCCTCGAACGCCGCACCGCCGTCGCGGTGCACGGTCATGGTGATCTCGAGGCCGTTCGGCGTCTCGATCTCCCACGCCGGACGGATGCCGGGTGCGAGGGCACAGCCACCGGCGAACACCTTCGCCTGCGGGATGTACAGCGGGTTCTCGCCCTCGATCGAGCGCGAGCTCACGTCGTTGCAGACGCCGTAGCCCACGATCTCCCCGTGACGGTTGACCACTACCGCGAGCTCAGGCTCGGGCACGTCGTGCCCGGAGTCGGCGCGGATGCCGATCGGCTCGCCGTCGGTGACCAGCCGCCACGCCGGCGCCTTGGGGAACAGCTCGGGGCGGTCGGCGGAGTAGACGCGGTCGTAGATCGACTGCTGGCTGCTCTCCTCCATCCGGGCGCCGCGAGAGCGCTCGTAGGTGACCCCGGCGCACCAGACCTCGCCGCGTCCGTCCAGCGGCGGCAGCAGCCGCACCTCGCCGACGTGCAGGGTGTCCTCGCCGCCGGACGCGTGGACGGACTCCGCCGCTGTCTCCAGCACCGACCTCAGCCGGAGGGTGTCGAGGCGCAGCAGCTCGGCCATGCTGGTGTAGCCGGTCAGCGGGGCGATCTCGTCGCCCACGCGTACGCCGACGCGGGGGGCGGTGCCCTGGCTCTGGAACCGGAGGAGATGCATGGTGCCCCTTTCTTGCTGTCGGCTTGGTGTGGTCCCGTGGACAGTTGTCGTCACATCGACGTACCGAGTAGCCCCCGGGTGATCTGGAACCCGACATTGCCCGCGGCCTGCGCACGTGGCGTGCGCTTCCGTGACGCGACCGCGAGCGCGGCACCCAGCACGCCCACGGCGCGGTGCGCGGCGTCGCCGTCCACGACCTCGTCGAGGTCGCCGGAGAAGCGGGCCGCCGTGTCGGTGTCGCCGGTGACCTGCACGACCGGCACGAACCGCTGTCCCGACAGCGTGCCGCCGACGACGTGTGCGAGCACCAGCTGGGTGCCCCCGGCGCCGAACCCGGTCGCGGTCTCCATCCAGTCGGTGTTCGGCATCCGCATGACGTGCCAGCCGGGCGCCGACGGCCGCTGCCCGTGCGCGAGCGTGGACGAGACCGGCTCGGCCGACCCGAACGCCGCGCGGCGGAACACTTCGTCACCGGCGAGCGCGCCGCGCGAGGACAGCATCACGGTCCCGCCCTCGGCGACCACCCAGCTCCCGAACGTCGCGAGCGCCCTCGCTGTGGTGGCGTCCAGGCCTCCGCGCGCCTCGAGGGCCACGGTGAGGTCACCGAGGCCGGCGCGCACCTCCTCGGGCTCGGCCAGCGGGCCGGTCGTCGCCCGGAACCAGTCGCGCACCCGCTCCGACACGGCCGCGATGCCGCCGTCGCCCTGGATGCTCGCCCAGCCGAAGCGGCCGGGGTCGAGCCCAGCCTCGACGAGGCGGGAGCGGAAGTAGTCGTTGTGCGTCTTCTCGCAGCCGTGCTCGAGCAGCAGGGCCAGCCGCACGTTGGGGTGTGCGAGGTAGCCGACCATGGCGCGAGCGTAGGTCTGCTCCGCCGAACCGCCGCTCACGCCGCACCCCTCGGTGTGCGGCAGCGCCACGACGCGGGAGGCGGCGCCGGTGTGCCAGCGCTGCGTCTCGGCCTCCTCCGCCAGGCGGAGCGCGATCTGGCCCGAGCACAGGCTGGTGGGCAGGATCAGCGCGAGCTGCTCCGAGCCGGTGCGTCCGTCCGCCTGCAGCGCGGTCCAGGACGTGTCGACGTCCGGGGGTGCCGGCTGCGGCGTGCGTGTCGACAGCGGAAGGCCGTCGAGCTCGGCGTCGGCCTCGTCGGGGAAGTCGGTGAGCAGGGGAGCGGAGCCACCGGCGGAGCCCAGTGAGGAGCCCAGCGACAGGCCGGGGCGGGCGTGGCTCTGCTTCCAGTCGCGCCAGATCGACACCTGGCTGTGCCCGGCCGTCTCGCCGGCGGTGTGCTGCCCCGCCGCGGTGCGCACGGTCAGGTCGAACACCTCGCTGGTGAGCTCCTCCATCGGCGTACCGGTGAGGTAGCGACCGGCGTCGACGTCCATCTCGTGGTGCAGCCGCTCGTAGCGCGGCGTCGTGGTCACGAACTTCAGCGTCGGTACGAACGGAAAGTTGGTGATCGAGCCGTTGCCGGTGGTGAAGAAGATCAGGTTGCAGCCGCTCGCAACCTGGCCGGCCACCGACTCGAGGTCGTTGCCCGGGCTGTCCATGAACACGAAGCCGTTGCCATCTAGCGGCTCGGCGTACCCGATGGCGTGGTCGAGCCGCAGCCGCCGGTCGCGCTTGCGGGCGGCGCCGACCGACTTCAGCACGATGTTGTACAGGCCCCGGTAGACGTTGCCGCCCGACGGGTTGCCCTCGGCGGTGTGGCCGTGCCGGCCCACCTGCTCCTTGAACGACTCGACGAACTGCAGGAAGCGCCGGGCGACCTCGAGGTCGCGCACATTCTCGAGCACGTAGCCTTCGGCACCGATCAGCTCGTCGGTCTCCGACAGCACCGCCGTGCCGCCGTGCCGGATCACCTCGCGCGCGACGGCACCCGACAACGGGTTGGCGCTGATGCCGGAGAACGCGTCGGACCCGCCGCACTGCATGCCGATGCGCAGGTCGGTCAGCGGCTGCTCGGTGCGCCGCTGGGCGGCGACGGTGTCCAGCCACGGAGCGACGAGCTGCGCGGCGCGGCCGAGGTCGTCGATGAACGCGCCGGTCCGGGTGAAGAACGCGTGCGGCACGGTGATCTCGGGGTAGCCGTGCTCGCGCATGTAGGCACGGACGCTCGTACCCGTCACGATCCCGTCGGGCTCGTCGACCAGCATCACCGCGCCGACGTTCGGGTTCACCAGGAAGCCCGCGATCGTCCGCAACAGCAGGTGGATGTTGTTGGGCGTGTGCTCGTCGCCACCCTCGGTGTGCGCCACGGGGACCACGCCGTCGAACCCCTCCGGCTGGTCCTGGGCGAGCCTTCTGGCGAGCTCGGTGACGAAGGCGCCGCTGCGCGACGTCGCGCCGATGACTGCGATGTGGTTGCGGGTGCCCGCCGCGCCGTGCTCGCGCGCGTAGCCAAGGAACGTCGCCGGCTCGTCGACCGGGTCGACCTGCGCGCCGAGGTGCAGCGCGGACTCGTCGAGGTGGTACGGGTCGAGCGAGACGTTCGCCGCGGTCGCCGAGGCGGGCAGCCCCGACACCCCGCGGTTCTGCAGGTTGCCCAGGCTCGACGGCGTGCAGACGCAGTCGCCGACCGTGAGGTCGCGCTGCGCGCGAGCGAACGGCGTCGACCACGACAGCAGCGGCTCGCCCTTGCCGATCGGGCTGGCCACGAAGCGATGTCCCTCGAGGACGATGTGGGGGAGCCGCACCTGCTCGCCGTCGCGCACGACGACGGTGCCCGGCTGCAGCGTGCGCGTCGCGATGGCGACGTTGTCGCCGGGCTCGGGAAGGACGGCGATGTCGGAGAACTGCACTGGGTTCATGGCTGTCTCTTCGGTGCGCGTGCGCTCTGGCCGTACTTCATAGATCCTGTAGGATCCTACGTACGCTCGCGTAGGTCAACGAGTACGTCAACCCCCGGAGAGCAGGCATGACGTCCGACGCCGCCCTTCACGCGCACGCGATCCAGCGCAGGAGCGTGCTCGCCGACGACGTCTACGAGGCCATCAAGGCGATGGTGATGGACCACGTCGTGCGGCCCGGGGCCCGCGTCTCCATCGACGGCCTGTCCCGTGAGCTCGCGGTGTCGCCGACCCCGGTGCGCGAGGCGCTGGCCCGGCTGGAGTCGGACGGCCTGGTGGTCAAGGAGCCGCTGAAGGGCTACCGGGCCACGTCGCTGCTCACGCGCGAGGAGTTCGACGACCTCTACCAGTTCCGCCGGCTGATCGAGCCGTGGGCGGCGCGTCAGGCCGCCGAGCGGATCACCCCCGAGGGCGCGGCGGAGCTGCGCCGCGAGATGGAGTCGGCGCGGCCTCCCCTGACCGACGACTACGAGGGCTACAAGGCGCTAACCGCGCACGACACCCGGTTCCACGCGCTGGTCGCGCGGCTGTCGGGGAGCGCGCAGGTACGGATGGCGTTCGAGCGCACCCACTGCCACCTGCACATCTTCCGGCTGCACTTCGACCGCGACATCGGCACCGAGGCGGTGGCCGAGCACCGCCGGATCGCCGATGCGGTCGTCGCCGGCGACCCCGAGGCCGCGGAGGCTGCCATGCTTGCGCACCTGGACTCGGCCATGAGCCAGCGCCTGCGCAAGATCTACGACGCCCCCGCACCCTAGGAGACCCCGTGCAGTTCCTCCGAGCCGGCGAGCCCGGCGCCGAGCGTCCCGTCGTCCGCACCGAGGAGGCGGCCTTCGACCTCTCCGGCGTCGTCGACGACATCGACGGTCGGTTCCTCGCCGGCGACGGGATCCCGCGTGTGCGCGAGCTGCTCGAGCGCGGGCGGCTGCCGCGCACCGAGCTCGACGGGCAGCGGCTCGGTCCTCCGGTGGCGCGGCCGGCAGCGGTGGTGGGCATCGGCATGAACTACGCCGCGCACGCGGCGGAGTCGGGTTCGCCTCCGCCGGCCGAGCCGATCGTGTTCTTCAAGCACCCGAACGCCCTCGTCGGCCCCGACGACCCGATCCTGATGCCCGACGGTGCGGAGCGGGTCGACTGGGAGGTCGAGCTGGGAGTGGTGATGGGCACGCGCGCCTACCGGCTGGACTCGCCCGACGACGCGCTGCAGCACGTCGCCGGGTATGCCGTCGCCAACGACGTGTCCGAGCGTCAGTGGCAGCTCGAGCGCTCCGGCGGGCAGTGGTCGAAGGGCAAGTGCGCGCCGAGCTTCAGCCCGTTCGGCCCGTGGCTGGTGCCGGCCGACGAGGTGGAGCCGCAGCGGCTGTCGCTGCGTTCGTGGGTGAACGGCGAGCCGCGGCAGGACTCCAGCACCAGCGACATGATCTTCGACGTCGCCCACCTGGTGTGGCACCTGAGCCAGTTCATGGCGCTCGACCCCGGCGACATCGTCATCACGGGCACGCCGGAGGGCGTGGCGATGTCGGGTCGCTTCCCGTACCTGCGGGTCGGCGACGTCGTCGAGCTCGAGGTCGAGATGCTCGGCCGGCAGCGGCAGGAATGCGTCGCCTCGCCGGGCACGGCCGGATGAGCGACAGGGGCGAAGTCGCCGCCGCGGTAGACCACGCGGCCGGGTGGCGCCGCTGGCCCGCGCGTCGACCGGCACGGTCGTGACGGTCGACGGTGGGCTGAGCAACCTGCTGCCTGCGGCGGCGTCCCCCTCGTCCTGACGACACGCGCTTCCCCGCCCGATTTCGCCGGGTTTTCTTACGGGTGTAAAGTCTAGTAATACACGCGACAAAAGCCAGTATCTGCAAGACCAGTGAGAGGGACCAGCCCATGACCATGAACCTCGAGCGCCCCCGGGTGGACCTCCCCGCCCACAGCGACGTCACCGTGACCAAGCTCGGCGGACGTATCGGCGCCCGCATCGACGGGGTCCGGCTCGGCGGCGACCTGTCGCCGCAGACCGTGGCCGAGATCCGCGCCGCCCTGCTCGAGCACAAGGTGGTGTTCTTCCGCGACCAGGGGCACCTCGACGACGACGGCCAGGTCGCCTTCGCCGAGCTGCTTGGCCCGCTCACCACCGCCCACCCGACCGTGAACACCGGCAGCGCGCGGGTGCTCAGCCTGGGCTCCACCAAGGGGATGGCGTCCAACAGCTGGCACACCGACGTCACGTTCGTCGACCGCGTGCCCGCGATCAGCGTGCTTCGTGCGGTCACCATCCCGGCGTACGGCGGCACGACCAACTGGGCGAACACCGCCACCGCGTACTCTGCGCTGCCCGAGCCGCTGAAGGCGATGGTCGACCGGCTCTGGGCGGTCCACACCAACGACTACGACTACGCCCAGTACTCCGACAAGGCCGAGGCGGACCTCGACTCCGAGCAGGTGTTCTCCCGCGCCGACTTCGTCTCGACGCTGTTCGAGACCGAGCACCCGGTTGTCCGGGTGCACCCGGAGACCGGCGAGCGAACGCTGGTGCTGGGCCACTTCGTGAAGAAGTTCGTCGGGCTGAGCACCTCGGAGTCGAGCCAGCTGTTCCACCTGCTGCAGGAGCGGGTCACCCGGCTGGAGAACACGATCCGCTGGACCTGGCAGGACGGCGACGTGGCGATGTGGGACAACCGCGCCACGCAGCACTACGCCGTCGCCGACTTCGACCACCAGCCCCGCGAGGTGCGGCGGGTGACGGTCGCCGGCGACATCCCGGTCAGCATCGACGGGCGGGCGAGCATCGTGCGCCAGGGCAACGCGGACGAGTACTGCCTCGACACGCTGATCAGCTAGCGGCGGCGCGATCGCGCGTGCGTCCTTCACGCACGCGTGGAAGACGTCGGTGCATCGGCTCCGCATGAGGGCCTTCCCTCGGCGTATGGACCCTTCCCTGGGTTCATACGCCTAGGAGAGTGTCCACTAGACCCGGGTACATGGCTTGTGGTCCGGGCCCGAGCGCCAGGCGCCGCGCGCTATGGGCAGGACGCGCCCTAGTGTCACTAATTGCCCGTCTGAAACGCCGAGGCAAAGAGACAGTCAGCCGAAAGCCGGCGGCAGGGGCCAGGAGCCCACCTCGCCACCTATGCCGGCACCGCGAGCATCACGGGTCGATCTCGTTCCTCGGACACACCCCCACCTGGCGTGGTGTACTACCTCAAGTCGAGTAATCTACCCGACTTAGTGAGTCGCCCAACCGAGTGGCGACCTCGAAGAGGAACGAGATCGACATGACCAACAGGTGGCAGATTGCGCTCGCGGGGTCGGTGGTGTCCGTGCTGGCGCTTGCGGGATGCAGCGCGGCCTCGTCGGGTGCGAGCAAGGCCCAGTCGGTGAGCGTCGTCGGCTTCTCCGTCTTGGAGCAGGCCAACGAGCCCGTCATCTCCGACTTCGAGCAGACCGCCGACGGGCAGAACGTGGAGTTCAAGACGTCGTACGGCTCGTCGGGCGACCAGAGCCGCGCGGTCGAGGGCGGGCTGAAGGCCGATGTCGTGCACTTCTCCCTGGAGCCCGACATCCAGCGTCTGGTCGACAGCGGCCAGGTGGCCGCCAGCTGGGACAAGACGCCCACGCACGGGATCCTCACCCAGTCCGTCGTGGTGATCGCGACGCGGCCGGGGAACCCGCTGAACATCCAGGGCTGGGACGACCTGGTGAAGCCGGGGGTCGACATCGTCACGCCGAACCCGGCGTCGTCGGGCTCGGCGAAGTGGAACATCCTCGCCGCCTACGGTCACGTGCTCGCCGACGGCGGCACCGCGGCCCAGGCCAAGGCCTACCTGACGAAGTTCTTCGACAACGTCGCCGCGCTCCCCAGCAGCGGCCGTGACGCCACGACCGCGTTCACCAGCGGCACCGGCGACGTGCTGCTGTCGTACGAGAACGAGGCGATCCTCGCCCGGCAGGCCGGGGAGAAGCTCGACTACTTCGTCCCGGACGAGACCATCCTGATCCAGAACCCGGGCGCGGTGACCAAGACCGCGAGCCCGGCGGCGGAGGACTTCCTCAAGTTCCTCACGGGCAAGCAGGCGCAGACCGACTACGAGCAGGCCGGCTTCCGGCCGCTCGTCGACGGCATCACCGAGCCCGTCGACGGCGCGAACGACCCCGCCAACCCCTTCCCGCAGCCGAAGAAGCTCATGACCATCGACGACTTCGGCGGTTGGGACAAGGCGGACACGAAGTTCTTCGACGAGAAGGCCGGGCTGGTCACCAAGATCCAGCAGCAGACGGGCAAGCAGTAGCCGTGGCAACCCTGTCCACGACCGCACCGGGCCGTCCGACGCGTAGGCGTCGGGCGGCCCGGGCGGGCTCGCTGACGCCGGCGTCGGCCTTCGGGCTCGGCGTCGCCATGCTCTGGTTCAGCCTGTTGGTGCTCATCCCGCTCGCCATGGTGGTGGCGACGGCGGGCGCCGAGGGCTGGGCCGGTTTCATCGACACCGTCACCAACTCCCAGACCCTCGCCGCTGTCGAGCTGACCGTCGCGCAGTCGCTGCTGGTGACGCTGCTCAACGTCGTGATGGGCACCGTGATCGCCTGGGTGCTGGTCCGCGACCGCTTCTGGGGCAGGAGCGCGCTCAACGTGGTCATCGACATCCCGTTCGCGCTGCCGACGGTGGTGGCCGGCCTGGTGCTGCTGTCGCTGTACGGCCCGGAGAGCCCGCTCGGGGTGGACGTGGCGAACACGCGCACCGCGGTCTTCCTCGCGCTGGCGTTCGTCACGCTGCCGTTCGTGGTCCGTACCGTCCAGCCCGTCCTCGAGGAGCTGGAGGCCGACGTGGAGGAGGCGGCTGCGTCGCTCGGCGCGTCGCGCTGGGCCACGTTCCGGCGGGTCGTGTTCCCCAGCCTGGTGCCGGCGATCGCGGCGGGGGCCGCGCTCTCGTTCGCACGCGGGATCAGCGAGTACGGCTCCCTCGTGCTGCTGTCGGGCAACCTGCCCAACCGCACCGAGGTGGCGTCCGTACGGGTGATGACCTACATCGAGAACGGCGACTCCACCTCCGCCGCGGCGGTCGCGGCGCTCATGCTCGCGGTGGCGCTCGCGGTGATCGTCACGCTCGACGTCATCCAGCGAAGGGTGGCCCGCCGTGGCTAGCGCCAAGGCCCTGCGCGAGCCCACCGGCGTTCGGTGGCTGCTGCGGCTGTTCGCCGCCGGCTATGTGTTCCTGCTGGTGGTCTGGCCGGTCTCGCTGATCGTGAAGTACACGTTCGCCGACGGGATGACCGCGCTGACCGAGGCCCTCAGTGACGAGGACGTCACCCATGCCCTGCAGATGACCGCGGTGGTCGCGACCTCGGCCGTGGTCATCAACCTGCTCTTCGGCGTCGGCATCTCCCTGCTGCTGGTGCGCTACGAGTTCCCGGGCAAGCGGGCGCTGTCGGCGCTCATCGACCTGCCGTTGTCGGTGTCACCGGTCGTGGTGGGGCTGGCGCTCGTGCTCGTCTACAACAACCGCACCGGGCTGTTCGGACCCGGCCTGTCCCGGGCCGGCATCGAGGTCATCTTCGCGACTCCGGGAATGATCATGGCCACCGCGTTCGTCGCGCTGCCGCTGGTGATCCGTGAGGTCGTGCCGGTGCTGGAGGAGATCGGCGACGACCAGGAGCAGGCCGCACGCAGTCTCGGGGCGAACGCCGCGCAGACCTTCCGGCGAATCACGCTGCCCAGCATCAAGTGGGCCGTGGTCTACGGCATCGTGCTCAGCCTCGCGCGCTCGCTCGGCGAGTTCGGCGCCGTGAAGGTCGTCTCCGGCAACGTGGTCGGGGAGACGCAGACCGCCACCTTGGTGGTCGAGCAGACGTACCAGAACTTCGAGCAGGAGACCGCCTACGCGACGGCGTTCCTGCTCGCCTGTGCGTCCGTCATCTGCATCGTCGTCGTCAGCATCCTGCGCCCCAAGGACTCCCAATGAGCATCGAGATCAACAACGTCAGCAAGCGGTTCGGCGACTTCGTCGCCCTCGAGAACGTCTCGCTGAGCATCCCCACCGGGCAGCTGACTGCGTTGCTCGGCCCCAGCGGCGGCGGGAAGTCCACGCTGCTGCGGATCATCGCCGGGCTGGAGTCCGCCGACGAGGGCGAGGTCTGGATCGAGGGCACCGAGTCCACCCACCTGCCGCCGCAGCGGCGCAACGTGGGGTTCGTGTTCCAGCACTACGCCGCCTTCAAGCACATGAACGTGGCGAAGAACGTCGCGTTCGGACTGGAGATCCGCAAGCGGCCGAAGGCCGAGGTCCGGCGTCGGGTCGACGAGCTGCTCGAGCTCGTGCACCTCTCGCAGTTCGCGCACCGCCTGCCCGCGCAGCTGTCCGGCGGTCAGCGGCAGCGCATGGCGCTGGCCCGCGCGCTTGCCGTGGAGCCCACCGTGCTGCTGCTGGACGAGCCGTTCGGCGCACTGGACGCGAAGGTTCGCAAGGAGCTGCGTGACTGGCTGCGCCGCCTCCACGACGAGGTGCACGTGACGACCGTGTTCGTGACCCACGACCAGGAGGAGGCGCTCGAGGTCGCCGACGAGATCGTCGTGATCAACGAGGGCCGGGTCGAGCAGATCGGGTCTCCCGACCAGCTGTACGACGCCCCCGCCAACGACTTCGTCATGGGGTTCCTCGGCCCGGTGACCCGTCTGGAGGGGGAGATGGTCCGGCCGCACGACATCGAGGTGCTCCGGCAGGACGACGGGCTGGGTGCGGTTCCGGGTGAGGTCGTGCGACTGCTGCGGGTGGGGTTCGAGGTCCGGCTGACGGTCCGGACCGGTGACGCGACCCCGGTGGACGGCACCGCTGGTGAAGGCGAGGGCGACGTCAGTGTCGTACTGGCGAGATCTCACGCACGCGAGCTCGGGCTCGAGGTCGGAACGCGCGTGTGGCTCGGGCGTAACGATCGAGTCCGCACAGCCCAGCCGTCGCGGCCCACGACCGGTGTGACGAGGGCGGTCTGACGAGCAGGCCGCGGTTTGCAAACTTGACTAAAGTGGTAGACTTTCAGGTATGCACACCATCAATGGCGTGGCGCTTCCGCGCTTCGACGGTTCCTCGGTTGTCGTGCCCGCACCGGCCTCGGGGCCCGGTAACTGGTCGGGCGCCGTCAGCGCCCTGCGGGTCGGCGACGTCTTCTGGATCGCCTACCGGGTGCGCCGGCCGGTGGAGGAGGGGCGCGGCGTGGCGGTGACCGTGGCGCGCTCCGACGACGGCGAGAACTTCGTACCGGTCGCGGAGGTTCGCCGTGACGCGGTGGGTGCGGCGTCCTTCGAGCGGCCCGTGCTGGTGCGGCTGCCCGACGGCGCCTGGCGGCTCTACCTCAGCTGCGCCAGCCCGGGAAGCAAGCACTGGTGGATCGAGTGCGTGGAGGCGCGGCGTCCTGAGGAGCTGTCGCTCGGCCGTCGTCGGATGGTGCTGCCCGGTGACCGCCAGACCGCGGTCAAGGACCCGGTCATCACCCAGGACGACCGCGGCTGGCACATGTGGGTCTGCTGCCACCCGCTCGACGCGGTGGGTGCCGAGGACCGCATGAGCACGTGGTACGCCACCAGCGACGACGGCCTGGACTGGACGATGCGCAAGGAGGTCCTGACCGGGCGGCTGGGGGAGTGGGACGCCCGAGGTGCGCGGGTGACCGCGGTGCTGAGCACCGACCCGCTGCGGGTGCTGTACGACGGGCGGGCCACCGCCGAGGAGAACTGGTTCGAGCGGACCGGGCTGGCCGAGGAGGTCGACGGTGTGCTCGTGCCGGTCAACGGCGCACCGGTGGCGACCTCCCCGTATTCCGACGGCGCCCTGCGTTACGTCGCGGCGGTGCCGCTGCGGCTCGGCGGCGTGCGGTACTTCTTCGAGGCCGCGCGGCCCGACGGTGCGCACGACCTGTACACCCAGGTGCTGCGCTGACGCGTCAATCTGTCGCGCAAGCAGTGCAGATGCTTTGACGCGTCACGCCCAGCGACACCTGAATCCTGCGCTGCGGTGAGGCGTCAGTTCTTCTTCGCGGTAGGTGGTGACGCGCAAAGATTCCGGGGACGGATTGACGCGTCACGCCCCGCAGCGTCTCGAGATGGTCAGGCGACCGAGCCCCGCCGGCTGCGGTGGTGGAACGAACCGCGGTCGACGGTCGCCCGCCAGTCGCCGAACGACTCGCCGGTGAGGCGCTCGAGCAGGTCGATGTCAGGCAGCAGCGGCGCGAGCAGGCTCGCGCGCTCCGCGGCCGTCAGTGTCGGCCGCGGCGCGGCGGCGTCGCCCCGCCGCAGATCGATGAGCGGGCGGCTCGCCCTGCGCCACATGTGCGGCGGGAACAGCGCGCCCGCCCGTGCGCCGAGTCGTAGGCTGTGCCCCAGGATCGTCGCCCGCGGCCCGGCCGGCACGAACGGGCGCGAGTTGTTGGTGGGCACGCTGGTGACGACGCCCTCGCGCACGCCGAGGAACCGGCAGACCCGGTCCAGCGTGCGGTGCGGCTCGTCCACGAGGTCGCGGTAGCGCATGATCAGCACCTGGTCGCGGTCGAACCGCTGGAACAGGCCCTCGAGCTGCCGGCCGTACGAGCCCATCGACCGGTAGTGCCAGAAGGGCGCCCAGCCGGCGGCGATCCGTGCCTGCTCCGCGTCGCAGGCCTCGGCGAACTCGGACATGGGCTCCAGGCCGTCGGCCCACAGGTGCATCCAGTTGGAGTACGCGCGGTCGATCGGGTCGCGCAGCACTGCGACCATCCGGACCTTCGGCAGCTGCTCGGCGATGCGACGCTGCGCGTCCTCGTCGTAGAGGTAGAACGGGGTGCTCTCCCCGCACAGCTGGCCTTCGGTCGCCCCCGCGAACAGCGCCTCGTACTCCTCGCGGCGCCAGACCCACTCGCGGCAGCTGTGCGCGTCGCCCGGTCCCCGGTAGGACGGCGGTGGCGCGTCACCGCACAGGAAGTACTTCGGCTCCTTGATCTCGCTCAGATGCAGGTCCGGGTGGCGTGCGAGTGCGCCGTGCAGGGCGCTTGTTCCTGCCTTGGGGGCACCGACGATCAGGAAGTCGGGCAGTCGGCCTT
>CBFGZI010000041.1:0-27323 GCA_965653225.1 uncultured Propionibacteriales bacterium | reverse complement strand
TGGCTCAGGCGCGGTCGAGGAACCGGTCGAACACCCGGGACCCGAACTCGAGCGCGTCGACCGGCACGCGCTCGTCGACCCCGTGGAACATCAGGGTGAAGTCGAGGTCCGCCGGCAGCCGCAACGGGGTGAACCCGAAGCAGCGGACTCCCTGCTTGTGCCACCACTTGCCGTCGGTGCCGGCGCTCATCAGGACCGGCGCGACGACGGCGCCGGGGTCCTCGGCCAGCACGGACTCGCGCATCGCGTCCACGAGCGCGCCGTCGAACGTCGTCTCCAGGGAGATGTCGCTGTGCACCGTCTCCCGGGTCACGCGGTCGCCGAGCAGCTCATCGACCGTGGAGTAGAACTCCTCCTCGAAGCCGGGCAGAAACCGCCCGTCGACGTACGCCACGGCCTCTCCGGGGATGACGTTCAGCTTGTAGCCGGCCTCGAGCATCGTCGGGTTCGTGGTGCTGCGGAGGACCGCGTCCATCATCCGCGCGCTGTGCCCGAAGTGCCGGACCAGAGGGCTCGGGTCCTGCTCGTCGTACTCCTCCCCCACGATGTCGGCGACGATGCGCAGCATCTCGGCCATCGCCGGCCGCACGTGGGTGGGCCAGTCGTGGGAGCCGAGCCGTGCGACCGCGGCGCTGAGCGCGGTCACCGCGTTGTCGAGGTGGCGCATCGAGGCGTGTCCGGCGTTGCCCTTGGCGCGCAGGCGCATCCACTCCAGGCCCTTCTCCGCGCTCTGGACGAGGTAGATGCGCTGGTCGTTAAGGGTGGCGCTGAAGCCGCCGACCTCGCCGACGGCCTCGGTGCAGCCCTCGACCGTCTCCGGGTGGTGCTCGGTCAGCCAGCCGGCGCCCTTCTTGCCCCCGGCCTCCTCGTCGGCGGTGAAGCACACCACCAGCGGCCGCCCCGGAGGTGCGTCGGCGCGGACCCGCGCCCGCAGCGTCGACAGAACCATCGCGTCGAAGTCCTTCATGTCGACCGCGCCGCGCCCCCACACGCACCCGTCGCGATGCTCGCCGGAGAAGGGGTGCACCTGCCAGTCGTCAGCGATGGCGGGTACGACGTCGAGGTGGCCGTGCACCAACAGTGCGTCACGGTGCCGGTTCGCTTCCGTCTCCCCCCAGCGGGCGACCACCGTGGTGCGCCCGGGCTCGGACTCGAACACCTGCGGCTCGACCCCGACCTCTGCCAGCAGCGCTGCGACGTGCTCGGCCGCCTTTCGCTCGCCGGGCCCCTCCTGGTCGCCGTAGTTGGTGGTGTCGATCCGGATGAGGTCGGTGCAGATCTGCGTCACCTCAGCCGACGGGTCGTACTGCGGACGGTCCTCCGGAGGGGTCGCTGGGTCAGCCATGGGGCTATCCTGCCTCCTAGGCATACCTGCCGAAACCCGTGTGCCGGTTTGCTACAGTTGCCGCCGCACGACGGCAGAAATGTCGCGCCTTGTCCGGGTGGCGGAATAGGTAGACGCGCTAGCTTGAGGTGCTAGTCCTCGTATAGAGGGTGGGGGTTCAAGTCCCCCCTCGGACACCAGACTCAACCGCAACCGTCGGTTAGACAGAGACGTCGGCTGCCCGCAAAGACGGCGAACGTCGGCTGATGAAGAACGATTTGGTGCCTATGCGCGACGGCGGGTCAGCCCCGTCTTCTGCCTGATACCGCCAAGACGTGATGAGTCATTGCTCGGTGCGCTGTCGTGACCACGACCATGTCGATTTGAGCGGCGACTCCATGGGTACGGCTGCGAGCAACCGGGGCGTGGCTGCGCCCGGCCAGCAAGGAACCGGGAGGGACGATGACCCAGACCCAGAAGCCTGATGCGGTCGAGCTGCTGATGCAGCAGCATCAGCACATCAGGAACCTGTTCGCGGCGGTCAACGCTGCGCCCAGCCCAAAGATGAAGCAGCATCAGTTCGAGGAGCTCCGGCGATTCCTGGCGGTGCACGAGACCGCCGAGGAGCTGGTGACCCACCCGCGCGCCAGGATGGCCGAGGGTGGCAGCAGCGTGGTGCAGGCACGTCTGGAGGAGGAGACCGCATCCAAGACGCTCCTCGCCTCCCTCGACGGCATGAAGGTTGACGACCCAGACTTCGGGCCTCAGTTCAAGGCGCTGGAGGAGGCGGTGCTGGACCATGCCGCCGCCGAAGAGCGCGACGAGTTCCCGCTGTTGAGCCAGTACAGTGACCCCGACCAGCTGGCACTGCTGGCGCAGGCGATCAAGGCGGCGGAGGCGATCGCGCCCAGTCATCCGCACCCGTCCGTGGGTAGCGCGATGACGTCCAACCTGATGGCTGGGCCTCTGGCCTCAGTGATCGACCGTACGCGAGATGCGGTCTCCGCGGCCCTACGCGGGGCATAACGCATCCGGCTTCCCCGCCGGGCTGGCCTCCTCTGTGATCCACAGACAACCGGGGCTCGAACCGAGAAACGCCCACGTCGAACCTGATACAGACCGCGCATCCACCATGCGTCGCACTGGTACCGCATGCGACACGCACTGCGTGTCGTAGGTGTGTAGGCACGTACGGGTGCGGGTCGCTCATGGTGGCGCGTCTTGAACCGTGACGGCACACGTTAGTCCCACCAGGATCAACAGCCCACGAGGCCGTGAGGTTCACCCCACACACGCACGCCCGTGTCATCTGGTTTCCAGCGGGCACGGAGCAGGCATGGGCAAAGACAACGCAAAGGAGGCCCGCAAGGGGCTGTTCGACGGCGTCGCGGGCAAGGCCAAGGAAGTTGCCGGGGCTGTGAGCGGTAAGGGGGACCTCGTGGAGGAGGGACGGCTGCAGCAGGCCGAGGCCAAGAGTCGCAAGGACGCCGTCGCCGAGGACGCGGTCGCCGACGCCAAGCGCGAGGAGGCTGCGCAGGAGGTGCGCGAGACCAACCGCGAGTCCGCCGAGCAGAAGGGGGATGTGCGCGCCGAGGCGCAGCGCGAGCAGGCCGCTGCACGGCAGCAGCAGCAGCGTGAGCGCGCCGCTGCGGCTGGCGATGCCCAGCGTCAGGAAGCCGCCGGTCGCGAGGCCGCCGAGCAGCAGGCCGAGGCAGTCGCCGACTCCCGGGCGGGCGAGGCCGCGAAGGTGGCCGCCGACGCTACCTCCACCGAGCAGCAGGCCGCCGCCGAGAAGGCGCGCCTCGAGCGTGAAGCTGCCGCTGACGAGCAGCGAGCCGCGGAGCTACGCGCCGAGGCCGACAAGTGAGGACCACCATGATCAGCACCCTCGTCTCCATTCCCTACAAGCTCGCGCGTCTTCCGCTGGAGTTGTTCGACCACACGGTGGCGGACAAGCTTCCTGAGGACTCCGTTCTCCGACTGACGCTCGACCGGACTATCGGCTCGGCCGACAGGCTCGCCGGTACGCTCCTGGGCGATCCAGCCATCGCCGAGAGGGGCGCCAACCGCGTTGAGCACGCCGACCGGCTCCGCACGGCGGCCCGGCTCGAAAGGGAGGCCGCGGCGCGCCGTGACCAGGCGCGCGAGACCGCCGAACAGGGTCGCCGGGAGGCCGAGGAGAAGCGCACGGCCGCCCATGAGCGCGTCGCCTCGGGTATCGGCGAGGCCGAGACCACCGAGACGCGCGGCAAGCAGCAGGCGAGGGCCAAGGCCGCGAAGACGGCCTCGGCGAAGAAGTCAGCAGCCGATCAGCGCGCGGCGGACCGTGCCGCCGCGGCCGAGCAGCGCAAGGCGCGCGTCGACTCCGACGCGGAGGCGAAGAAGCGGACCGCCCAGCGCACTGCGGCCGAGGAGATGGACGACGCCCGCGAGGCCAGGCAGGCCGCCACTGAGGCGCGCGCCGACGCCGAGCGGCTCAGCGACCTCACCGAGACCAAGAAGCAGCAGCGTCAGCAAGACTGAGCTCGACGTCGCGACCGCCCCGTGCATTCACGCCTACATGCGTGGCCCCATGCCTCGGCAGCACTGCTGTTAGGCCATCCGGCAGGCGGGTACGGCTTGCCCGAAGTCGCTGACGTCGACCCGGGTGGCGCCTGTGCCGTGCCCGGTGAGCGTGACCCATTTGCTGCCATCCGGTCAGCCCTGAGAACGGAACCGAGATGACCGTAGCCACGCAGTCCGTCAACAGAGCACCACGCCCGAGCAGTCTCGCGGACGTGCTCGAGGTTGTGCTGGACAAGGGAATCGTGATCGACGCCTACGTTCGGGTGGCAGCGCTAGGCATCGAGCTTCTTACCATCGACGCCCGGATCGTGATCGCTAGTGTGGACACCTACCTGCGCTTCGCCGAGGCGGTCAACCGGCTCGATCTGCAACCAGCAGGTCAAGTGTCCGGCCTGCCCGGGATGATCAAGGAGATCACCGGAGGCGATGACGGGGATGAGGGGGCCGAAGAGGCGCCTCGGGCCCGTAGGCGTCGACCCACGAAAAAGGCGGCTGCTGGGCGAAGCAACTCAGACACATGAGGTACCGACGCGGCAACCTCCGCGAGTCGTCCATGCACGTCGAAGAGGCTCGCTGCCGTTGACCCGTCGCTGCGTTGTGGTCTCACGGCCCTATGGCTCATCGCCTAGTGTGCTGTGGAGCCGGCCTACGAGGAGGCGACTGCGTGACCGGAAGCGCCGCGGAAACTGGCAAGGCAGACTTCAGCCACATCTACGATCGTCCCGACCCACGGGACTACTTCCGCACGCTCAGCAAACTCGACTACGAGATCCCACAACGCGCACGACCGATCTTCGAGACGATCTTCGCCGCCATGCAGGCAGACGGCGACGCGGCCGCGGGCGAGCCGCTGGGTGTGCTCGACCTCTGCTGCTCCTACGGCGTCAACGCCGCATTGCTGCGCTACGACCTCGATCTCAACGACCTGTTCGACCGCTACTCGAGCCCGCAGCTGGCCGATCTGTCCGCGGACGAGGTGTGCACGGCCGACAAGGCCTACTACGCCGACCGTCTTCTTCCCGACGCCGTACGGGTCCGAGGCCTCGACGCGGCCAGTAACGCGGTCGCCTACGCCCGCCGCGTCGGCCTGCTCGAGAGCGGATGGGCGGAGAACCTCGAGGTCGACCAGCCGTCAGCCGAGCTGACCAGAGAGCTCGACCACGTCGACGTGGTCATCTGCACCGGCGGGATCGGCTACATCAGCGAACTCACTCTCGGGCAGGTAGTGCGCGCGCGCCGCCCCGGACGCTCGGCACCGTGGGTGGCCGCCTTCGTGCTGCGTCAGTTTTCCTACGAGCCGATCGGTGCGGCCTTGTCGCAGCGTGGACTGGTGACCGAACAGCTCAACGGTGTCAGCTTCCCACAGCGGCGGTTCGCCTCCGGCTCCGAACGCGAGGCGGCGTTGCGCGCCGTCACCGAGCGCGGACTCGACCCGGCAGGCTACGAGGAAACCGGCCGCTACTACGCCGACTTCTACCTCTCCCGGCCTCACCGCCACAGTCGCCAACCACTGGACAGCCTGCTCGCCGCGGTCGCCTCGTAGGCCCGGGGGCTCGGCGCGGCGCCTGCGATCGCGGCGTGTGCGTACCGACTTCTCGACCCGCTGAGTGCTACGCCTACTTCGAGACGACAACCTCGCGAATACCGGTTCGGCCTGTGTCGCTTGCAGCAGTCAGGTTGACGCGGATGTAGCGGGCCTGCACCGAGTTGCGGAAGCGTCCTGTGGTCGGGTCGGTGGGCGGTGCGGCGGTCCAGGTGGTGCCGTCGAGTGAGGTTTGGATGCTGGATGAGGTCGGCGCGGCATCGGTCCACTGGACCGCGACGCCCGAGACGGTGGTCCGCGCGCCGAGATCCACGGTGAGGCTGCCGCCACCGGCCTGTGGGGAGGGGGCCCAGATGGTGGCGGTGCTGCCGTCGACAGCCGCCTCGGCGTACATTCCGGCTTCCTCCGAGCTCGCCGAGGCCGGCTTGCAGCGCGCGAGGTTCGTGGTCGGCGTCAGGTCGGGACGGCGGGTGGGGATCGTCAGCGACGAGCCGGCTGCGACGACCTGGGTGCTGCCGGACGACTCGACCGGCATCGGGGCCCCGCTGCGCACGGTGACCCGGGTCGTGCTCGCGCCGATCTGCACGTCGAAGGTCCTCCCCTGCCAGTGCAGACCGCTCAGGGTCACGCCATCGGAGAGCTGCGGTGGCAACATCGGGTCGAGATGCACCCGGTCGGCCCTCCACCGGAACCCTGTCAACCCGTACGTGAAGACCTGGGTGAAGCCGCCGGCGCCGGTGAGGAAGTCGAAGGCCGCGGCCCCTGCCAGGGGGTCCAGCGACCCGGCCTTGTCACCGCGAGCCTCGGCGAACTGCGCGTAAGGGTCCCGGACGAAGGGCCTGATCGACCGGTTCAGGTAGGTGTTGGTCGCGCACCCGGGCTGACCGATCTGCGCCGAGTCGATGGCGTGGATGGCATCGGACATCGCCGGTCCGTCGGGGTCGGTGCGCTCGGCGTAGTAGTCCAGCGTGTTCGCCGCGACCTGCGGCGACATGGGCCACTCCATCGGGTAGATGAGCAACACCGTGTCGGCCTGCTTGATCAGAGTCCCCGAGTAGCCGTCGTACTGCGAGAACACCTGGTTCGCCGAGTCGAACGGCATCCGCAGCCCGTCGGCGATCGCCGTCCAACGGGAGGGGACCTGCAAGCCGAGGATCTGTGCGGCCTTCGTCGCGTTGCGGAGCGCGGTGGCCGCGCCCGCGTTGGTGTACACGGCGTCCGTGACGCCGTTGGAGTACTCATCCGGTCCGGCGACGTTGTGGATCGAGTAGCTCCCGTCGGCGTTTGCGGTGACCCGTGCGGCCCAGAACTTCGCGATGCCCTCGAGGATCGGCCAGTGGTCGCGCAGCCAGGCGGTATCACCGGTGGCCAGGTAGTACTGCCACACCGAGAGCGCGATGTCTCCCTGGAGGTGAACCTGCGTGATGCAGTGCGGCGGGTCCACACTGTGGCACTCCTGGTTGAGGTCCCCGGTCCCGGCGCCCTGCCAGGGGTAGAACGCGCCGTCGTATCCGTAGCTCTGGTTGGGGTCCTGGGCGTCGGCCTCCACCGCGTTCTTCAGCGCGCCGGGCAGCGTCTTCTGCCGGTACGCGATGACCGAGTCCGCGATGTCGGGGTGCATCAGGAGCAGGTTCGGATACATCCAGGTCTCGGCGTCCCAGAAGATGAGCCCGGCATAGTTGTCGCTGCTCAGACCCACCGGGGAGATGCTGTCGTCGGTGCCGCTGCGGATACTCGACCACGTGTTGTAGAGGCTGGAGCGGACCCAGTCCTGCAGGTCGGGATGGTTGGCCACGGTGATGTCGGAAGCCCACAGGCCCGACCATGCGGCGGCGTGGTCACCGAACACGCCGGACCAACCCTCGGCAGCGGCACCCTGTGAGGCCGCGAGCGCCGAGGCCTCCGGCGTGTTCGACGTCAGCGCCGTGTCGACACCCACGAACTTCGTGAGCTCGTAGGACGTGCCCGCCTTGACCGGGAAGGACACCGCGTCGTTCGTGGTGAGGTTGCGCGCTGTCGCGCTGATGTGCTGCTTGGTCGCCTGGATGGTGCTGCCCAGGCTGAGCGTCGATGCGACGGTGCCTGGCGTGCCGAGCGTCTGGGTCTTGAAGTTCACCTCCATCGAGCCCGGTGACCCGGCGACCGCGCCGCCGCCGGTCTGGACGAGCCGCCGCGCGCCGGCACCGTCGATCACGTCGGTCACCGTGGCTTGACCGTCCCAGTGCGGCGTCATCGTCATGTGCACTGCGCCCACACGGGGGTCGGCACGGTCGGCGATCACCTCGTAGACCAGATCGGTCGAGCGGCCGTCGGCGGCGGTCCAGGTCAGTGATGTCCGCAGCAGGCCGCACCCCATGGAGAGGGCCTGGGTGTAGTTCGAGACCTGGCCGGCCGGCGTCGCCGCGGAGTACGTCTGGGAGCCGCTGGTCAGGTTGAGCGTCGACCAGGTCGGGATCGCGGAGTCGATCGTCTTGCCGCCCTCGATGGCCGGGTCGGCGCCGTACAAGCCGGCGACGAAGGCGCCGTCGTAGCGGGGCGTGTAGAGCGGCCAGCCGGTCTTCTCCCCGGTCGCCACGTAGCCCATCCCGGCAGCCGGCACACGCTGGGAGAGGTGGCCATTGCCGACGTAGGCGTGGTGGGAGTAGCTGGGGCTGTACGTATCGGTGCTCAACGTCCAGCCGGCACCATTGCGGCCTCCCGGGCACGCGGCACCGCCGGCTGGGCCCACCGCGCCGCTCGAGGACGCCGGGGTAGCGCCACGGACGGGGAGAGCGGCACCAGGTGCCGCCACGCTCGCTACCGGCGCGGCGACCAGCAGTACGGCGGCGAGACGGAGGCCGATGGCAGCCGTCCCAATCCTGTGGTCATGTGGGCGCGGCATGGCGACTCCTAGCGGATTGGGCCGACAGCGCCGTCCATACCCCCGCATCGGGGTTTGAATCCTCCCGAATCCCGAAATGTTGAAGTGGTGGTCGAGGGAGGACCTTGGCGTTGGCGACCGCGTCGTCGGCGAGTCGATCACGGTCACCTTCGGCCGGCGTCATGGCCAGCCGCGACCGCAGGCCGAGGTGCCCCGGCCCGCCCCCGCGCTGCTAAGACGAGCTCAGCGCGGCCGCCACCACGACGGCCAGCAGGGCCAGCGCCAGCACGATCATCGCGATGCCGAGCCGCTCGCGTCTGCGGTCTGCGGCGGCTGCGCCGAGGTTCGCGGCCCCGACCGCCGTCCAGTCGATGCGTGCACCCGGCGGGTACGTTCGTACCGTCGGCAGGGTCGTCATGGCAAGAGCGTGGGTGACGGCCTCGCGTGACACCCCGTCCACCGCCAAGCCCGTCTGCTGCCCGTCCCGGCCGTCGAGCGTGGACAGCAGAGCCGCACGCATCTGCAGAGCGTCGTCGTGGCGCTCCTCCGGCGACTTCGAGAGCGCCTGGAGCAGCACCGCCTCGAGCGTGGCCGGCAGGTCGGGCCGGTGGGTGCGTGGCGGTCGCGGTTCGGCGTAGCAGTGCTGCCAGGCGACCTCGACCGGACGCGTGCCGGTGAAGGGCGGCCGGCCGGTCACCATGTGGTACAGCGTGCAGCCCAGCGAGTACAGGTCGGAGCGGGCGTCGACGGCCTTCCCGGCCGCCTGCTCGGGAGACAGGTAGCCCGGAGTACCGATCGTCTGGCCCGCGGTGTGGAAGGTGCCGTCGGCCATGCGGGCGATGCCGAAGTCCATGACTTTCACGCTGCCGTCGGTGCAGAGCATGATGTTGCCCGGCCCGATATCGCGGTGGACCACCTCTGCCTCGTGGGCGGCGGCCAGGGCAAGGCACACGTCGGCGGCGATCCGCACGGCGTCGTCGACGGGAAGGACCCGGTCCCGCCCCAGGCGCGCTCGCAGCGTCTCGCCCTCCAGGTACTCCATCACCACGAATATGGTCCCGTCGGTGATGCTCAGGTCGTGCACGCGCACGACGTTGGGATGCTCCAGCAGCGCCTCCACCCGGGCCTCGTGACGCAGCCGCCGCGCCAGGTCCTCGTCCCGACGCGCATCACCATCGGGCAGGACCTTGATCGCCACGCGTCGTCCGAGCACGCGGTCGTGGCCGACGTACACCTCGCCCATGCCGCCTCGGCCCACGAGCCCGCCGAGCTCATAGCGGTCCATCAGCACCTGCTGACGGGGCTGCGCGTCCACCCCTGTCACCCGCCCGCCGCAGGCGCGGCCGATGGGCTGAGCAACGCGTCGAGCACACGCCGATAGCTGACCAGGGCCCGACGCATCTGCTCCGTGCCGGTGATGGCGCCCTCGTCGGCCCGTACCGCCACGCGGTGTGCGGCGCGCAGGTGCGCGGCGAGCTCCGGATGGTCCAGGGAGAGCAGTCGAACCCGGTCGTCGAACCGCTCGACCGGATACCCGCGGTCACGCATCACCTCACCCACCAGCACATCCGCCTCGTGCAGTGCGCCCACCGGGCTCTCCACGAACAACGTCGCCGTGGCGTCCCAGGCCGCCTCTGCGCGCGCACGCTCCGGCGCGTCGAGGTCGCGCAGCGCGACGTCCCCACAGCGGTGCAGCCGCGCGATCAGCTCGGCCTCTGCGCGGAAACGGCGACGCCGGCCCGCGACCACGTGCGTGTACTCCGCGCCGAACACGTCGCGCAGCACCGCGGTCCGCTGCCGCTCGTGCGACCGCGCGCGCAGCACCATCACCGTGCCGACGACCAACAGCGCAACGGCGACAACGGCGAGCGCGACCCATAGCGGCCCGGCCCGTGGGGCATCCACCACGATCTGGTCCATCCACTCCCCCCGTGAGTCCAGAGTTACCGCGACGTTCGAGCGTCGTCTAGAGGTGGCGTGCGCCCCCGTCCTCTCCTCGGGGCTTGGCGCCGGGAACTCCTACTGCACCTGTCGGAACACACTCACGCCATGCAGGACTCCGGTCCTGATCAAACCGCCCGACGCCGGAGACACTGACCACGCTCGCGCCGCGGGTCGCGCGCGTCTACTGTGCTGTACTTCCGCAGGTACGGACGTCGGCGCGAACGCCCAGTCGAAGTGAGGTTGCCTTGACCCTCGATGTCGTCGAGCTGCGGCGTGAGTTCCACCGTCACCCGGAGACCGCGTTCCGCGAGGTCCGAACGGCCGCGCGGGTGGCCGAGGTGCTGACCGAGCTCGGGGTCGACCCTCGCCTGGGCGCGCAGGTGATGAGCACCGACGGTGTGGTCGACTACCCGACACCCGAACAGCTGGACGCCTCGGCGGACCGCGCGTCGTCGACCGGCGCGGACGCCGCGTGGGTCTCGCGGGTGCGCGAGGCTGGCACGGCCCTGGTGGCCGACATCGCCGGTTCGCGGCCCGGGCCGGTGTGGGCGCTGCGCTGCGACACCGATGCGCTGCCGATCACCGAGTCCGATGAGGCGAGCCACGTGCCCACGGCTCAGGGCTTCGCCTCCGCCTTCGCCGGCACCATGCACGCGTGCGGCCACGACGGGCACACCGCCATCGGTCTCGCCTTGGCCGAACGGCTGCGCCGCGACCCCGACTTCCCGGGCACGGTGCGGCTGGTCTTCCAGCCCGCCGAGGAAGGGGGCCGGGGCGCACGCAGCATGCTGGCCGCGGGATGCATGTCCGACGTGGACCGCTTCCTCGCCCTGCACCTCGGGTTGGACCACCCGGCTTGCCACGTCGTCGGCGGTGCCGTGGGCGCGTTCGCCACCACCAAGCTGCGCGCCCGCTTCACCGGAGTCGCCTCCCACGCGGCAGCGGCGCCCCAGCAGGGCCGCAACGCACTGGCGGCCGCCGCGACCGCCAGCCTCGCTGTCCTCGGCCAGCCCCGCTGGTCCACCACGGACACCCGCGTCAACGTCGGAACGTTGCACGCCGGCGACAACGTCAACATCGTCCCCGCCTGGGCCGAGCTCACCGCCGAGACGCGGGCCCTCGACGCCGAGGTGCAGACCGAGCTGACCGCTCGCGTCGTCCGCGCGCTCCAGGGAGCAGCGCAGACGTACGGGTGCGAGGTCGACGTCGTGGAGACCGGCGGCTCGACGACCATGAGCTCGGACGAAGAACTCGCCGAGGCCGTACGCCGCACCGCCGAGGGACTAGGCGGCACGGCGCAGACCTTCGGGCCGATGGCCGGAAGCGATGACGCGAGCCTGTTCATGGCCGACGTGCAGAGCCGGGGAGGCAGCGCGACGTACATGATCGTGGGTGGCGCGAACCCTGCACCGCACCACAACCCTGCCTTCGACATCGACGAGCGCGCGCTCGGCTTCAGTGTCGACCTGCTCGAGGCACTCCTCCGCGGACAGGAGGTCACGTCGACCGGGGGATGACAGACTGCGCGCATGATCTTCATCACCGCGAAGTTCCGCGTCCGTCCCGAGCACGCCGACCGGTGGCCGCAGATCGCCGGCGAGTTCACCGAGGCGACCCGCAGCGAGCCGGGCTGCCTGTGGTTCGACTGGTCGCGCAGCGTCGAGGACCCGAACGAGTACGTGCTGGTCGAGGCGTTCCGCGACGACGAGGCGGGTGCCGCGCACGTGGGCTCCGACCACTTCGCCAAGGCACGCGAGACCCTGCCACCCCACCTCGCCGAGACACCGCGAATCGTCAACATGACGATTCCGCAGGACGACTGGTCCGAGCTCGGCGAGATGGCGGTGCAGCAGTAAAGCTGCCGGCGTCAGGCCTCGAGGTTGGTCATCACGTGCTTGACGCGCGTGTAGTCCTCAAGCCCGTACATCGACAGGTCCTTGCCGTGCCCGGAGTGCTTGAACCCGCCGTGCGGCATCTCCGCCACCAGCGGGATGTGGGTGTTGATCCAGACGCAGCCGAAGTCGAGGCGCTTGGCCATCCGCATGGCCCGGCCGTGGTCGCGCGTCCAGACCGACGACGCGAGCCCGTACTTCACGCCGTTGGCCCAGCGCACCGCCTCGTCCTCGTCGGTGAACGGCTGCACGGTGATCACCGGGCCGAAGATCTCGTCCTGGCTGGCCTCGTCGTCCTGCCGTAGCCCGCTGACCACGGTCGGCTCGAAGAAGTAGCCGTTGGACAGGTCACCGCCGGGACGTCCGCCACCGGTCTCGACCCGGGCGTGGTCGGGCAGCCGGTCGACGAACCCGGACACCTTCTCCAGCTGGTTGGCGTTGTTGAGCGGGCCGAACAGCACGTCCTCGTCGTCGGGCAGACCGGTGCGGGCCTGCCGCGCCTGCTCGGTCAGGGCGGCCACGAAGTCGCTCTGCACGCCCGGCCCGGCCAGCACGCGGGTGGCCGCGGTGCAGTCCTGCCCGGCGTTGAAGTAACCGGCCTCGGCGATCGCAGCGGCGGCGGCCTCCACGTCGGCGTCGTCGAACACCACGACCGGCGCCTTGCCGCCGAGCTCGAGGTGTGTGCGCTTGAGGTCGACCGCGGCCGACCGGGCCACCTCCATGCCGGCGCGCACGGAGCCGGTGATCGACACCATCTCCGGCACCGGGTGCTCCACGAGCGCGCGTCCGGTGTCGCGGTCGCCGCACACCACGTTGAACACGCCCGGCGGCAGGAACTCGGCTGCGATCTCGGCCAGCAGCGGAGTGGTCAGGGGTGTGGTGTCACTGGGCTTGAGCACGACGGTGTTGCCTGCGGCGATGGCCGGCGCGAACTTCCACAGCGCCATCATCATCGGGTAGTTCCACGGCGTGACCTGCGCGCACACCCCGACCGGCTCGCGGCGCACGAACGAGGTCATCCCGCTCATGTACTCCCCCGCCGACCGGCCCTCCAGGCAGCGCGCGGCGCCGGAGAAGAAGCGGAGCTGGTCCAGGAACATCGGGACCTCCTCCGACTTGGTCAGCGCGATCGGCTTGCCGGTGTTCTCGCTCTCGAGGGCGACGAGCTCGTCCATCCGCTTCTCGTACGCGTCGGCCATCTTCGAGAGCGCGAGCTGCCGTTCGGCCGGCGTGGTGTCGCGCCAGCCCTCGAACGCCTTCTGGGCCGCGTCGACCGCACGGTCGACGTCCTGGCTCGACGACAGCGGCGCGTGGGCGAAGACCTCCCCGGTCACGGGGTTGATGACGTCGGTGGTGCGGCCGTCGGCCGCCTCCACCCGTTGGCCTGCGATGAAGTTGCGGATCTCGCGCTTCTCGGACATCGGCGTCCTTCCTTGTGAGTACGTCACAGCCGCCCGCCGCCGGCGCTGTCGCCGGAAAGCCGCTGTGACAGGTAGATGGGCACGATCGAGAACACGATCAGCGCCGCCCCCACGACGTTGACCACCGGCGCCTGGTTGGGCCGGAAGAGGTTTTCGAAGATCCAGATCGGCAGCGTCTCGGTGGTGGCGCCCGCGGTGAACGTGGTCACGATGATCTCGTCGAACGAGAGCGCGAACGCCAGCAGCGCGCCGGCCAGCAGCGCCGACCGCAGCATCGGGAACGTGACCAGGCGGAACGTCGTCCATCGCGTGGCACCCATGTCCATGGACGCTAGCTCGTACGTCCCACCCAGCCGTCGCAGCCGCGCGATCACGTTGTTGAACACCACCACGATGCAGAACGTCGCATGCGCGATGACCAGCGTCGAGAAGCCCAGGTCGAGCCCGAGCATGGTCTCGAACGCGTTGCTCAGCGCGATGCCGGTGACGATGCCCGGCAGCGCGATCGGCAGGATCACCAGCAGCGAGACGGCGTCACGGCCGAAGAAGTCGAACCGCTGCAGCGCGAACGCGGCCAGCGACCCGAGAACCAGGGCGATACTCGTGGCCATCAGCCCGGCATGGATGCTGACACCGATGGCGTGTATCGCGCCGCCGTTGTGGGCCGCGTCCTGCCACCACTGCAGGGTCCAGCCGTGCGGCGGCCACGCGAACGTCGAGTCGGCGTTGAACGAGTTCACGACGACCACCAGCAACGGGATGTAGATGATCGCCAGGCAGCCGACGACGGCCACCATCAGCAGCGTCTTCGCGCGTCGGGAAAGGGTCATGGCCGCCTCTCAGATGTTCTCGAGTGCACCGGTGCGTCGGACCGCGCCGAGGTAGCACAGCATCACCAGCACGGACAGCGTCGCCATCGCGGAGGCGAACGGCAGGTTGTTGGCGGCGCCGATGTTGTCGTACACGACGTTGCCGAGCAGCTGGCTCGTGCCGCCGACGATCTCCACCGCGATGTAGTCGCCCAGCGACAGCGAGAAGGTGAAGATCGACCCGGCGAACACCGCCGGCACCAGCAGCGGGAAGACCACCGCGCGGAAGGTGCGACCCGGTCCGGCGCCGAGGTCCTCGGACGCCTCCAGCAGCGAGTTTGGCAGCCGCTCCAGCCCGGCGTAGATCGGCAGGATCATGTACGGCAGCCACAGGTAGGCCAGCGTCATCACCGTCGCCGTCAGCCCGAATCCCGGTGTCGAGCCGAACGTCGAGTCCAGGACCCCGTTCTCGCCCACGATCACGCGCCAGGCATAGGCCTTGACCAGGTAGCTGGCCCACAGCGGCATCAGGATCGCCACCACCAGCACCTTGGACGTGCGGGGTTTGGCCACCTTCGCCATGAAGAACGCGATGGGGAGGGCGACCACCGCGTCGATCACGGTCACCGACGCGGCGACGCCGATGGTGCGCCCGGTGACGACGCGGTAGACGTCCTCCTTCCACAGCGTGGCGAAGTTCTCCAGCGTCCAGTTGCGGATCACCTCGCCCGTGAACGTGTCCACGGTCCAGAACGCGGTGACGAACATGGCCGCCAGCGCGGCCAGGTAGACCAGAACGAGCCACAGCATGGGCGCCGAAAGGAGCATCGCCAGACGTGCCTTCGGCCGACGGTGCAGGTGCGAGGAGACCCGGCGGGCCATCGACTGCTCCGGCAGCCCGGGCGACTCCGGTTTCGCGACCGTGCTCATGTGTCCTCCCGATGGGCGGGCGTTGCGGGCAGAGGTCCGGTGGGGCGATGCGGCCGCCCCACCGGACTCGCGGTCAGCCCTTGATCTCGGTCCAGGCCTCGGTCCAGTCGGCGTAGTCGGTGCACTTCACCTTCCGGCCGTCCAGGCACTGCGAGATCGGTGTCGTCCAGTAGTGGATCTTGGAGGCGTACTTCGCGTCCTTGGCGTGGTAGGTCTGGCAGAACTTCGGGTCGGTGGTGTACGAGCAGGCCTTCGTGTTGGCCGGCGCCTCACCGAAGTACTCCGCGACCTGTGCCTGCACCTGCGGCGAGGTGATGTGGTTGAGCCACATGTACGCGCAGTTCGGGTGGTCGGCGTGACTGCCCACCATCCAGGTGTCGGACCATCCGGTGGCCCCCTCGCTGGGCAGCGTCACCCCGACCGGTGCGGACGCCTTGGCCAGGTTGGCGATGACCTGCCAGGTGGTGCCGATGACGGTCGACCCGGTCTTGAACGCCTGGATCTCCTTGAGGTAGTCCGACCAGTACTCCCCGACCGCCATGTTCTGCTTCTCCAGCAGGTCCTGCGCCGCCTGCAGCTGCTTCGGGTCGAGCGCGTAGGGGTCCTTGATGCCGAGCTCGGGCTTGTGCTTCATCAGGTACAGCGCCGCGTCTGCGATGTAGATCGGCGAGTCGTACGCCGTGATCTTGCCCGCGTAGGGCGCCTTCGCGTCGAAGACTGCGCCCCAAGAGGTCGGCGGCTGCTTGATGATGTCCTTGCGCCACATCAGCAGGTTCGCGCCCCAGCCGTGCGGGATGCCGTAGTTGACGCCGTCGACGGTGTTCCAGGCGCGGTCCTTCAGGAACGGCGCGATGTCCTTGTACGTCGACACCAGGTCGGTGTTGACCGGCTCCACGTCGCCGGAGGCCACCAGCCGCAGCGAGGCGTCGCCGGAGGCGGAGACCACGTCGTACTCACCGGTCTGCATGAGGTTGACGGCCTCGTCGGAGGTGCCGAACACCTTCACGTTGGTCTGGCACCCGGTCTGCTTCTCGAACGACGACACCCAGTCGACCTTGGGGTCGGTGGAGCCGTCCTCGGCGTAGCCGGGCCAGGCGAGGACGTTGAGCTGTCCCTCCCCCTTGCCGACCTTCTGCTGCATCTTCAGGTCCGGCGGGTTGAACTCTCCCGATCCCGGGTCAGCCTCTCCGGTTGCGCTCGTGCCGCACCCCGAGAGCGCGAGAACCCCGAGCAGGAGCGCGCTGGCAGCGATGGAACCTGTGGCTTTCATGCTCAGTCCTTTGTGCTGGTTGTCTTCTCGGGCTCGTCCACCTGGAGCAGGTGCTGCCTGCTCCACGACAGCCGAACCTCCTTGCCACGAAGGCGACCGACGTCATCCGACGTCGACTGTTCGTTCTGCCTCACCGCCACCAGGCGAGCTCCCTCGCCCACGTCGACGACGAAGCGCGTCGCCGACCCGGCGTAGACCACGTCCGTCACGGTGCCGGTCGCCGACTCCGAGTCGCCGTCGACCGGGGCGCTCAGGTCCGTGCTGAGGTTGATCTTCTCCGGCCGCACCGTGTGCCGGCCCGGCTTGCCGAGCAGCCGCTGCGACGCGTCGTCCTCGAGCAGGTTCGACGTGCCGACGAAGTCGGCCACGAAGGGCGTACGTGGGCGTTCGTACACCTCGGCGGGGCTGCCCACCTGCTCGACCCGACCGTGGTTGAACACCGCGATCCGGTCGCTCATGGTCAGCGCCTCTTCCTGGTCGTGCGTCACGAACACGAACGTGATGCCGACCTGGCGCTGCAGCCCCTTGAGCTCGATCTGCATCTCCTGGCGCAGCTTGCGGTCGAGCGCCCCGAGCGGCTCGTCGAGCAGCAGCACCTTGGGCTGGATGACGAGCGCACGGGCCAGTGCCACCCGTTGCTGCTGACCGCCGGACAGCTGCGAGGGACGTCGGTCGCCGACGTCGTGCAGCCGCACCGTGGCCAGCGCCTCGTCCGCCATCTCCAGGCGGCGGCGCTTGGGCACCTTGCGTACGCGCAGCCCGTAGGCCACGTTCTCGCGCACACTCATGTGCGGGAACAGCGCGTAGTCCTGGAACACCGTGTTGACGTCCCGCTCGAACGGCGCCCGGCCGGTGACGTCCTCCCCGGCGAGGAGGACCGAACCGGTGGTCGGCTTCTCGAAGCCGGCCACGAGGCGGAGGACGGTCGTCTTGCCCGACCCCGACGGGCCGAGCATCGAGAAGAACTCGCCCTCGCGGATGTCGAGGTCGACACCGTCGACCGCGGTCACCTTGCCGAAGTGCTTGCTCAGCTCGCTCAGCCGCACCCCTCCGGTGGTGGGCTCGTGCTCGGCGACCTCGACGGTCGCTTCGCTCACGCTGGTCGTGCTCTCAGACATCAGCTCAACCTCGGATCGGCCTGTCGGTCGGCCCGTTGGACCACCGTGTGCCCAGGCCTGGGATCGGTGCTGGCGGTACTCGACGCGGCCTCCGCATTCGGGGTCGCCCACCGGGGTGCCGGTGAGCGGACCGCTCAGGCGCCGTTGGGAGCCGGCCGCCGTCAGATTGCGGGGTACGCGGAACCACGGGTCTCGCGGTAACGGAAAACATATGGGAATATATGTAAAAGCACAACCCGTCAGTTGCCCGTCAGCTGCCCAGAGTCGCCGTCAGCGCGGTGCTCGCCCGTGGTGGCCGCTGGCGGGTTCTCTCCGACCGAGGTGGGGCCGCGGCATGCAGATCCAGCGACCGTCGGCGAGCGCACGCGCAGCCGTGTTCGCTCCGCTGGACACGGTCGCCCGCGCCGAGATCGTCGGCCGCCGCCTCGCCGACGCGATCATGCTCGGTCTGCTCTCCGACGGTGAGCAGCTGCCGACCGAGTCCGACCTCGCCAACGCGATGGGCGTGTCCACGGTGACCGTGCGGGAGGCGCTGACGGCGTTGCGGCAACAGGGCCTGGTGCAGACACGGCGCGGCCGCAGCGGGGGCAGCTTCGTACGCGCGCCCACCGACCCGACCACGGCCACCCTGCGGCAGCGGCTGCACAGCCTGACACTCGCCGACCTGCGCGACATGGCCGACCATTACATCGCGATCGCCGGCACGGCCGCCTATCTCGCCGCCGAGCGGGCCTCCGCCGAGGACACGCAGCGGATCGAGTACTGGACCGGCAGCCTGACGCAGGCGCACTCCCCCGGTGAGCACCGCCGCGTCGAGGTGCACTTCCACCTGGAGGTGGCGGCGGCCGCGCAGTCGCCGCGCCTGACGAGGCAGGAGGTGCAGATGCAGAGCGAGATCGGCCCCGTGTTCTGGCTGCCGCTGGGGCAGCGCGCCGGGCAGCAGGCCGCTCGGGCCGAGCACCGTGAGATCACCGCGGCGGTGGCCGCGGGTGACGGGGACCTGGCCCGCGGGCTGGTCGACCGGCATGTCCGGCACGCTCTCGAGCGCGTGACGGACATGCGCCTACAGCTGGTCGGGTCGTAGAGTCTGCGCAGCCATTGACGATGGGACCGAGCCTTGTGAGCGACACGCAAACCACCGATCCGCGCGAGCTCATCGACCAGGTGACGCAGACGCTGGAGTCCGTGTTCGCGCCGCTCGAGCTGCTGCGTGCGCGGGTGGAGTCGCTGTTCACGCGGTCGGCCGAGAACAGGCGACCGCTGTCCAGCGCCGACCTCGCGGCGCTCGACCCCACGATCCAGTCCCATCTCGGCGGCGCCGACGGGCTCGTCGTCGGCACCGGCTACATCGCCGCCCCGTCCGTGCTGTCCGACCAGGCGCTGTGGCTGCAGTGGTGGAGCGGAGAGGGCTCCGCCGAGCCGACCAGGCTCGTGGTCGACCTCGACCCGTCCAGCGACCGGTTCTGCGACTACACCGACCTGCCGTGGTACGCCGTTCCGCGTGACCGGGGCCGGCGGCACATCACCGGGCCGTACGTCGACTTCCTGTGCAGCGACGAGTACGCGCTCACCTTCACCCTGCCGGTCACCCACGAGGACCGGTTCGTCGGCGTCGTCGGCTCCGACGTCTTCATCCGGCTGTTCGAGCCGGTGATGCTGCCATGGCTGCGCGCCCTGGGCGGGCCGGCGGCGCTCGTGAACGCGCAGGGACGCATCGCGGTGACCACCTCGATCCGGCAGCCGGTGGGCTCGCTGGTCCGCCGGCCCGACGTGGCCGCGCTCTGGGCCTCCGACAGCGCGACGGTGACCGACGGTGAGGTCACCTTCTGTCGCTGCGGAGACTTCCCGATGGCCCTGCTGAGCGGCGTCGGGCTCTCCGGCTGAAGACCGTCCGTGGCGGCCTGCGGGCCGCCGCAGTCGCGACGTTGGGCAAAATCGGCGCGTGCACGCATAGACGCGGTCCGACCGGGGCATATGGGGTTCTGGGAGAGGGAGAGTTTCAGGCTGCCGCCGTGGCCGGAAGGCCGGGAAGGACGGGACCGACCCCTCATGACCGCGTCCGGACTCGGGCCGACGCCGGTTCGGCTCGACCTCGAGCAGCATCCGGCCGCCGTCGGCCGCGCGCGTCGGTTCGTCCACGACCAGTGCCACGCCGCCGGCGTCAACGACGACACCAGCGACACCGCCGTCCTGCTCACCAGCGAGATCGTCACCAACGCCTTCCTGCACGGCCACAGCGGCGCCTGCGTCACCCTCATCACGACCGGTGACCGCGTGCGCATCGAGGTCGGCGACGACAGCGACCGGCTGCCGCATCGCGTCGACGCCGCGCGTGAGGCTCTCGGCGGGCGAGGACTGGCCATCGTGGACACGCTCGCCGCCGACTGGGGGTCGACGCAGCGTGACGACGGCAAGGTCGTCTGGTTCGAGCTGACGCGGCCGTCGAAGAGCTAGGCTGCGGCTGACGCAGAGCCCAGCGACCCGGCGGGGGGACCATGTCGGAGGATGAGGGACGTACGACGGCGCGCCCGCGCTGCGACGGTGTGTACGCCGCCCGCATGATGGGCGCCAACGGCGACCACGGCTGGAACTACCTCCGCTTCCATCCCGACGGCCGGGTCACCGCCGCCTGGGCCCGGTCCGGGCCGGAGACGATCGCACCGCAGCTGACCCCGGACCGTGACGAGCTCGACCAGGGCTACGTCACCTTCGACCGCGAGGTCTTCGGCTTCACCACGGTGAGCCGCCGCGGCCAGGGCGACTGGGCCGGCGTGGTGCAGGAGGACGGCAGCCTGTTCGTCCGCTCGGTCAGCAAGCTCGACGAGCTGACCACCGACGAGACCTACGCCTTCCACCCACTCGGCTGAGGCCCCGGGTCAGGGACCCTCGGCCAGCCGGGGATGCGCGTCGAGGTAGCCGGCGAACCGTTCGTCGACCTCGGCGGCGGACAGCCCGAAGTCGCCGAGCGAGTAGCGGTGCGACGGCGCGCCGGCGCCGCTGGTGCTCTCCCGGTGCAGCTCCCGCACGGCCGCCCGCGCGGCCTCGCTGAAAGACAGCCCGAAGGTGTCGTAGACCTCTGCCACCGTCCCGACCGGGTCGGCGACGAAGTCGTCGTAGTACACGTCGACGAACCGGGCCGGGTCGTAGCGCCGCCGCTGGGCGGCGAACCGGTCGACCCCGCGGCCGAGCAGGTCGAGCTGGTCGTGGCCGATCCGCTCCCCCACGAACACCTCGGACCAGCCCTGGGTGGCGTGCGCACTCAGGCTGCACGCGGACGCGACGGCGGTCCGCGGCGAGCGGTGCGTCTGCACGACCAGCGCGTCGGGGTAGGCGGCCATCAGGGCGTCCAGCGCGTACAGGTGGCTGGGGTTCTTCAGCACCCACCGCCTGCCGGCGTCCGGGAGCCCGACCAGCTGCAGGTTGGCGCGGTGCCGTCGGTACGCCGGGCCCCAGTCGTAGCCGTCCAGCCAGCGCGAGTACGTGGGAACGTGCGCAAGCGACTCGAACGAGACCGAGGCCATCGACTGGCGCAGCAGCCGCCAGCACTCCTCCGGCTGGTCGGCGGCGATGTAGTGCAGCCCCATGAACTCCGGGTGCTCGACGTGGTGGCGCCGGAAGCCCTCTTGGATCCCGGTGAACACGGGGTCGGACTCCCACGACTCCCGCGGCGGGCGCGGCTGCGGCACCTCGGTCAGCCACAGCTCCAGGCCCTGGTGGCCGGGGTCGGCGGTCAGCAGGCGGTGCAGTGCGGTGGTGCCGGTGCGCGGCATCCCGGTGACGAAGATCGGCCGCTCGATCGGCACGTCGGCGTGCTCCGGGTGCTGCCTCCAGCCGCTCTCGCTGATCAGCCGGGCGACCAGCGCGCTGCGCAGGAGCGCCCGCGTCACCTTGTTGCCGACCGGGGTGAGGGCCGCCTCGCGCGCGTACGACTCCAGGAGGACCCGCAGGCCCTCCTGGTAGCCGTCGTCGCGGTCGGCGCCGAAGTCGTCCAGCCCGGTCAGCCGCGAGGCCGACGCGTGCAGGTCCTCCACCGTGCCGACGCTGTCACGCCCGTCGGCCGGCGACGCGGAGGTGTCGGCGTGCGCGGTCATCAGTGGTGGAACTCGCCGGCGTTGACGTCGAGGCACTGGCCCGCGACCGCCCGCGCCAGCGGCGAGGCGAGGAACACCACGACGTCGGCGACCTCGTCGGGCTCGGGCAGCCGGCGCAGGTCGAGCGTGGCCGCGGTCTCGTCGTACACCTGCTGCGCGCTGACGCCCCGCTGCTCGGCGAGGTGGTCGAAGTACCACTGCACCGTCTCGGCCCAGATCCAGCCGGGTGCGACCGAGTTGACCCGGATCCCCCGCGGCCCGAGCTCGGTCGAGAGGCTCTGCGCCACCGCCAGTAACGCGGCCTTGGCCATCTTGTACGGACCGTACGGCGGCCGCGAGTGCCGCAGCACGGCCGAGTTGACCATCACCACCGAGCCGGACCGCTCCGCCAGCATCGGTGCGAACAACCGGGTCAGCCGCAGGGCCGCCAGCACGTTGACATCCATGCTGCGACGCAGCGCGTCCTCGTCGGTGTCGGTGAGGTCCCGCATCGGCGGCATCGCGAACGCGTTGTTGACCAGGGCGTCCACGCGACCGAACCGCTCCGTCGCGGCAGCGACCAGCCGCTCAACGGACGCCTCTTCGGAGATGTCGGTGGGCACGACGAGAGCGCTGCGTCCTAGTCCGGCGACCTCCTCGGCCACCACCTCCAGCCGCTTCTCCGTACGAGCGGCCAGCACGACGTCGGCACCGGCGCGGGCGCACTGCACCGCGATCGCGCGACCCAGGCCGGGCCCCACGCCGGACACGACGACGACATGGTCGTGCAGCAGGCCCGTGCTGCCGTCCGATGCGGTCATCCCAGCATCCGGTCCGCACAGGCGGCCTGCCGCTCGGCGATGCGCTCGGCGTACTCCTCCGGGGTGACGCGCGACTCCGCGAAGTAGGGCAGCCGCTGCGGCACATCCGCCATCTGCATCACCTCCACCTCGGGACCGTCGGCCGGCTTGAGCTCGCGCGAGAGCCGCTGCCAGCGGATCTGCACGTAGCCGCGGCGGTGCCCGGTGCGCTCCAGCCAGTTGGCCACGCCCGGGTCGCGCTCGCTGACCACGAAGCGCATCCGGCCGTCGGGGTCGATGCTCGCCTGGTCGGCGGTGAGGCTGGTCTGGTGGTTGGTGTAGTCCAGGGAGATGTACCACATGCTGCCGAGCTGGATCCCCTGGTAGGGCGCCTCGGACGCGGGGACCGTAACCACCATGACCTGGTCGTCGTCGAGGTCGTAGTGACCGACCGCCGAGTACTGCGTGCTCAGCCCGCCCGGTGTGGTGCGCGGCACGGTCATCGTGTTCACCGGCAGGTTGAGGTAGAACCACTCCGGGAAGGCCAGGAACGTCCGCAGCCTGCTGAGGAGCATCTTGCCGGCGACGCCGTAGCGCTTGGCCATCAGGTCCTTGTCGATCGCGGGCGGGGCCTGGCCGAGGCGGTCGGCCCGATGGATCCGGAGGCCGCCGGGCCGCTCCCGGGTCCAGCTGCTGAACACCTCGCGGACCACGAGCATCGCCGAACCCGCGCCCAGCGTGAAGTAGTTGCGACCCTCGCCGCCCTTGGCGGGCCCGAAGCGGACCTCGAAGGAGCCGTCGTCGGCGATGTCGATGCGCCGGTCGTCGAACGCGGCCAGGCTGTCGGGCACGTCGACCGGCGAGTAGTCGCCGGCCAGCACCTGGAAGGACAGGTCGGCGGTCGTTCCCCGTCGCCCGGTGACGACGTACTCCGCGTCATCGCGGATGTTGGCGTGGAAGTACAGCGTGTCAGGGTTGTCGAGGCCCAGCTTGGTGTAGGGGCCGGTCGAGCGGACGAAGAACGGGAAGTCGCGCTCGTAGGCCCATGCCATCTGCAAGGAGGCGCGGATGCTGCCGGCGAGGTAGTCGTAGCCCTCCGCGAGGTCCTGCTCGTCCTGCACATGGGCGGCCTCGGCGATGACCCTCTCGGCCTCGAGAACGGCGTCGGCGAACGGCTGGGTCAGCACGCGGGCTCCTTGACAACTGCCGCAGGAGGTACGAATGTGTACCGCCTCGGTCCACTCTTGGACGCCGTCACACTAGAACGCGTTACAGGAGCCGTCAATGGTCAGCCGTCGCTCCTCCCCGCCCACCGACCGTGTGCTCGACGTTCTCGACTTCCTCACCGCGCGGCCGGACGAGCGGTTCGGGCTGTCGGAGCTCTCCCGACGCCTGGGTATCAGCAAACCCACCTGCCTGGGCATCGTCAACGCACTCGCCGGTCGCGGCTACCTCGTGCGCGACCCGGCCGAGCTGACCTACCGCCTCGGCCCGGCGCTGATCGCCGCGGGCCGGTCGGCGCAGGGCAGCTTCGCGGTCGGGCACGTGGCGCGCCGCCACCTCGAGGCGCTGAGCAAGCGGTACGGCACGACCTGCACGGCGTCGGCCGTCGTGGGCGACCAGATCATGGTGCTGGAACGCACCGGGCCGGCTCACGGGTCGGTGCGGGTGGGGCAGCTGTACCCGTTCGCGCCGCCGGTCGGGCTGATGTACGTGCTGTGGGACCACGACGAGGCCCTGAGCTCGTGGCTGGCCAGGCGCCCGACCCTGCCGGTCAAGCTGGACCGGGCGCACCTGCGGCGGGTCGTCACCGAGTGCCGCCGGCGGGGCTACCTGGTGGAGAGCCTGACCCCGTCCGGGCTGCGGCTGCACTCGCTGATGGCCGGCGTGGCGGCGTACGACCTGCCACCGCGGGTCCAGGAGCTGATCGGCGAGATGGCCTCGAACCTGGGCGAGCGCGTCTACCTCGAGGCCGACCTGGCCCCGCGCCGCAAGCGGCCGGTGAACCTCATCGCCGCTCCCACGTACGACGTCGAGGGGCGTCAGGAGCTCGTGCTGTCGCTGCACGTCGGCGAGTCGGTGACCGGGGCCGAGGTCGCCCGCCGGGCGTCCGCGCTGGTGGCGGCCGCGGACGCGGTGACGGCGGAGGCGGCGGGCTGACCGCCGAGGCGGCCGCTCGGCCCGTCAGCGCGTCTTGGCGATGACCGACTCGGCGTAGCCCTGCAGGTGCCTGATCTTGTCCTCCAGCGCCTCGGTGTCCGGGCCCGTCTGGTACGGGACCCGGAACCCGACGATCGCGTCTGTGACGCCCTTGTCCTCCAGCCGCCTGATGCCGTCGGGCGTGTAGGCGTCCATCGAGATGACGTGGATCTCGAACGGGCGGTCCGCGGTGCCCTCGGCGACGCGGAGCTCGTGCAGCCGCTCGAGCAGCCGGTCGAGCTCCTCGGCGTCGCCGCCGGCGTGCATCCAGCCGTCTCCCTGCCGCGCGGCTCGGCGCAGCGCAGCCTCGCTGTGCCCACCCACGAGGATCGGCACGGGCTCGGTCGGTGCGGGGCAGATCTTCACCGGGTCGAGGTCGAAGATCTCGCCGTGGTACTCGAAGTACTCCCCTGTCATCAGTCCGCGCACGATGTCGATGGCCTCGTTCATGCGCTTGCCGCGCCGCTCCCACGGCACCTGGGTGACCGCGAAGTCCTCGCGCCACGGGCTGACCCCGACCCCGAGCCCGAGCCGGTTGCCGCTGATGTAGGCCAGCGACGAGGCCTGCTTGGCGACGAGCACCGGCGGTCGGACCGGCAGCTTGAGCACGAACGGGGTGAACCGCAGCCGCTGGGTCGCCGCGGCCATCGCCGACATCAGCACGAACGGCTCGATGAAGGCCTTGTCCTCGAGGAACTCGCGGCTGCCGTCCTCGGTGTAGGGGTAGACCGAGTCGGACTCCTTCGGGTAGCAGAGGCTGTCGGCGATGGTCATGGAGTCGTACCCGGCGGCCTCGGCGGCCTGCGCGAGCGGCAGGTAGTACGTCGGGTCGGTCATTGCCTCGGCGTAGGTGAACCGCATCGCGTGCGCTCCCGGTCTTGACGTCTGGACGGCGCCGACATTAGAACAGCCGGGATCACTATTGCACCAGGTGTTCCGTTTTTGGACCGACAGGGAACCAGGTCTGATGCTGACCCAGCAGGAGCTCTCCGACCGGACGGAGATCGGCGACCTCCTCACGCGCTACACGCGGGCCATCGACCTCGGTCAGTGGGACGGCCTCGACACCGTGTTCACCGCTGACGCGCACATCGACTACACCGCCACGGGTGGAACGGTCGGCAGGCTGCCCGAGGTCAAGGCGTGGCTGGCCGAGATGCTGCCGGTATTCGCGCGGCGGCAGCACGTGCTCGGCCAGGTCGACGTCCGCCTCGACGGCGACCAGGCGACGGCCACGGCGTACTTCCTCAACCCGCTCGTGCTCGCACAGCCGGAAGGCCCGGAGCAGGTGTGGGAGTTCGGTGGCTACTACCACCACCGGCTCGTGCGCACGTCTGCCGGCTGGCGCTCCTGCGAGCTGGTCGAGGAGCTGGTTTGGAAACGCGGGCTGCCTGAAGCCTGACGACAATGCTGGGGGCGAGGCCGAGGACGGGGCTGACAGGCGCGCCTACGCTGGTCGTGGGGGCACCGCGGGGAGGTGCGGTGATGAACGAGGTCGTCAGGCACCTGGACATCCGCGAGGGCATCGTGGTGGGACACGACGGCTCGCGGCACGCCGACCGGGCACTGCACTGGGCGGCCGAGTGGGCCCGGCGCTCCGGCTGCCGGCTGCACGTGGTGCGTACCTGGGTGCTGTCCTCGGCGCCGCGCCCACCGTCGTGGCACCCCGCTTACGTGCCACCGATGACCGACTACGAGGAGGCGGTCCAGAAGGCGCTGGAGGAGGACGTGCGGGCGCTGCACCTGCCCGCCGGGGTCGACGTCGTCTGCGAGGTCGTGCATGGGACGCCGGCGCGGCGGCTGGTGGAGGCGTCGCGCCACGCCGAGCTGCTCACGGTGTCCTCGCGCGGTCGTGGCGGCTTCGCGGGCCTGGTCATGGGCTCGACTACCGACCACGTGGTCCGCCACGCGCAGTGCCCGGTCGTGGTGGTGCGCGCCCGTGCGCGGGACGAGGAGCGGGCCGAGGCCGACCGGGTCGCCATGCAGAGCTGAAGGGCCGGCCGCCGGTCAGCGGACGTCGAACCCGCGCTCACCGGTTGGCGGCTGGTCCTCGACCTCGACGTGTTCGACCTGGGCGTACGCCGGACCGCCGCGGCACCAGCTCGTCATCGCCTCGACGTCGGGGGCCTCGCCCTCGAACACCGCCTCGACCGTGCCGTCGGGGAGGTTCCGCACCCAACCGGCGACTCGGTGCGAGGCCGCCTCACGGCGGCAGCTGTCCCGGAAGAACACGCCCTGCACACGGCCGTGCACGACAACGCGTTGCCGGATCATGTGGCCGTTGTACCTCATCACCGCGGCCCACCTGAAACCACCACATATCCTGAGCGAGGTATGTCGCCGCAGTCCGCTCCTCCCGCACCCGACGCCCTGCGGCGACGGCTGCCCGGGGTCATGCTCACCGACCAGCGGCGGCTCGGGCGGCGGCTGGACCGGGTACGCCGCCTGCCCGACCGGGAGCGCCGGACGCGCGCCCTGGAGGAGCTCGCCGGCGAGCTGGGCGCGGCGGAGAAGCGTCTGCAGCGCCGGCGCGACGCCCTGCCCGCGGTCTCGTACCCCCAGGAGCTGCCGGTCAGCC
>CBFGZI010000040.1:0-27819 GCA_965653225.1 uncultured Propionibacteriales bacterium | reverse complement strand
GTCACCTCGGCCGGTCGCTCAGTCACGCGGCCCATTGTGGCAACACACGGGGGGCCCCGCGCCCCGCGGACCCCCGACTCCGCGAATCCACGAGCCGCGAATCACCACCCCATGGACGCACCGGGGAGTGCGGCTCGGACAGGATGGGGGTGCATTCGACCAACGAGGAGGAACGCATGAGCGCGACCCGCACCGCCAAGACGCACTGGGAAGGCACGCTGTTCGAGGGCGCCGGCCAGGTCAGCCTGGAGTCGTCCGGAATCGGCACGTTCGACGTCAGCTGGCCTGCGCGCGCCGAGGAGCCGGGCGGCAAGACCAGCCCGGAGGAGCTGATCGCGGCCGCGCACTCCTCGTGCTTCTCGATGGCGCTGTCCAAGGCGCTGGCCGACGCGGGCACCCCGGCGCAGGCGCTGGACACCCAGGCCGACGTGACGCTGGTGCCGGGCAAGGGCATCACCGACATCAAGCTCACCGTGCGGGGCAAGGCCGACGGCGCCAGCGAGGACGACTTCGTCAAGGCGGCCGAGGGCGCCAAGGCCGGCTGCCCGGTGTCGCAGGCGCTCGCCGGTACGACGATCACGCTGGACGCCGGCCTGGCCTGAGCTGTCAGCCTGACCAGCCCGGCCGGCACGACGAACGGCCATGACAACGAACGGCGCGGGGCCCCGGTTGGGGCCCCGCGCCGTCTCGTACGAGCACGCGCCTCAGGCGGTTGGGCTCACACCCCCGCCGGGGTGCTGGGTCGGCTGCCGTTCTCGGAGGCGTCCTCGTCTCCGCGGTGCCAGACGACACGCTGCGGCAGCGGGATCTCGATGCCGTCGGCGTCGAAGCGCTCCTTGATCCGCTCGCGCAGCTCGCGGGCGACCGCCCACTGCCGCATCGGCGCGGTCTTGAGCACGAGACGGACCACGACCGCCTCCGGGTCCAGCGACTGCACACCCCAGACCTCGGGCTCCTCCAAGACGTCCTTCTTGCCCATCGCCTGCTCCTCCTCCCACATCTCGTGGGCCACCTCGCCGAGGACCTCGCGCACGCGGTCGAGGTCCTCGTCGTAGCCGACCCGGATGTCGAGCACGGTGCGGGCCCAGTTCTGGCTCATGTTGCCCACCCGGGCGATGTTGCCGTTGCGGACGTACCAGACGGTGCCGTCGATGTCGCGGACCCGGGTCACCCGCAGGCCGACGGCCTCGACGTCACCGACGGCGTCGCCGACGTCGACGGAGTCTCCGACGCCGTACTGGTCCTCGATCATCATGAACACCCCGGACAGGAAGTCGGTGACCAGGCTCTGCGCGCCGAAGCCGAGCGCGAGCCCGAGGATGCCCGCGCTGGCGATCAGCGGGGCGATGTTGAAGCCGAGGACGTCGACGATCATGATCGCGATCACGCTGAACACGACGCCGGTGGTGATGCTCTTCAGCAGCGACCCCATGGTGGCGGTGCGCTGCTGACGGCGCTCCGCGGCCACCGGGGACCGGTCGACGACCTGACGAGACTTGTTGCGGTTGATGATGCCGGGGATCGAGCCGTGCGCGGCGCGGCCCATCATCTTGTCGATCACACGGTGGATCACCCAGCGTGTGATCAGCCCGATCAGCAGCAGCACGAGGATGTTCAGCGGCCTGGCGATCAGCCAGTCCGAGGCCGACGCCACCCACTTGTTGCCGCCCGTCCACTCGAACACGGCCTTGCACAGCGGGTTGTCGGCTCCGTCCCTCCAGCAGGGCACAGTCTGGCCGGTCGGAGTCTGGGCCTGCTTCGGAGCAAGATCCAGGAATGGCAGCACGGCTTCCTTCCTCACATGTGTGTGGGGTGGACCGGGCTAGAAAGTACGTGCAAATCCAGTCTGCCTCAAACCTGTGGTCCAGGCGTGGAACGCTAGCGTGTCGGCGCCGAGCCTGATCGAGCGGCTCACGGCGCGGGCTCCGTGGCCGACCTCACGCTCGACCCGGATCAGCACCGGGTGCGTGTCGGGGTCGGCGGTGGTCGCGGCCTGTAGCGCAGCGCACATCTTGCGCGCGTGCAGCGGGTCGACCCGCGTGTCGGAGTCGAACACCGTGAACAGGGTCGCGGGGTAGTCCAGGCCGCCCTGCACGCGGTGGTACGGCGAGTACGTGAGCAGGTTCTTCAGGTCGTCCGCGTCGGCGGCGGTGCCGTACTCCCCGGACCAGAAGCGACCCAGCCCGTGCTGCTCGAACCTGGCCATGTCCAGCAGCGGCGCCGAGCACACCACGGACCGGTAGAGGTCGGGCCGCTGGGTCAGCGCCGCGCCGACCAGCAGACCGCCGTTGGAGCCTCCCGAGATGCCGAGCATGGCCGGCGCGGTCACGTGGTTGTCGCACAGCCACTCCGCCGCGGCGTGGAAGTCGTCGAACACCCGCTGCTTGTTTCGGCCCATGCCGGCGCGGTGCCAGTCCTCGCCCTCCTCGCCGCCGCCGCGCAGGCAGGCCACCGCGTAGGCCCCGCCGGCCTCGACCCAGGCGAGCGCGCCGGGGTTGAACCCGGGCGTCATCGGGATGCCGAAGCCGCCGTAGCCGTACAGGATCGTCGGTCGGGGCGACGGCGAGTCGTGGGTGTCGTCGGCGGCGATGACGAACATCCGCACGGTCTCGTCGTCGTACGAGGTGTACTCGACCAGCCGCGCCGACACGCCGGCGACGTCGGGGAACGGGCCGGGCGGCCGGGCCCACTCCTCGACTTCCCCGGTGGAGCCGTCGAAGCGGTAGACCACCGGCGGGGTGACGAAGTCGGTGTAGGTGAACCACGCCTCGTGGCCGCCGTGGAAGCGGGTGAGGATGCCGCCCAGCGACCCCGGGCCGGGCAGGCCCGGCAGCTCTCCGATCCGCCGCCCCGAGCCCAGCTCGTGCATGGTCACCTCCGACACCGCGTGCCGGGTCCACGACACCAGCAGCAGCGGCTCGTCGAGGTCGTCGAGGATGGCGAAGTCGTTGAGCACCGCGACCGGGTCCTCGTCGACCAGCGGCCGCCAGTGCTCGCGCGTGGGCGTCGTCGGGTCGGTGACCAGCATCCGCCCGCGCGGGCTCTCGTGGTCGGTGTAGACGTAGAGCCGGCCGTCGATGCCGACCGCCGCGCTGGTCTGCGCGTCGACGTCACGCTGCAGGGTGACGAACTCCGGCGCGCCCGGGTCGGCGCCCAGCAGGTCCGCGAGGTAGACCTCGGTGCGCGGGTCGGTGCCCTTCGAACCCGACACCACCAGCCACCGGCCGTCGCGGCTCAGCGACACGCCCCACACGAACTCCTTGTCGTGCTCGCCCCCGAACACCATCGGGTCGCCGGCGGGGTCGGTGCCGAGGCGGTGCAGCCGCACCCGCCGGTGGTACTGCCGCTCGTCGGCGGGCACCTCGTCGGGGGCCAGCTGGCGGACGAAGTAGAAGCCGCTGGAGTCGGGCAGCCAGGCCACGCTGGAGAAGCGGGTGCGGTCGATGGGGCCGTCGACGATCTCGCCGGTCGCCACGTCCATCACCCGGACCGCCGACTCCTCGGTGCCGCCCTCGGACAGCTGGTAGGCGAGCAGGCTGCCGTCCGGCGAGGGGTGGTACGCGTCGAGCGTGGTGGTGCCGGCCGGGTCGATCGCCATCGGGTCGACCAGCACCCGCTCGGTGCCGTCGGGGTCGACCGTGTGCAGCACGCCGTGCTCCTGGTCGGCGCGCCTGCGGGCGAAGAACTGCCGGTCGTGGCGGAACGACGGCGGACCGTGGAACCCCGTGCTCATCAGGATCTCCAGCCGGTCGGCGAACCCGGACAGCCCGTCCCATCGCTCGCGGTGGCGCTGCAGCAGCGCGTCCTGCGCGTCCAGCCAGGCCTTGGTGTCGGGGGAGTCGCCGTCCTCGAGCCAGCGGTAGGGGTCGGGGACGGCGATCCCGTGGATCTGCTCGACGAGGTCGTCACGGCGGGCGTCGGGGTATCCGGGCAGGTCGGTCACATGCCGGAGGTTACCGAGTGGATAGCCTGTCCCCGTGACCACAGCATCCGCTTTCCGCCGCGCAGTCCGGACCGGCGCCGTTGCGCTGGTCGTAGGCTCGCTGCTGCTGGGCTCTCCGGCCCTGGCCAGCACGCCCAAATCGTGGCAGAGCCCGCCTCCGATGTCGGTCATGCACGCGTTGCTGCTCCTCGTCGGCGGCCCGCTGGCCATCATCTTCGTCGTGACCCTGCTGGTGCTCGCGCCGTCGCTGATACGCGGCGACCGGCAGCAGCGCGGCGTGGCGTCGTGGACCGAGCCGCAGTGGTTCGGCGGGCCGGGAGACGCCGTGCCGGCCGGGCGCCACACCTCTCGCGCCGAGATCGGCGCCGGCGACGAGGCCGGCGAGGAGCACTCCGGAGGGGCCAGTGCACGCTGGTGAGCTGCTCACCCCGACCGACCGTGCGGGGATCGAGCGTGCGGTGCGCAACGCGGAGGTCTCGTGCGGCTTCGCCTTCTCCGTCTACGTCGGCTCCGCCGACGGTGAGGTTCGCGAGCACGCGGAGCGCCTGCACTCACAGCTGGCCGACCCGAGCCGCTCGGTGCTCGTGCTGGTCGACCCCGTGGCGCGACAGCTGGAGATCGTGACCGGATGGACCGTTAGACGCCAGCTCGACGACGCGGAGGTGGGCCTGGCCGCGCTGAGCATGCAGACCGCGTTCGCCGCCGGTGACTTCGCCGGCGGCATCGCCACCGGGGTCCAGCAGCTGGCTGACCATGCCCGCCGGCCCCCGATGCTGCACATGGACTGATGCCGCACCTGGCCTGAGGGCGGCGCGGTCGCGTGTCACTCCTCGACACATCGCACGCGGGCGTGTCGACACGCGACGTCCCCGATGGTGGTGCGGCGGTGCACCGGCGTGGGTCGCCTGTCAGGAGCTCGGGCTGGGCAAGGCCGCCTACGTCAGGCGCTGTCGCGCTCCTGCGCCCGCAGGGCCCGCTCGATGTCGGCGCACCCCTCCGACACCAGGCGCCGGGCGGCCGGGTTGGCCTCGGTGGAGCCGAGCCAGTCCTGGACCTTGTCGAGCACCTCCCGCGTGGCCATGGCCCGGGGGAACATCAGCATGAGGATGTTGCTCGCCATCTGGGTTCCCCGCACCTCCCACACGGTGCGCGCGAGGTCGAGGTAGCGGTCGACGTAGGGCATGAGCAGCTCGTCCTGGCCCGCACGCTGGAAGGACGCGGCGATGTTGCGCTGGGTCTCGTTCGGGACGTCGTCGCGCTCGGTCGCGTTGTGCCAGGCCCACTCCTTGGCCTCGGGTGTCGGAATCGCCGTCCGCGCGGCCGCGGCCATCTGCTGCCCCGAGATCGTGTTGTCGCGGGCCAGCTCGGCCTCGATGGCCTGCTCGTCCATCCGGCCGACCGACGCCAGGCCGGTGACCAGCACCCAGCGCAGGTCGGTGTCGATGCTCAGGCCGTCGAGCTCGACGCTGCCGTCGAGCAGCCCGGCGAGGAAGTCCGCGGTCGTGCCCTCGGTCACCGCGCCGGCGAGCCCGCGCAACAGCGCCAGCTGGTGGTCGCTGCCCGGCTCGGCCCGCCTGACCAGGTCGAACAGGCCCTGCTCCCAGGACTGGCGGACCTTGGCGCGCCGCTGCGGCGCCACGTAGGTGTTGACCGCCGCCTGCGCCTGCCGCAGCAGTGTGTGCACCGCCGTCAGGTCCGACTCCGTACCCACGCCGCGCAGCACGAGCTCGACGAAGTCGCTGGCCGCGATCTCGGCGTCGCGGGTCATGTCCCACGCCGCGCCCCAGCACAGCGCGCGCGGCAGCGACTCGGCCAGGGTGTCGATCCCGCCGACCAGCGTGGCCAGTGAGCGCTCGTCGAGCCGGATCTTGGCGTAGGTGAGGTCGTCGTCGTTGAGCAGTACGAGGTCGGGCCGGCGCATGCCGACGAGCTCGGGCACCTCGGTGAGCTCGCCGACGACGTCGATCTCGACCCGCTCGCGACGGACCAGGCCGCTGCCGGTGCGGTCGTACAGGCCGATCGCGACGCGGTGCCGCCGCAGCGTCGGGAAGTCGGGCTGGGCGGTCTGCAGCACGGTGAACTCGGTGAACGCGCCGTCGTCGTCGGTCTCGAACCGCGGGTGCAGCGTGTTGACGCCCGAGGTCTGCAGCCACTCCTTCGCCCAGGCGCCCAGGTCGCGGCCCGAGGTCTCCTCCAGCGCGCGCAGCAGGTCGGACAGCTCGGAGTTGCCGAAGGCGTGCCGCCCGAAGTACGCGCGCAGCCCGGCGAGGAACGCGTCCTCGCCGACCCACGCGACCAGCTGCCGCAGCGACGAGGCGCCCTTGGCGTAGGTGATGCCGTCGAAGTTGACCTCGACGGCCTCGAGGTCGAAGTTGTCGGCGGCGATCGGGTGGGTCGAGGGCAGCTGGTCCTGCCGGTAGGCCCAGTTCTTTCGCGAGTTGCAGAACGCCGTCCACGCCTGGTCGTACCTGGTGGCCTTGACGGCGGCGTGGTGCGCGGCCCACTCGGCGAACGACTCGTTGAGCCACAGGTCGTCCCACCAGCGCATGGTCACCAGGTCGCCGAACCACATGTGCGCCATCTCGTGCAGGATCGTGTTGGCGCGGGTGTCGTAGGCGGCGGCGGTCTGCCGGCTGCGGAAGATGTACTCGTCGCGGAACGTCACACAGCCGGCGTTCTCCATCGCGCCCATGTTGTACTCGGGCACGAACAGCTGGTCGTACTTGCCGAACGGGTAGGCCGTCTCGAAGGCGTTCTCGAAGTAGGCGAACCCCTGCTTGGTGACCTCGAGGATGTCGTCCCTGTCGAGGAACTGCGCCAGCGACTCCCTGCAGAACACGCCGAGCGGGATCGCGCCGTCGCGTCCGTCGTGGCTGTCGCGCACGACGTGGTAGTCGCCGGCGACCAGCGCGGTGATGTAGGTCGACATCAGCTGTGTCGGCTCGAACCGCCAGACGCTCACGCCGTCGCGGACCGGCTCCGGCTCCGGCGTGGGCGAGTTGGACACCACCTGCCAGTGGCTGGGGGCGACGACGGTGAACGTGAACCGCGACTTCAGGTCGGGCTGCTCGAAGGTGGTGAAGACCCGGCGCGCGTCGGGCACCTCGAACTGCGTGTAGAGGTAGACCCGGTCGTCGGCGGGGTCGACGAACCGGTGCAGGCCCTCGCCGGTACGGCTGTAGGCGCAGTCGGCCACCACCCTCAGCTCGTTCTCCTCCTGGAGGTCGTCGAGCCGGATGCGGCTGTCCTGGTAGGCGGTGGCCGGGTCGAGGGCGCGGCCGTTCAGCTCGATCTCGTGCACGGTGGCGCCGACGAGGTCTGCGAACGTACCGGCGCCCGGCTCGTTGCAGCCGAACCGGATGACCGTGGTCGAGGGGAACGTGGTCGTCGAGGCGGTCAGGTCGAGGTGCACGTCATAGCCGTGCACGGTGAGGAGGCCGGCGCGCTCGCGCGCCTCGTCGCGGGTGAGGTTCGTGCCAGGCATAGTGCGCATCCTTGCACGCGACGGTGGAATGCCCCGAGCTACTTGTCAGTTGCCCTATGCAAGGGTTGAACATTCCAATCTGGAAACGGTTGAAACACCCCGATTCGGTAGGGATGGACAGCAAGGGAGTGCCGCTGGCAGCGTGGTCGCGGCGAGCGAGGGAGAGGACCAGTCCGATGACAGACGCCACCGAACGCGCCACCGAACACGACACCGACACCGGTGCCACACCGGGACGGCATGCGGCCACAGCCGAGGCGCCGGCCGTCGTCGCCGACTTCTGGTTCGACCCGGTCTGCCCGTGGGCGTGGCTGACGTCGCGCTGGCTGCTCGAGGTCGAGCAGGTCCGCAAGGTCCAGCCGCGGTGGAACGTGATGAGCCTGGCCTACCTGAACCAGGACCGCGACCTGTCGCCCGAGTACCGCGAGCGGCTCGAGCAGGCGTGGGGACCGGTGCGGGTGTGCGTCGCCGCGGCCCAGCAGCACGGTGACCAGGTGCTCGGCCCGCTCTACACCGCGCTCGGGCGCCGGTTCCACAACGAGGGCCGCGAGAAGGACCGCGCCACCATCGAGGAGGCGCTCGAGGAGGCCGGCCTGCCCAGGGACCTCGCCGACGCGATGGGCTCCACCGACTACGACGACGCCCTGCGCAAGTCCCACCACGCCGGCATGGACCAGGTGGGGATGGACGTGGGCACGCCGGTGATCAGCGTCGAGGGCGTGGCCTTCTTCGGACCGGTCGTGACCCCGGCCCCGCGCGGAGAGGCCGCCGGCCGGCTCTGGGACGGCGTGCTGCTCGTGGCCGGCACCGACGGCTTCTTCGAGCTCAAGCGCACCCGCGACCGCGACCCGGTCTTCGACTGAAAGTCGCCGGGTGGCCCGGGGCGCCTGACCGCGCGGTGCCTGACAGACTCGGCGTATGCGCGTACACCTGGGCTGCGACCACGCCGCGTTCGAGCTCAAGCAGTACCTGCTGGACTGGCTCGACGCACAGGGGCACGAGGCGGTCGACCACGGGCCGGCGGAGTACGACCCCTATGACGACTACCCGCCGTTCTGCATCCGCGCGGCCGAGCGCGTCGTGGCCGACCCCGGGAGCCTGGGCATCGTGCTGGGCGGCTCGGGCAACGGCGAGCAGATCGCGGCCAACAAGGTGAAGGGCGTGCGCGCGGCGCTGGCGTGGAGCGAGGAGACCGCGGCGCTGGCCCGCGAGCACAACGACGCCAACGTGCTGTCGGTGGGCGCGCGCATGCACACCCAGGAGGAGGCCGTTCGGCTGGTCGAGGTCTTCCTGACCACGGCGTTCAGCGGAGAGAGCCGGCACACCCGGCGGATCGGCATGCTGCACAGCTACGAGGAGACCGGCGAGCTGCCCGACCAGCCGGAGACGCCCGACTCAGCCGGCTCGCCCGAGACCCCCGGGCAGCCCGGGCGTGCCTGAGGGTCACACGCTGCACCGGCTCGCCGCCGAGGTCGAGCGGACCTTCGGCCGTCGACGGGTGCGGGTGCAGTCGCCGCAGGGCCGGTTCGCGGACTCGGCGGCGCTGCTCGACGGGTCGCTGCTGCGAGGCGCCGAGGCGGCCGGTAAGCACCTGTTCGTGGCGTTCAGCCGCGACCGGTGGGTGCACGTCCACCTCGGCCTGATCGGCCGGTTCGACTTCGGCACCGGCCCGGCGCCCGAGCCACGCGGCGAGGTCCGGATGCGGCTGAGCACCCGGACCGCGTACGCCGACCTGCGCGGTCCGATGGTGTGCGCGCTCATCACCCCCGCGGAGCGCGAGGCGGTGCTGGAGCGGCTGGGACCCGACCCGCTGCGGTACGACCCGGACCACCCCTACGACGGCGACGACGCCGACGGCCCGGAGCGGGCCTGGCGCCGGATCTCACGCAGCCGCCGGCCGGTCGGCGTCCTGCTCCTCGAGCAGGACGTGCTGGCCGGTGTCGGCAACGTCTACCGCGCCGAGGTGCTGTTCCGGCACGGGGTCGACCCGCGGCTGGCCGGGCGCGACCTCGACCACGGCACGTGGACGGCGATGTGGCAGGACCTGGTCCGGCTGATGCACGAGGGCGTGCGCACCGGCCGCATCGACACCGTGGCGCCCGAGCCTGAGCCGGACGCGATGGGCAGGCCGCCCAGGGTGGACGACCACGGCGGCGAGGTGTACGTGTACCGGCGGTCGGGGCAGCCGTGCCTGGTGTGCGCCACACCGGTGGCCACCGCGCAGGTGGCCGGACGGAACCTGTTCTGGTGTCCGCGGTGCCAGGCTTGCGCGGGCGTGGCGGCGCAAGCAGTTCCCTCTTGGCGCTAACACAGCGTCGCGGGCGCGGATATGGTCAAAACGTGTCCGCAGCTTTGAGGGACGCGGCCTGGCGAAGACGGGCCGGCGTCCGCCGACGCAGACGGCGTCAGCATCAGGTCTCTCTGCTGCTGCGGCGCGCCGGTGGTGCGGAGGCCACCTGGCTGGCGGCATTGCTGGTGCTCTGCGTCCTGCTGGCCGTGCCGGTGGCCAAGGAGGTCGCGCCGCTGAGCACGTTCGTCGTGCCTGTGCTGGTGGGTGGGCTGACCCTCAGCATGCGCGGCCTGGTCTGGGTGCTGGGCGTCACCGGTGCCCTGCTCACCGGCCTGACCGTCGCGCTGGTTCCCCACGGGCTGATGGCCCTGCGGTTCGGCTCCCTGGCCGTGGTCGTGCTCACCGCCGCGATCATGGTGTGGAACGCGCGGTCGCGGATGAAGCTGGGCGTCTCCGGCACCCGCGGGGAGAGCATGCTCATCGACCTGCGCGACCGGCTGCGCAGCCAGGGTGTGCTGCCGGCACTGCCCCGGCCCTGGTACGCCGAGGCGGTGATGCGCTCGGCCGGCGGCGCCTCGTTCGCCGGTGACTTCATGGTGGCCGCCAAGGTGCCCGGCGACGACGTGCTCGAGGTGGCAGTCGTGGACGTCTCCGGCAAGGGGCTCGGTGCCGGCACCCGCGCGCTGCTGCTGTCGGGTGCGTTCGGTGGCCTGCTCGGGTCCGTACCGCCGGAGCAGTTCCTGCCGGCGGCCAACAGCTACCTGCTGCGGCAGGAGTGGGGCGAGGGGTTCGCCACCGCGGTCTACCTCGTGCTGAACCTGCGTACCGGGGTGTTCCAGATCAGGACGGCGGGGCACCCGCCCGCCGTGCAGCTGCACGCGGGGTCCGGCCGGTGGGCCGTCCAGATCTCCGACGGCCCGGTGCTCGGCGTGATGGAGCACGCGCGGTTCAACGTCGCCCACGGACGGCTGCACCCCGGCGACGCGCTGCTGCTCTACACCGACGGCCTGGTCGAGACCCCGCAGCGCGACATCATGCTCGGCATCGACAAGCTGCTGGGCGAGGCCGAACGGCTGGCCACGCGCGGGTTCGACCACGGCGCGACCCGGCTGGTCGACCGGATCGCCTCACAGAACGACGACCGCGCCCTGGTGCTGCTGCACCGGCGGGTGCTGGGGTAGCGCTCTCCGTCTCAGGAGGCCGTACCGGCCCGCGATGGGGTGCGCAGCCGGGCACCGGAGCGCTGGGCGAGGAACGTGTCGACGTCCTCGCGCTCCTGACGACGCTGGAGCAGGACGGCGGCTGCGGTCGCCGCGTTGCGACGAGCCACCTGCTGGCTGCCGACGCCGGCCAGCGCGCCGAGGCCGCTGTAGCGCATCACCTGCACGAGTCGGTTCATCAGCATGCCTCCCTGTCGCCCTCCCTGAGGCTAGGTAGCACGTGCGTCGGCACGGTCACCGAAATGTGTCGTCGATGTGAACTCTGCTCCGTGAGCCTCGCAAGCCGGACTCCTCGTGAGCTCGTCGCGAGCGGCTCCCGAGCACCGGCGTTCGGTCTCACCCCTCCGCGCGAGGCTGCACGGTGAATCGCACCAAGTCCCCGTGCAGCCTCGCGCGCGGAGCGCGGAAGGTCACCCTCTGGTACCCGACCCGGCCGGAACGTCGAGCCGCTGCGCGAGGTAGGCGTCGACGTCGGCTTGCTCCTGCCGCCTGTCCAGCAGCCGTGCTGCGGCCGTGGCGGCGTTGCTGCGTGCCACGTCCTGGCTGAGGAAGGTCCGGAGTGCCCAGGCCAGTGGATCCATCAGGTCGTCCCCTCTCCGCTGACCGCCGCTTGCGGCCGCACCACCCAAGAACCGCTCGCAGGCGACGGGTTCTACCCTGCCGTCGACGGATGGAGGGGTGCTATAGCCCTTATGGGCCATATCGAGGAGGAGAGAGCCTGACCCGAGCGGCGAATCGGAGCGGGTGACGGGAATCGAACCCGCGTGGCCAGCTTGGAAGGCTGGGGCTCTACCATTGAGCTACACCCGCGAGCGATGCCGGCTCGGCATCAGCCGCGGCCATGATGCCACGACCCCGCAGGCGCGTCCCAACCGGGCAGTGGCGTCCTCTAGACTCGACCCGGCGCCGCGGGGCGTAGCGTAGTGGCTAGCGCGCCTGCTTTGGGAGCAGGAGATCGCAGGTTCGAGTCCTGTCGCCCCGACCATTGCAGCCGGGTGGGGAGCGATTCGCCAGGCCCCTGATGAAAACCGCGCCGTACGACCATCAGAACCGAGGAGACATCATCACCGTGCAGAGCGGCGTCGAGAAACTGAGCCCGACCAGTGTGCGGATCACCGTCGAGGTGCCCTTCGAGGAGCTCAAGCCGAGCCTCGAGGCGGCCTACAAGAAGATCGCCGGCCAGGTCTCGATCCCCGGCTTCCGCAAGGGCAAGGTGCCCCCGCAGATCATCGACCAGCGGATCGGCCGGGGCGTGGTCCTCGACGAGGCGGTCAACGACGCCATCCCCGGCCTGTACATGCGGGCGCTGGAGGAGAGTGAGCTGCAGCCGCTCGGCCAGCCCGACATCGACGTCACCGACTTCGAGGACCACCAGAAGCTGACGTTCACCGCCGAGCTCGACGTCAAGCCCGACATCGAGCTGCCCGACTACACCGGGATCGAGGCCGAGGTCGACGCGATCGAGGTCACCGACGACGAGGTCCAGGAGCACCTGCAGGGCCTGCGCGAGCGGTTCGGCACGCTCGTCGACGTCGAGCGCGAGGCCGGCGACGACGACTTCGTCACCATCGACCTGTCGGCGAGCAAGGACGGCGAGCCGATCGAGGACGCCCAGGCCACCGGCCTGAGCTACCAGGTCGGCAAGGGCAACATGCTGGACGGGCTCGACGACGCGATCCGCGGGCTCAAGGCCGGCGACAGCACCACCTTCCAGACCCAGCTGGTGGGCGGCGACCTGGCCGGCCAGGACGTCGACGTCAAGGTCAAGGTGTCCGCGGTCAAGGAGCAGGAGCTGCCCGAGGTCGACGAGGAGTTCGCCCAGACCGCGTCGGAGTTCGACACCGTCGAGGAGCTGACCGCCGACCTGCGCGCCCGGCTCGAGCAGGACAAGCGGCTCGAGCAGGCCTCGGCCGCGCGAGACGCGGTGCTGGAGAAGCTGCTCGACCGTGTCGAGGTGCCGCTGCCGGAGCGCGCCGTGGCCGACGAGGTCGCGCAGCGCCGCGAGCAGATCCGCGACCAGCTGGCCTACGCCGGGATGACCGAGCAGCAGTACCTCGACTCGGAGAAGCAGACCGAGGACGAGTTCGCCGCCGACGTCGAGAAGCGCGCCCGCGACGCGATGGTCGCGCAGTTCGTGCTCGACGAGATCGCGAAGAAGGAGGAGCTCGGCGTCGAGGAGGCCGAGCTCACCCAGCACATCGTGCGGCGGGCGCAGCAGGCCGGCATGCAGCCCGAGCAGTTCGCCCAGCAGGTGATGCAGGCCGGTCAGGTCCCGCTGCTGGTCAACGAGGTCGTGCGCGGCAAGGCGCTGGCCGTGGTGGTCGAGGCCGCCCACGTGAAGGACAGCAACGGCGACGAGGTCGACCTGAAGAACCTGCAGGCCGACGGCGCCTATGCCGACCCGAACGCGCCGGCTCCCGAGGAGGTCGAGCTGGCCGAGCTCGACGAGGAGCCGGCCAACGAGGCCGAGGCGGAGCAGCCGGAGAGCGCCGAGCAGCGCGCCGACGGCTGACCGCACCCCTCCGCGGCGCCCAGCGGGTGACGCGCCGAAGTTCCTGGTGACCGCGCCGGGACTCTTGGTGCGTCACGAGAAGGTCAGAAGATCTCCTGGCACCAGGGCGCCGGGTCCCACGCGAACGCCAGCGAGGTGCGGGTGAGCGCGCCGGGCGTGTGCTCGTACACGCGGCCCGCGGCGGCCAGCCGGCTCAGCGACCGCCCGCCGAGGTAGACCGCGCCGAGGTCGTCGATGGCGACCTCGAGGTCGGGTGCGGTGTCGACGCTGCGGCACTGCGCCGAGTCGGCGTCGCCGGTGACCCGCCAGCATCCGGTGTTCCACGGGCACACCGGGTCTTCCACCCGGACCACCACGTCGAGCGGCACCTCGTAGCGCCGCGCGGACAGGGCGCGGTCGACGTCGACCAGCCGGATCCACAGCTGGTCGTTGATGTCCACCTTGGCGCGGCGTGGGTCGCTCAGCATGTCGAGCAGCGGGTCGTCGACCGGACGGTTGCGCAGCTGGGTCTTGGCCATCAGGTCCTGGTTGAGCACGAACTCCATCACCCGGGCGTAGGCACCCGGGTCGACGGCGAACAGCTCCTTCACCAGCACGGTGCCGTGCGGCCCGGTGGGCGTCCACTGCGCCTTGGTGCGGAACGTCGCGTAGCCCACGACCTCGTCACCGCGCTCGGCGACGACGCCGCGCAGCTCCGACGCCCCGTTGCGGCCCTCCGGCGGGTCCTCGGCCGCGCGGCGCCACCACCGGGCGTCGCGGCGGAACGCGCCCGGGCGTCCGGAGACGCCACGGTCGAACACCTCGGCCGCCAGCGCTCCCAGCTCTGTCGGAGGCACGTAGCGCAGCGCGACGTCGCCCGCCGACGCGGCGGGCGCCGCCTGCAGCTGGGCGCGGTCCCGCGGCACCTCCACGCCGAGCGAGCGGGCGGCGAAGCCGAAGCCGAAGCGCGGGTAGATCTGCGGCTCGGTGGCCCACAGCCCGGCCACCGGCTCGGCGCCGGTGTCGTGCAGGTCGGCTAGCTGGTGGCGCATCAGCGCGCTGAGGATGCCGCGCCGCCGGTGGGTCGGCAGCACGGCGACCCCGGTCACCCCCGCCACCCCGAGCGTCGAGCCCGGCACGGTCATCTCCAGTGGCAGGGACACCGTGGTGCCGACCAGCAGGTCGCCGTCGAACGCGCCGAACATCCGGGCGTCGTCGAGGATCACCCGGTCGGACTCCCGCTCCGCGTCGCTGGAGGAGTGCCCGAAGGCGAGGTCGAACAGGTCGAGCGTCGCCTCCACCTGCGTGGCGTGCAGCGGTTTGATGTCGACGTTTGCTCTGCTCACGGAGGTCTCCGGTGTCTGCGGGTCGAACGGGGTCGAAACGGGGGTGGGTGGTCAGGCGGGGGAGAGGAACGCGGTGAGGGCGCCGGCGTACATGGCCGGGTCGAGCGCGCCGCACATCTCCCGGGCCGAGTGCATGGACAGAGTGGGCGCGCCGAAGTCGACCGTGGTGGCGCCGGTGAGCGCGGCCGTCATCGGCCCGACGGTGGAGCCGCACGGCAGGTCGGAGCGGGACACGAAGTGCTGGACGGGGACGCCGGCCTGCTCGCAGGCGGACACGAACGCGGCGGCGCCGAGCGCGTCGGTGGCGTAGCGCAGCTTGGCGTTGGTCTTGAGCACCGGGCCGGCGTTGATGCGTACCTGGTGCTCGGGGTCGTGCCGGTCGGCGTAGTTGGGGTGGGTGGCATGGGTCATGTCGCCGGAGGCGATGACGGACCCGGCGATGGCGCGCAGGTAGTCGTCGCGGTCGCCGCCGGCCGCGCGGACGACCCGCTCGAGCACGGCCGGCAGCAGCGTCGAGAACGCGCCACGCTCGGACATGCTGCCGACCTCCTCGTGGTCGAACAGCACCAGCGCCGGCACCCACGGCCGCGCGGGCGCCTGCGCGGACGAGTGCTGGGTCGCCGTCACCAGCGCCTGCACACCTGCGTAGCTCGTGGCGAGGTTGTCCAGCCGCGGCGCGGCGACCAGGTCGCGGTCACGGCCGATGCGGCGCGCCGGCGTGAGGTCGTGGGTCATCATCTCCCACCCGAGCACCGCGTCGGCATCGGCGTCGCACGCCTTGGCCACGAACGCGCGGAAGTCGCCGGGCGTCGTGCCCACGCCCCACAGCGGGCTGAGGTGCTGCTGCGGGTTGAGCTTGAGCCCCTCGCTGGCCACCTCCCGGTCGAGGTGGATGGCCAGCTGCGGCACGCGCAGCACGGGCTCGTCGACGTGCACCAGCCGGTGCTCCACGCCGCCATCGGCGCCGCGCACCGCCACCCGCCCGGACACGCCGAGGTCGCGGTCGAGCCAGGAGTTCAGCAGCGGGCCGCCGTAGACCTCCACGCCCAGCATCTGCCACCCGGCCCGGGACATGTCGGGGCGCGGCTTGACCCGCAGGTTCGGGCTGTCGGTGTGGGCGCCGACGACGCGGAACGGCGTGGCCGGCCCCTCCGCGTGCTCGCTGCTCCAGGCGACCAGCGAGCCGCCGCGCAGCAGGTAGTAGCGCCCCGGCGTCTCCGGCCAGCGGTCGGTCTCCTGCAGCCGGGTGAAGGCCGCGGCCTCGAGCCGTTTCGCGGCCTGCGCGCAGGCGTGGAAGGGGGAGGGCGAGGCGTCGACGTAGGCGCACAGCCCGGCCGCCTCCGTGTCGGTGTCGAACGGGTGGGGCATGACATCAACCCTATTGCCGGGGCTGACACGGCCCGCGTCGTACCGGCAGTATGTGCACATGCTTCACGAGGACCCGCACGAAGGGGCCACTGCCGCAGAGGCCGGAGCGCTGGCGGCCGACTACGCCGAGCGGCTGCTGCTCGGCACCGTGCGCGACGTGCACCGGGCCGTCAGCTCCCGCGTGTTCCGGTTCACCGGACCCGCCGCCGAGCCCGTACGCGCCGTGCACGACGGCATCAGCGACGGCGTCTACGGCCTGCTGGGCTCGGCGCTGCGGTCCGGCGGGGCGGGGCTGCGCCGCGCCGACCGACGGGGACGCGGCGGCGCGCCGATCGAGACTGTCCGCGCAGGCAGGCGTACCGCGGCGATCGTGAACGGGCTCATCGGCCAGTCCCTCGAGGACGAGCGACACCCGATGGCGATCCCGATGCGCGCGCGGGTGCACGGTCGCGACGTCACCGACTTCGCCGCGTCCTACCCCGACGCGACCGGCGACGTGGTGGTGTTCCTGCACGGGCTGGTCGAGGACGACGAGTCGTGGCGGTTCGGGACCCAGCCGGGCGGGCTCACCTACGCCGAGCGGCTGCAGGAGGAGACCAGCTGGACGCCCGTCGTGCTGCGCTACAACACCGGTCTGCCGATCGCCCGCAACGGCGAGATGCTGTCCGACCTGCAGGGCGACCTGCTGCGCGAGTGGCCGACGCCGGTGCGCAACCTGGCGCTGGTGGGGCACTCGATGGGCGGCCTGGTCGCGCTGGCCGCATGCGAGCACGGCAGGGACGACGGCAGCCACAGCGGTCCCGCGGCGTGGACGTCGCTGGTGCGGCACGTCGTCTGCCTGGGCACGCCGCACCTCGGCGCCCCGTTGGAGCAGCTGGTCTACTGGGGCGCCCGGGCGCTGGCGGTGTTCCCGGAGTCGACCCCGTTCGCCACCATCCTCAACACCCGCAGCGCCGGCATCCTCGACCTCCGCCGCGCCGTGGTCGAGTGCACCCCGCTGGAGGGCGCCTCGTACCACTGCTTCAGCGCCAGCATGAGCGGCCCGCTGGGGCTGCTCCTCGGCGACCTGATGGTGCGGCGGGCCAGCGCGACCGGCCGCATCCCCGGCGGGACGGCCCAGCACCTGTCCGACACCCACCACTTCCAGCTGCTGAACCACCCCGAGGTCTACGCCGACCTGCGCCGTCGGCTGACCGAGCCCCCCGCAGAGGAGACCGCGTGACCAAGCCCCAGGACCAGCCCGCCCGGATCGCCGAGAGCGTCCACGTCGCCGCCGCGCCCGAGGACGTGTGGCGGGTCGTCGCCGACGTGACCCGCATGGGCGAGTGGAGCCCGGAGTGCCGCAAGGTCGTGCTGCTCGGCGGCGGACCGGTCAGGGAGGGCCTGCGGATGGTCGGGGTGAACCGCCGCGGTCTGGCGGTCTGGCCCACCCTGTCGACGGTCGTGCGCCTGGAGCCCGCACGCGCGGTGGCCTGGCGTACCAGGGAGAGCGCCGCGACCTGGACGTACGAGCTCGAGCCGGAGGACGGCGGCACCCGGCTCAGCGGCCGGCGCGACCTCGACGGCTTCAGCCTGCTCACGCGGGTGGCGGCGCCGCTGATCGGCGGGGCGGCCGGCCACGACCAGGAGCTGGCCGCCGGGATCCGCACGACGCTGCGCCGGATGAAGACCGCGGTGGAGCGGTCGGCGCAGCCCGCGCACTGACCCAGCCCGTCGACCTGCGGGTCGCCGGGGGAGCGGCTTGCGCTCACCGCGAACAACGCCGTACGCCCCGTGGGTTTGCCGTGGCCGACCGCTAGGGTCGGACCCGTGAACGACTACGAGATGAACGGTGGCGGCCAGAGCTACGGCCTCGACGACCACATCTACCAGCGGCTCCTCAAAGAGCGGATCATCTTCCTCGGCTCCGAGGTGCGCGACCAGAACGCCAACGCGATCTGCGCGCAGATGCTGCTGCTGAACGCCGAGGACCCGCAGCGTGACATCTTCCTGTACATCAACTCGCCCGGCGGCTCGGTGGACTCCGGCATGGCGATCTACGACACGATGCAGTACATCTCCAACGACGTCGCAACGGTCGGGATGGGCCTGGCGGCGTCCATGGGCCAGTTCCTGCTGTGCGCCGGTGCCCCCGGCAAGCGCTACGCGCTCCCGCACGCGCGGATCATGATGCACCAGCCCTCCGGCGGCCTGGGCGGCACGGCGTCCGACATCAAGATCCAGGCCGAGCAGTCGCTGCACATCAAGCGGCAGATGTTCCAGCTGATCAGCCGGCACACCGGCCAGCCGGTCGAGGAGATCGAGAAGGACGCCGACCGCGACCGCTGGTTCACCGCCGACCAGGCGCTCGACTACGGCTTCATCGACCACGTCGTCGCCAGTGCGGGCGACGTCGCCGAGCACGGCCGCCCGGCGAGCGAGTGAGGGGTGACCGTCCGATGACTTCCTTCGCTGCCAACCCCGGAGGCCCCGTGAACACCCCGCAGAACCCCCAGCTCTCGCCGGTGATGGACTACTACATCCCGCAGTGGGAGGAGCGGACGTCGTACGGCTACCGCCGCATCGACCCGTACACGAAGCTGTTCGAGGACCGCATCATCTTCCTCGGCACGCCGATCTCCGACGAGGTCGCCAACGCGGTGATGGCCCAGCTGCTGTCGCTGCAGGCGATGGAGACCGAGCGCGACATCTCGCTGTACATCAACTCCCCGGGCGGGTCGTTCACCGCGCTGACCGCGATCTACGACACCATGCGCTACATCAAGCCCGACATCCAGACGGTGTGCCTGGGCCAGGCCGCGTCGGCGGCGGCGATCCTGCTGGCGGCCGGCACCAAGGGCAAGCGGCTGGCGCTGCCGAACTCGCGGATCCTGATCCACCAGCCCTACACCGAGGGCGCGTACGGCCAGGCCAGCGACATCGAGATCCAGGCCAACGAGATCCTGCGGATGCGGACGCGCCTGGAGGAGATGATCGCCGACAACACCGGCAAGACCGCGGAGCAGGTCAGCCACGACATCGAGCGCGACAAGATCCTCACCGCGGACGAGGCGGTCGAGTACGGCCTGGTCGACCAGGTGCTCGCCTCGCTGAAGGACGCACCGGCCCAGGCCGGCTGAGCCGGCGCGCGGGCCCGCCGAGGGCGCCCCGACACGGTGCCGGTGCCGGACCGGTGCCGACACGCCTCGGCAGCACCGAGTCCGGCGGTTGTCAAGGGGCTAGCGTGTTCGCCCTCGGCGTACTGATTCCGGCGGGTTGCCGCCGTGCTACCGGCACGTCGCCCCGCCGGAGGCGGTACCTTCGGAACTGGACATACGCCCGAGCCGTTGCACGTGGCCCGGGCCCGACCTAAGGAGACGTCGCGGGTGGCACGCATCGGTGACGGGGGAGACCTGCTCAAGTGCTCCTTCTGCGGTAAGAGCCAGAAGCAGGTCAAGAAGCTCATCGCAGGTCCCGGTGTCTACATCTGCGACGAGTGCATCGACCTCTGCAACGAGATCATCGAGGAAGAGCTCAGCGAGGGCTCCGACGTCGGCCTGGAGGAGCTGCCCAAGCCGCGCGAGATCTACGAGTTCCTCAACTCCTACGTCATCGGCCAGGACGCGGCGAAGAAGTCCCTGGCGGTTGCGGTCTACAACCACTACAAGCGGGTTCAGGCCGGCGTGCAGACCGGGAAGCACAGCAAGGACGACCCGGTCGAGCTGGCCAAGTCCAACATCTTGATGATCGGGCCGACCGGCTGCGGCAAGACCTACCTCGCGCAGACGCTGGCCCGCATGCTCAACGTGCCGTTCGCGATCGCCGACGCCACCGCGCTGACCGAGGCCGGCTACGTCGGCGAGGACGTCGAGAACATCCTGCTCAAGCTGATCCAGGCCGCCGACTACGACGTCAAGAAGGCCGAGACCGGCATCATCTACATCGACGAGATCGACAAGATCGCCCGCAAGAGCGAGAACCCGTCGATCACCAGGGACGTCTCCGGCGAGGGCGTGCAGCAGGCCCTGCTGAAGATCCTCGAGGGCACCACCGCCTCGGTGCCGCCGCAGGGCGGGCGCAAGCACCCGCACCAGGAGTTCATCCAGATCGACACCACCAACATCCTGTTCATCGTCGGCGGCGCGTTCGCCGGCCTCGAGCAGATCATCGAGGCGCGGTCGGGCAAGAAGTCGCTGGGCTTCACCGCGATGCTGCACTCCTCGTCCGAGGAGACCAGCACCGACGACGCCTACGCCGACGTGATGCCCGAGGACCTGCTGAAGTTCGGGCTCATCCCGGAGTTCATCGGCCGCCTGCCGGTGATCGCCACCGTCAGCTCGCTCGACCGCGAGGCGCTGATCCAGATCCTCACCGAGCCGCGCAACGCGCTCACCAGGCAGTACAAGAAGCTGTTCGAGATCGACGGCGTCGAGCTGGAGTTCACCGAGGACGCGGTCGAGGCGATCGCCGACCTGGCCATGGTGCGCGGCACGGGCGCCCGCGGCCTGCGGGCGATCATGGAGGAGGTCCTCCTCAACGTCATGTACGACGTGCCCAGCCGCGAGGACATCGCCAAGGTCGTGGTGACCGGCGAGGTCGTCTCCTCCAACGTCAACCCGACGCTGGTGCCGCGCAAGGACGACAAGAAGCGCGAGCGCCGCGAGAAGTCCGCCTGACGGGCCCGTCACACCGAGATCGCACAAACGCCCGGCCACGGCCGGGGGGCGTTTGCGCGCTCTCGGCGCGAGTGGGGTGGGTCAGCAGGGCTCGACGGCGTCGACGGTGAAGCCCTGGGCGGTGACGCCGGTGTCGGAGGTCAGCCGGACCGAGCCGGTGCTGGTGGGGATGCACGGTGTCGTGATGGCGCGCTTGTACGTGCCGGTCCAGGTGCCGAGCTGGTTGCCGTTGCCGTCGTAGACGTGCACGTAGTCGAAGTCCTTCTCGGTGTCGAGCAGGCTGAAGTGGAACGCGAAGCCCGGCGACCCGTTGTCGTACGTCCACGTGCAGTCGGCGTTGTTGCCGTACGGGTGGGGTGACTCGAACGGGATGGTCGCGTTCGGGTTGCTCTGGCACGGCGGCGGTGGCGGGACGCCGGGCGTGCAGTCGTTGTGCACCCCGACGGCCGCCCACGCGGCGCTGATGCTCGCGCTCTGGTGACCGGCAACGGCAACGGTGGCGTTGCGGGCGTCGCACATGTTGGCGTACTCGGGCAGGCTGGTGAACCCGTCGTAGAAGACGTGCTCGGCGCGCGCGAGCCCTACCGCGGGCACGGTCACGTCGCAGTCGGCGGTGTGCGTGTGGCCCGACGGCGACCCGCCGCAGCCCGCGTTGCGGCCGCCGTTGACCGCGAGGTAGTAGGCGTGGTTGGGGATGCCGCTGTTGGTGTGCACGCCGCCCCCGTCTTCGGGCCCGGTGAAGAGCTCGGAGTAGTGGTCGGGGTCGTTGAACTCCGCGGGGTCGCCCATGTTGCGGAAGCCCTGAGTGTCGACGATGACGTCCTCGCCGATCCGCCAGTCGGGCTTTGCCGCCGGGTCGAGGCCGTTCTGCTCGGCGTAGAACTCGATGGTGTTGCCCATCATGTCGCTGAACGACTCGTTCAGCGCGCCGGACTCGCCCTCGTAGATCAGGTTGGAGGTGTGCTCGGTGACGCCGTGGGTGAGCTCGTGGCCGACGACGTCGAGCCCGCCGGACAGAGGCAGGCAGGTGCGCCCGTCGCCGTCGCCGTAGGTCATCTGCTGGCCGTTCCAGAAGGCGTTGCAGTAGTGACGCCCGTAGTGCACGGTCGAGACGATCGTCATGCCGTTGCCGTCGATGCTGTTGCGCCGGAACGTGTCGCCGTAGAAGTCGTCGACGACCCCCGCGTAGTAGTGCGCGTCGACTCCGGCGCGCTGGTCGGGGCTGGTGAAGTTCTGCTTCGTCCGGTTCCAGACGTCGTCGTCGTCGGTCATCAGCGACCCGGGCAGCGCCGTGGTGTTGCCGGCGTCGTAGGTCTCCTGCCGGTCGTCGGGCGTGCGCAGCTCGTACGCCCCGCTGGAGCCCTGCACGGTGTCGATGTGCTTGGTGTCGCCCTTGACGCCGACGCCCTCGCCGTGCGTGGCCGCGTCGTAGGCGTTGACGATGTTGCCGCTCTGCGCATCGACCCAGCGCACCGGCCGGTGCCCCGCACGAATGCTGTCGATCTCGTAGAACAGCCGTCCCGACCGCGGGTCGAGCCGCATCGCGGTGGTCCAGTCACCGCGGCTGCCGACCTGCCGCTCGACGATGTCGCGCGCCTGGCTGCGCCCGTGCCTGACGGTGTTCTTCGGCTGCAGCCCCGGGAAGTGCGCACCGACCACCGCCACCTGGGCGCCCGCGGCGTTGTCGACCACGGTGACCTGTCCGCCGAGCACCGCGACCCCGTCGACCAGCTGCTGGTAGCGGGTGGAGGTGCGACCGTCACCGAGGCTCGTGCTCTCGACCCGGCGCATGTCGCCGGGCACACGGTAGGAGCGCGCCGCCGCGCCGCTCAGCGCGAACGAGCCGGACGGCGATGACGCCTTGGCCTGTTGGGCGTGTCGCCCTGACGGCGGCGCCGCGGTCGCGGCGCCGGTCGAGGTCAGCCCGGCGAGCGCGGTCAGCGCGGCTGTGGCAAGGACGATGGAGCGGCGGGTCGACACGGGTCCCTCCCGAGACATGCCGGGGCCGAGGACCGCGAGACCCGAACCGGTACCGGGGTGCGCTCAACCGGACAGGGGCCCACAGTAACCGCACGATGACCCTTCGCGCACCCCGGAGCAGGGCTCGGTCGCGCCGAGGCGGGGTCTCAGCTCGGCGCGACCGCCAGGTCCACGTCGGCGACGACGTCCTCGGAGCCGCCGTCGGCGGTGAACGTCAGGTCGCCGACCACGCGCCCCGCGGCCCGCAGGTCGTCGACGGCGTGGCGTGCCTGGGCGAGCACCTCGTCGGGGCCGCGCACCTCCGCCCGCGTGATCTCGGTGCGCATCGACACCTTCGCCGCCGACTTCGTGCCGCGCAGCGCGCCGAGCACCAGGGCGACGGCCGACAGCATGCCGGCGTCGGCTGCCGCCGCCGAGCCCAGGTCGTCGGCGCCGGGCCACGGCTGGCGGTGGATCGAGCCGTCACGCCACCACGACCAGACCTCCTCGGTGACGAACGGAAGGAACGGCGCCAGCAGCCGCAGCTGCACGTCAAGGGCGATCGCCAGCGCCGCCGTGGCCGACTGTGCGGGCATCTCGCCCCGCCCGCCGTAGGCGCGCTCCTTCACCAGCTCGAGGTAGTCGTCGCAGAACTCCCAGAAGAAGCGCTCGGTGACCTCCAGCGCGCCGGTGTAGTCGTAGGCCTCGAACGCCTCCGTGGCCTGCTGCACCGCGGCCGCCAGGCCGCCGAGCATCGCGCAGTCGACCGGCTCGGTCACCGCCGACGGTGCGGGGTCGACCGCGCCCAGCCCGAGCACGAACTTGCTCGCGTTGAGCACCTTCATCGCCAGCCGCCGGCCGACCTTCATCTGCTTCTCGTCGAACGGTGAGTCGACGCCGGGGCGGCCCATCGCGGCGCGCCAGCGCACCGCGTCGGCGCCGTACCTGTCGACGATCTCGGTGGGCACCACCACGTTGCCCTTGGACTTGCTCATCTTCTTGCGGTCGGGGTCGACCACGAAGCCGGAGATCGCGGTGTGGTTCCACGGCACGGTGTGGTGCTCGAAGTGGGCGCGCACCACCGTCGAGAACAGCCAGGTGCGGATGATGTCGTGCGCCTGCGGCCGCAGGTCCATCGGGAACGTCATCGCGAACAGCTCTGGGTCGGTCTCCCAGCCGCACGCGATCTGCGGCGACAGCGACGACGTGGCCCAGGTGTCCATCACGTCGGGGTCGCCGGTGAACCCGCCGGGCTTGTCGCGCTGGTCCTCGTCGTAGCCCGCCGGGGCGTCGGTCTGCGGGTCGACCGGCAGCTCCGGCTCCGACGGCACGATGGGGGAGTCGTAGACGGGGTCGCCGTCCTGGTCGAGGGTGTACCAGACCGGGACCGGAACGCCGAAGAACCGCTGCCGGCTCACCAGCCAGTCGCCGTTGAGCCCGCCGACCCAGTTCTCGTACCGGTGACGCATGTACTCAGGGATCCAGGTGATCTCCTTGCCGCGCGCGAGCAGCTGCTGCCGCAGGCCCGGGTCGCGCCCGCCGTTGCGGATGTACCACTGCCGGGTGGCGACGATCTCCAGCGGCTTGTCGCCCTTCTCGAAGAAGTTCGCCATCCGCGTGGTCGGCGTGGGGTCGCCGTCGAGGTCGCCGCTGTCGCGCAGCATCTGCACGACCTGCTCGCGCGCGCTGAACACCGTCTTGCCCGCGACCTGGTGGTACGCCGAGCTCGCCTCCTCGGAGGTGAGCCATCCCGGGGTCTCGCGCAGCAGCCGGCCGTCGCGGCCGATCACGGTCCGCGTCGGCAGCTGCAGCTCGCGCCACCACTGCACGTCGGTCAGGTCGCCGAACGTGCAGCACATCGCGATGCCCGCGCCCTTGTCGGGCTCGGCCGCGTAGTGGGGGAGCACCGGGATCTCCACGCCGAACAGCGGCGAGTGCACCGTGGTGCCGAACAGCGGCTGGTAGCGCTCGTCGTCGGGGTGGGCGATCAGCGCCACGCAGGCGGGGATCAGCTCAGGCCGGGTGGTCTCGACGTGCACCGGCCGCTCGCCGTGGAAGGCCACCCGGTGGAAGTGCCCGGCGTACTCCCGGGCCTCGAGCTCGGCCTGCGCCACCGCGGTCTGGAACGTGACGTCCCACAGCGTCGGCGCGTGCGCCAGGTAGGCCTCGTCGCGGGCCAGGTTGCGCAGGAACGCGCGCTGCGACGCCGCCCGCGACTCGGTCCCGATCGTGGTGTAGGTCATCGACCAGTCGACGGACAGGCCGATGCTGCGCCACAGGCTCTCGAACGCCTTCTCGTCCTCGTGTGCGCGCTCCTCGCACAGCTCGATGAAGTTGGGCCGGCTGACCGGCACCTGCTTCTTCGGGTCGGGCTTCTCCGGCGGCTCGAAGCTGGGGTCATAGGGCAGCGAGGGGTCGCAGCGCACGCCGTAGTAGTTCTGCACCCGCCGCTCGGTGGGCAGGCCGTTGTCGTCCCACCCCATGGGGTAGAAGACCTCCTGGCCGGCCATCCGCCGGTAGCGGGCGACGGTGTCGGTATGCGTGTAGGAGAACACGTGCCCGACGTGCAGCGACCCCGACACCGTGGGCGGCGGGGTGTCGATCGCGTAGACCCGCGAACGCTCGCCCACGCTGCGGTCGAAGCGGTAGGTGCCCTGCTCCTCCCATACGCGCGACCACTTGTCCTCCAGTCCCTCCAGCGCGGGCTTGTCGGGCACACGTACGGTGTGTCCGGCGCTGGTCGCAGCGGCATCCGCCGCGTTCCCCGACGCGGCGTGTTGGGGCTGGTCAACGGGGTCGCTCATGGCAGTCGATCCTACGGGGACGCGGGCGGGGCCCACGACTCGGTTTGGCCGGCGTGGTGCGCGCCGGCCACCGCATAGACTCGAGGCCGATGCCCACTCCTGCCTCCCCCGGCGCGACGCCAGGTCCCGTCCCGGGTTCTCCCGGCTCGCCCACCCCGTCCTACCCGCTCGCCGAGGCCGCGCTGCTGTCGCGCTGGCCCGAGACGCGGCTCGAGCCGTCGCTGGACCGGATCAAGGCGCTGTGCGAGCTGCTCGGTGACCCGCAGCACGCGGCCCCGGTCATCCACCTCACCGGAACCAACGGCAAGACCTCGACCGCCCGGATGGTCGACAGCCTGGTGCGGGGGCTGGGGCTGCGGACGGGCCGGTTCACCAGCCCGCACGTGGAGTCGATGCGCGAGCGGATCTGCGTCGACGGTGAGCCGCTGTCGGAGCAGCGGTTCGCCGAGGTGTTCGCCGAGGTGGCGCCGTACGCCGAGGTCGTGGACCGGTCGGGCCCGCACCCGGTGTCGTTCTTCGAGATGGTCACCGCGATGGCCTTCGCCGCGTTCGCGGACGCGCCGGTCGACGTGGTCATCCTCGAGGTCGGCATGGGCGGCTCGTGGGACGCCACCAACGTCGCCGACGCCGCGGTCGCACTGGTGACCCCGATCGCGGTCGACCACGCCAACTACCTGGGCGACTCTCCTGAGGAGATCGCCGAGGAGAAGGCCGGCATCATCAAGCCGGGCTCCTTCGGCGTGCTCGCCCAGCAGCCGGTCGAGGTGGCCGAGGTGCTGCTGCGCCGCGCCGTCGAGGTCGAGGCCACGGTCGCGCGCGAGGGCCTGGAGTTCGGCGTGGTCGAGCGTACGGCCGGCGTCGGCGGCCAGCTGGTGACCCTGCAGGGGCTGGAACGGCAGTACCCCGAGGTCTTCCTGCCGCTGCACGGCGCACACCAGGCACACAACGCCGTCTGCGCCCTCGCCGCGGTGGAGGCCCTGCGCGGCGGCGAGGCGATCGACATCGAGGTCGTCAGGGACGCGTTCGGCCAGGTCGACTCGCCGGCCCGGCTGGAGGTCGTGCGGCGCAGCCCCACCGTGGTCGTCGACGCCGCGCACAACCCCGCCGGCGCCCAGGCCACCGCGGAGGCGGTGCAGGAGGCGTTCGCGTTCAGCCCGCTGATCGGAGTGCTCGGCGTGATGGGCGACAAGGACGTCGAGGGCCTGCTCGAGGTGCTCGAGCCGATCATGGCCAGCGTCGTCTGCTCGCAGAACTCCACCCCCCGCTCGATGCCGGCCGAGTCGCTGGGCGAGCTGGCCCGCGGCGTGTTCGGTCCCGACCGGGTCGTGGTCCGGCCACGCCTCGACGACGCCATCGACGCGGCGATCGGGCTGGCCGAGGAGGGCGGCATGTACGGCGAGGCGCTCGGCTCCGGCGGCGTGCTCGTCACCGGCTCGGTGATCACCGCCGGGGAGGCCAGGACGCTGTTCAAGGGCGGGGAACGGTGAGCCGAGCGCACGAGCGGAGCGGGCCGGCGCTGGTGAACGTGACCGTGAGGAGGGCCTGATGCGCGCAATGGCCTCGGCCGTGCTGGCCCTGGAGTCGGTCGTGCTCTTCCTCAGCACGACGGTTATGACCAAGGATTCATCCGTGAGCCAGGCAACTGCGCTGTTCTTGGGGTTGGGGCTGGCCGTGGCGGCGCTGGTGGTGTGCATGCTGCTGCGCTACCGGTGGGGCTACGTCGCCGGGACGCTGGTGCAGGTGGCGGCGATCGCGCTGGGCTTCGTGGTGACCACGATGTTCCTGCTCGGCGTCATCTTCGCCGTGCTGTGGGGCGCCGCGCTGGTCCTCGGACGGCGCGTCGAGGCGGCCAAGGCCCAGCGCGCGGGCTGACCACGAGCCATGTAACCGGGTGCCGCGGGCGCTTCCCGGGGTGTATGACCCGAGGGAAGCGCCCATGCGCAGAGGGATGGCTCGCCGGGCTGGTCCTCGGGGCGCTCGGCTTGCCGTCTGCTGCCAGGTGGCGACGTGGTTCTTCTGGCCAGCGTCCCGCACGCTCGCCGGCTGGCTGTCGCTTGGCGCTGCGTTTCAGGCGGCAGCTAGGAGACAGCCGGGGACGTTTTCGTGTCAGGTGCGGCGCCGCCGGACGCCTGGGCCCCACCACAAGCCATGTCACCGGGTGCCGCGGGCGCTTCCCGGGGTGTATGAACCGAGGGAAGGGACCACCCGCCGAGGGAGGGGCCCTCTGCGCCTCCGGTGTCGTGTCGCCCATCCGCCGTG
>CBFGZI010000039.1:0-28980 GCA_965653225.1 uncultured Propionibacteriales bacterium | reverse complement strand
CACGACCACCGCGGCCAGGCCCCACGCCGCGGGCTTGGACGCAGCCGGCGCCCCCAGCGGCCGCCCGCGCCATCGGGCGTGCATCCACACGGCCCAGGCCAGCACCGCCACCGGGATCAGCGAGACGACCAGCAGGTTGCTGGACAGCGCCCCGCCGACGTGGCCGTCGGTCAGGTCGTTCACCGCCCGCAGCCCGCCGCAGCCGGGGCAGTACGTGCCGGTCAGCAGCAGCCACGGGCAGTAGCCGTAGCTGCCGCTCTGGTGCGGGTCGCGTACGTGCAGCAACGCCACCGCGACTGCCAGCCCGCCGGCCAGCAGCAGCGGCTCGGACAGCCGTCCGAGGACGGTGGGCCGCGCCCAGTGGGGAGACCAGTGGGTTGACCAGTGCGGAACGGGGGCGGTCATCACCTGGCCGATCGGAGCTCAGGGCTGTGGCTCGCGGTCGGCGCCCAGGCCCATCGCGGACATGACCTTGCCGACCACCATCGCCACCGGCAGGAGCGCGACCCCGACCCAGAACATCGGCCAGTTGATCGGTGAGAACACCAGGGCGACACCGCCCACGACGAACGCGACCAGCGCGATGAAGACGGCGACCCAGGCCGCGGGGGTCGAACCGTGGTTGTCGGCCATGCCGGACGGCTCCTTCGTGTGCAGAAAGTAGTCGGGTACGGGTTTTCCATTGTGCCCCGCGAGCGGCGGCCGCTACAGCGTGGGGTCGTCGCCCCGGTCGAGCGCCTTCCAGGGGTCGCTCTCGTGCGCGGGCCGCGGCGTGGACGGCGCGTCGTACCGCGCGCTCATCGCCGCCCAGCGGTGACCGCGTACGGCCGCGAGGCCACCGCCGACCGCGCCGAGCACGGCGCCCACCAGCACCGAGATCCGCCAGCCCGACCAGGCTCCGGCGGCGGTGACGGTGACGTAGACGGCGGCCGTCGCGGCGACCACCACCACCAGCCCGGCCAGCCGACGCCCGACCGTGCGGGTCACGGCGATGACGATCGCGCCGAGCAGGACCACCGCCCCGAGCGACGACACCAGCGAGCCGACGGGATTGACGTCCTCGCCGGACACCGTCGGCACGGGCGGTCCGGTGCTGCCCCACGGCTGCTCGGCACCGAGCAGGATGAGCCCGCCGCCGAGCAGTCCGGCGGCCAGGCTGAGGGCCAGCTGGTTCCTCATGCCGACGCCTGCGGTGTGGTCACCGGCAACGGCGCTGCGTCGAAGCAGGTGCGGTCTCCGGTGTGGCAGGCCGCGCCCTCCTGGTCGACCACCACGAGCACGGCGTCGCCGTCGCAGTCCAGGCGCACGTCGCGTACCCACTGCCGGTGCCCGGAGGTCTCGCCCTTGACCCAGTACTCCTGCCGAGAGCGGCTCCAGTACGTAGCGCGGCCGGTGGTCAGCGTCCGGTGCAGTGCCTCGTCGTCCATCCAGCCGACCATCAGCACCTCGCCGGTGCCGTGCTGCTGCGCGACCGACACGACGAGGCCGTCACGGTCGCGCTTGAGGCGGGCGGCGATGTCCGGGTCGAGCGCAGAGGATGCGCGCGGCCGGCCGGCGGCGACGCTCTGGCCGGGAGGGTCGGGAGTGGTCACCGGCCCATTGTCCTGCACGCCGTAGGATCGCCGGCCATGACCACCCAGTCCAGCCAGCCCCTGTCCCGTCGTGAACGCGCCGCGCTGTGCGACCTGATGGACGAAGTCGGTCCGGACGCGGCCACCCTGTGCGAGGGGTGGACGCCCTACGACCTGGCCGCGCACCTGGTGCTGCGCGAGGGGTCTCCGCTGGCGGCCGTGGGGATCGCGTTCCCTCCGTTGGAGCGGGTGACAAACCAAGGCATGGACCGGCTCAAGAGCAAGGTGCCGTATCCCGAGCTGGTCGACCGCGTACGGCAGGGGCCGCCGCTGCTGTCGCCGTTCCGGCCCGCGAAGGTCGACCGTGCCGCGAACGCGGTGGAGTACTTCGTGCACCACGAGGACGTGCTGCGCGCGCAGCCCGGCTGGCAGCAGCGCGACATCGACCCGCACGACCAGGACTCGCTGTGGGCCCGGATCGGTGCGCTCGGCCGGCTGACCGCGCGGCGGGCGACCGTGGGCATCGAGCTGGTGCGCACCGACGTGGCGGACAACCGCAGGATCCGCTCCGGCGAGCCCGTCCTGGTGGCCCGTGGCCTGCCCAGCGAGCTGGTGCTGTTCGTGTACGGCCGCGGTGAGCACGCCGAGGTCGAGGTCGAGGGCGACGCACAGGCGCGCAAGGCGTTCGACCACAGCCAGCTCGGGCTGTAGCTCAGCGGACGGGGTAGCCGGCCGCGGCCAGGCCCTGCTTGACCTCGGCGATGCGCAGGTCGCCGAAGTGGAACACGCTGGCGGCGAGCACCGCGTCGGCGCCCGCCTCGACCGCCGGGGGGAAGTGCTCGACCCTGCCGGCGCCGCCGCTGGCGATCACCGGGATGCCCACCACCTCACGGACCGCGCGCAGCATCGGCAGGTCGAACCCGTCACGGGTGCCGTCGGCGTCCATCGAGTTGAGCAGGATCTCCCCGGCGCCCATGTCCGCGCCGCGCCGCGCCCACTCGACGGCGTCGAGACCGGCGCTGCGGCTGCCGCCGTGGGTGGTGACCTCGTACCCCGAGGGCATGTCCGGGGCCCGGCGGGCGTCGACCGAGAGCACCAGCACCTGGGAGCCGAACCGGTGCGCGATCTGCTCGATCACCTCCGGACGGGCGATCGCGCCGGTGTTGATCGCGACCTTGTCCGCACCGGCGCGCAGCAGCCCGTCGACGTCGCCGGGGCTGCGCACTCCCCCGCCGACGGTGAGCGGGATGAACACCTGCTCGGCGGTCTGGCGTACGACCTCCAGCGTGGTGTCGCGTTCCTGCGCGGACGCGGAGATGTCGAGGAACGTCAGCTCGTCGGCGCCCTCGGCGTCGTAGACCTTCGCCATCTCGACCGGGTCGCCGGCGTCGCGCAGCGCGGTGAAGTTGACTCCCTTGACCACGCGCCCGTTGTCGACGTCGAGGCACGGGATGACGCGCACGGCCAGGCTCATGCCGGTTCCGGCCAGCCGGCGATGTCGAGGGCCTCGGCGAGGGTGAAGCTGGCGGCGTACAGCGCCTTGCCGAGGATCGCGCCCTCGACGCCGAGGTCGACCAGCCCCCGCAGCTCGCGGATGTCGTCGAGGCCGGAGATGCCGCCCGAGGCGACCACCGGCTTGTCGGTGGCCGCGCAGACCCGCTTCAGCAGGCCGAGGTTGGGCCCGGTCAGGGTGCCGTCCTTGGTGACGTCGGTGACCACGTAGCGGGCGCAGCCGTCGCGTTCGAGGCGCTCGAGCACCTCGAACAGCTCGCCGCCCTCCTTGGTCCAGCCGCGGGCGGCCAGGGTGGTGCCGCGCACGTCGAGCCCGACCGCGATCCGGTCGCCGTGCTCGGCGATGGCGCGGGCGCACCACGCCGGGTCCTCCAGGGCGGCGGTGCCGATGTTCACCCGGCGGCAGCCGGTGGCCAGGGCTGCGCGCAGTGACTCGTCGTCGCGGATGCCTCCGGACATCTCCACCGCCACGTCGACCTTGGCCACCACCTCGGCGAGCAGCTCGCGGTTGCTGCCGCGGCCGAAGGCGGCGTCGAGGTCGACCAGGTGGATCCACTCCGCCCCTGCCTCCTGCCAGGCCAGCGCGGCCCGCAGCGGGTCGCCGTACGAGGTCTCGCTGCCGGCCTCGCCGCGCACCAGCCGGACGGCCTGCCCGTCGGCGACGTCGACGGCGGGGAGGAGCTCGAGTCTTGCCATGGCCACAACCCTACGGTCGGCGCCGGCGAGCGTCGGACCACGACCACCCCGTGGCGGGGAGGTGGCAGCGGCCCGCAGCAGTGCCTACACCCGCCGGCCGACCACCAGCCCCACGGCGGCGAGGCCGGCGAACCAGAGCGTCGCGGCGGTGTGGCTGCCGAGCAGGTCGGTGGCCAGCGCCCCCAGCGCGGGCGCGAGCGCGATCGAGGCGGTGATGGGCACGGTGAACGTGCCGTTCAGCGATCCGTAGTACCGCGTGCCCCACCGGTCGGACACGGCGGTGGCCTGCAGCAGCGTGTAGGCCCCGCGTACCGCGCCGGTCAGCACCGACACCACGACAAGCGCCGCCGCCGGTCCGGGCAGCACGGCGAGCACGACCAGGCAGATGACCGCCGAGACGCCGATGGCGACGGTCCGCAGATGCGGCGACGCCCCTCGGGGGAGCACGGCGAAGGCGACGCGTCCGGCGACCTGGCCCGCGCCCACGAGGCCGAACACGACCGCCGCGGCCGCGTGCCCGAACCCGCGGTCGGTCAGCAGCGGGATCAGGTTCAACGTCACGGCGTACATCGCCAGCCCCATCAGCGTCACCGACACCTGCAGGGACAGGAACCGGCGGCCGCGGACCAGCAGCTTCACGACGCGGCGCCGCCCTGCCGCGGGGATGTCGGTCGCATGACCCGGCCACGGCGGCGTGAGCAGCAAAGCGTGCAGCGGGACCGTCACCATGGCGAGGACCACGGCCAACACGAGGTAGGCGTGGCGCCAGCCGAGGTCGCCGACCAGGAGGTCGGTGACCGGGGCGAACACCGTGGAGGCCAGACCTCCGAACAGCGTGACGGCGGTCAGCGGCCAGGTGCGCGCGTCGCCGTACCAGCGCGTCACCGCGGCGAAGGCCGGCGGGTACAGCGTGGCCGACTGCGCCAGGCCGATGACCAGCCACGCGGCGAAGAAGAGCGGCAGGTTGGGCGCGTTGGCGACCCCTACCAGCCCCAGCACGCCCACGACCGACCCGATGGTCATGACCCGCCGCGGGCCGTACCGGTCGAGCAGGCGCCCCGCGGCGGCGCCGACCACCGCGTTCAGCAGCAGACCCGCGGAGAAGGCGGTGAAGACCTCGCCGTGGCTCCAGCCCTCGGTGTGGGTGATGTCCTGCGCTGCCACCGGCAGGGTGTAGTAGAGGATCCCCCAGCTGGTGATCTCGGTAAGGCACAGCGCGACCAGCGCACGCCGCAGCCGCGGGTCGGCGGTGGCGGCGAGCGGGCTCCTCATCCGCACCACATTCGCACCTTCGGCGGCGTTTCGGTGTGGCGCATCTCTCCCCGCCCTTACCCGCGGGCGGGTCGGATGGAACCAGTTCGGTTACGGGGTCGACTGGCGCGTCGAGCTAACGGTCGACGCAAGCGACACCATGCGCTGCAGCTGCATCGGCGCGGACGTGGTGTCGGTGGTGATCTTGGTGCGTGAGCCGTCGGAGTAGCGGATGGTGACGTTGTAGACCTGGATGTCGCAGCACTGCACGGAAGGCCGGCGCTGTTGCGAGGCGTAGTCGCGCACGGCGGGCACGGAGGCCAGGGCGAGGACACGTTGCGCGCTCGGCGAGGTCGCGTCGGCACGGCTCACCTCGTAGACCTGGTGGTCGCCGGCGATGCCGCCGGTGACGACCATGCGCACGCTCACCGCGGTGGTCGGGGCGGCCTGTTGGGAGGAGCCGCCGGATCCCGGGGTGGCGGACTCGCCGCCGCCCCCGCAGCCGGTCGCCACCGCGGCGACGAGCACCGTTGCGCCCAGCCATCGGGCACGCGTCTTCATGTCAGTCTGACGTCGCGGCGTCGCCACCGGTTCCCACGATCCTGTCCTCGGCACGGCGGCTGCGGCTCAGCGCAGAGCGCGCACCCAGTTGCGGAGCAGCCGCGCGCCCGCGTCGCCGGACTTCTCGGGGTGGAACTGCGTCGCGCTCAGCGGCCCGTTCTCGACCGCGGAGACGAACCGGTCGTCGCCGTAGGTCGTCCACGTCACGGTCGGCTTCGGGAACGGGTGGTGCACCACCAGGTCCCACGAGCGCGCGGCGTAGGTGTGCACGAAGAAGAACCGCTCCTGCTCCACGCCGTCGAACAGCGTCGACCCCGACGGCACGTCGACGGTGTTCCAGCCCATATGCGGAAGTACCGGGGCGTCGAGCCGGTCGACCACTCCGGGCCACTCGCCGCAGCCCGGCGTCATCACCCCGTGTTCACGGCCAGAGCCGAACAGCACCTGCATGCCCACGCAGATGCCCAGCACCGGACGCGACCCGGCCAGCCTCCGGCCGATCAGCTCGGGCCCCTTCACCTCGTGCAGCCCGGTCATGCACGCGGCGAACGCGCCGACGCCGGGTACGACCAGGCCGTCGCACTCCAGCGCCGCCCGGTAGTCGGCGGTCACCACCACGTCGGCACCGGCACGCACCAGCGCGCGCTCGGCCGATCGCAGGTTGCCCGAGCCGTAGTCGAGCACGACCACGTGCGGCCGGGACCCAGTGGTCACAGGGAGCCCTTGGTGCTGGGTACGCCGCCCTCGCGCGGGTCATGGGCGACGGCGTCGCGCAGCGCACGCGCCACCGCCTTGAACTGCGCCTCGACCACGTGGTGCGGGTCGCGCCCGGAGAGGACGCGCACGTGCAGGGCGAGGTGGGCGTGGAAGGCCAGAGTCTCCAGCACGTGCCGGGTGAGCGACCCGATGAAGGGCACCCCGGCGGTGCCGCCGCCGATCACGGCGTACTCCTGCCCCTCCGGCTCGCCGGTGTGCACGCAGTAGGGCCGGCCGGACACGTCGACCGCGCACTGCACCAGCGCCTCGTCCAGCGGCACCAGCGAGTCACCGAACCGGCGGATACCGGTCTTGTCGCCGAGCGCCTGCCGCAGCGCCTCCCCGAGCACGATCGCGACGTCCTCGACGGTGTGGTGGGCGTCGACCTGCACGTCGCCGTCGGCCTGCACGGTGAGGTCGAACAGCCCGTGCCGCGCCAGCGACGTCAGCATGTGGTCGTAGAAGCCGACACCGGTCGACACCTGCGCGCGGCCGCTGCCGTCGAGGTCGAGCTCGACGAGGACCTTCGACTCCTTGGTGTCGCGCTCGACGCGAGCGGTCCGGTTGCCCGTGGACGTCATCGTGCCTGCACCTCCTGCGGCCCGTGCGAGGCCAGCACAGCCGTCAGGGCGGCGCGGAACGCCGCCATCTCCTTCGGTGTCCCCACCGACACGCGCAGCCACCCGTCCGGGCCGGTCTCGCGGATCAGTACACCGTGGTCCAGTAGTTCCTGCCACACCGCGTGCCGGTCGGCGAACCGGCCGAACAGTACGAAGTTGGCGTCGGAGTCGGCCACCTGCAGCCGCTGCTCGCGCAGCCATGCGACGAGCCGGTCGCGCTCGGCGCGCAGGTCGGCGACCCGGCCGAGAAGCTCCTCGGCGTGGCCGACCGCGGCCACGGCGGTGGCCTGGGTGACCGCGGACAGGTGGTACGGCAGCCGCACGATGCGCAGCGCGTCGACCAGCGCGGGGTCGGCGGCGAGGTAGCCGACGCGAGCACCCGCCAGCGCGAACGCCTTCGACATCGTGCGCGTCACCGCCAGCCGCGGGTAGGACGGCAGCAGCGACAGCGCGCTCGGCGTCTCCTCGCGGCGGAACTCCGCGTAGGCCTCGTCGACCACCACGACTCCCGGTGCCGCGTCGCAGATAGCACGCACCACGTCGAGCGGCAGCGCGGTGCCGGTCGGGTTGTTCGGCGAGGCCAGCAGCACCACCGCCGGCTGCACCCGGTCGATCTCGGCGACGGCGGCGTCGGGGTCGATGGTGAAGTCGTCGCGGCGGGGCGCGGTGACCCAGGCGGTCTCGGTGTTGCGTGCGTAGCCGGGGTACATGGAGTAGGTCGGCGCGAACGACATCGCGGTGCGGCCGTGGCCGGCGAACGCCTGCAGCAGCTGCTGCATGATCTCGTTGGACCCGTTGGCCGCCCACACCTGCTCCATCCGCAGGCCGTGGCCGAGGTAGCCGGCCAGCGCCGTGCGCAGCGCCGTCGCCTCTCTGTCGGGGTAGCGGTTGAGGGCCCGCGCGGCGTCGGCCACCGCCTTGGCGATGTCGTCGACCACGGCGTCGCTGGGCGGGTAGGGGTTCTCGTTGACGTTCAGCGCGACGGGCACGTCGAGCTGCGGTGCGCCGTAGGGCTCCACCCCGCGCAGCGCTTCACGCAGCGGCAGGTTGTCGAGTCGCGTCATCCGTGCGGGTTCCTGACGCGTACGGCTTCGGCGTGCGCGGGCAGGTTCTCCGCGTGCGCGAGTGCGCGTACCTGCGGGGACACCGCGGCCAGCGCGTCGGCGTCGTAGTCGACGACCTGCATCGACTTGAGGAACGACCGCACCGACAGGCCCGAGGAGTGGCAGGCGCAGCCGCCGGTCGGCAGCACGTGGTTGGAACCGGCGCAGTAGTCGCCCAGCGACACCGGCGCGAACGGGCCGACGAACACCGCGCCGGCGTTGCGCACCCGCATCGCGCGCTCACGCGCGTCGACGGTCTGGATCTCCAGGTGCTCGGCGGCGTAGGCATCGACCACCTGCTGTCCCTGCTCGAGGTCGTGCACCAGCACGATGCCCGACTGCTCGCCGGACAGCGCGGTGCGGATGCGCTCGGAGTGCCGTGTCGCGGGCACCTGCCGGCCGAGCTCGTCGACGACGGCGTCGGCGAGGGTGTCGCTGGGAGTCACCAGCACGCTGGCGGCCATCGGGTCGTGCTCTGCCTGGCTCACCAGGTCGGCCGCGACGTGGACCGGGTCGGCGCTGTCGTCGGCCAGGATCGCAATCTCGGTGGGGCCGGCCTCGGAGTCGATGCCGATGCGCCCCTTGAGCAACCGCTTGGCGGCGACCACGTAGATGTTGCCGGGGCCGGTCACCAGGTCGACCGGGCGGCAGCCCTCGTCGTCGGGGTTCTGCGGGTCGGCGTCGTAGCCGTAGGCGAACATCGCGATCGCCTGCGCGCCGCCGACGGCGTAGACCTCGTCGACGCCGAGCAGGGCGCAGGCGGCGAGAACCGTGGCGTTGGGCAGGCCGTCGTTGTCGTGCTGCGGCGGGCTGGCCAGGGCGAGCGAGGGAACGCCGGCGACCTGGGCGGGCACGACGTTCATCACGACGCTGGACACCAGCGGCGCGAGCCCGCCGGGGACGTACAGCCCGACCCGCTGGATCGGCACGAGCCGCTGGGTCACGGTGCCGCCCGGCACCACCTCGGTGCTGACGTCGGACCCGCGCTCCTGCTCGCAGGAGCGGCGCAGCCGGGTGATGGACTCCTCGAGCGCCTCGCGCACCTGGGGGTCGAGGTCGTCGAGCGCCGCGGTCAGGTGCTTTGCGGGTACGCGGACGCGGTCGAGGTCGACGCCGTCGAACTTGCGGGTGTACTCGCGCAGGGCGGACGCGCCGCGGTGGCGTACGTCGTCGCACACCGGGCGTACGGCGTCGGTCGCGGCCTCCACGTCGAGCAGGGCGCGCGGGACGAGGCGGCGGTAGTCGGGCTCTGCCCCTCCGGTGCGCCCCGCGTGCTCGCGCAGGTCGATTCGGCGGATCACCCGTCCATCGTAAGCGGGGCCCGGACACCCCGCGATCGACGTCTCCCGCCTCGAGCGGCGGGCGGTAGCGTGACGAGCGTGAGTGAGGGGCTGCCGATCTTTCCGCTGAACACTGTGCTGTTCCCGGGTGTGACGCTGCCCCTGCACATCTTCGAGGAGCGGTACCGCTCGCTGATCTCGGGCCTGCTGGAGCTGCCCGAGGAGGATGACCGGGTGTTCGGGATCGTGGCCATCCGGGAGGGCTACGAGGTCGGCAGCCGCGGGGTGCACTCGGTGCAGCGGCTGGGGTGCTCGGCACAGCTGACGTCGGCCCAGCGCTACGACGACGGGCGATTCGACATCGAGGTGGTCGGCCGCCGGCGGTTCCGGGTCGACGCGCTCGACACCGGCGGCGAGTACCTCGTCGGCGAGGTGGCGTGGATGGACGAGCCGGCCGGTGACAGCGGGGCCGAGGCGGCGGCGCGGGCGCTGCAGACCTTCGAGGCCTATCGCGGTGCGCTGGCCGAGCTGACCGGCAGGGACATCACCACGGCGGCCGATGTGCCGGTCGACCCCACGGTGCTGTCCTACGAGCTCGCCGCGGCCTGCATGCTCACCCAGCAGGACCGGCAGGCACTGCTCGAGGCCGACGACTCCGCGGCCAGGCTGCGGCTGGCGACGAAGATGATGCGCGCGGAGATGACCGCGATCCGCGCGCTGCCGTCGCTGCCGGCCACCGAGGTGGCCCGCACCGGCTGGTCACCCAACTAGCGCCCAGCCAACTGGTCGAACAGCCCACTGGAGGTCACTGTCCGACGGTGATGCGGATGGTGCCCTGCGAGTAGCCGTCGTGGACGGTGCTGGAGGCCCCGACGGCCTCGAGCTTGGACACGTTGGCGAGGAGCTCCTGCATCCCGCCACTACCAAGTGACGCCATGCCCAGACCCGCGCTCTTGAGGACGTCGACGTTGATGAACAGCACGCTCTGCGCCTCGCCGGCGTTCGGCACCGCCCTGTCGAACACCGCCGTGCCAGGGAGCGGCCCGCCGCCGGCCAGCGTGGCGGCGTAGTCCTTGTTCAGGGCCACGGTGGCGCCGTCGGGGGTGTCCTGCACGGCCAGCTTGACCGGGACGCCGTGCCTCGTGGCCGCATCCTGCAGGGACTGCACCACGCGCCGGAAGGCCTCGGTGTCGGTGGTCGACCGCGCGCCCAGGTCGATCAGCGACGGGTTGCCTCTACCCGCGATCGCGGCGAGACCGAGGCCCTTCCCGTCGAGCGCGACCGTGAAGCTGTCGCCCACGAGGGTCTTGACGTCGTCGGGGAACTGTAGGCCGAGGTGCTGCTCCAGCTGCCGGCGTGCCTGCTCGGGGTCGGTTGCGCGGTGCGCTGCCATCATGCCGAGCAGCACGTCGGACTGGCGGTCTACGTACTTCGCGCCGTGGACGAAACCGAGGGCGGCCGCCGTCGTCTTGGGCAGTGCCATGTCGGCGACGGCGCCGTCGGTCGGCTGCTGGTATGCGTCTCCGGTCAGGACCGTGGCGAGCTCGAGGAAGCTGTCGTCGAAGCGGAACGCGGCCGCGCCGCTGTGGGCGGTGCTCTCGACCTGTCGACGTACCTGGTCGCCCATGTGGTCGAGGGCGCTGCCGGCCGGACCGGGGTCACTGGTCACATGGTCGCGGAAGACCTGGTAGAGGCCCTCGCCGGAGAACCAGAGCGAGGCGATGCCCGGGTCGCCGAGCTTGGCCATGTCGGCGCGGAACTCGGCGTTGTCGGCGAGCGGCGTCCGTTTCGCCGCGGCGGCGGAGTCTGCCGCTTCCTGCTGGGTTTTCGCGACGACCATGTACCCGTCGAGGTAGGACCAGCCGCCGGCGGGCTCACCTGCGCGGTGACAGCCCTGCAGCTTGCGCAGCCCCTGCTCGGCCGCCTGTCGGTCGGTCACCTGGACCGCACCGACCACGCTGGGGTCGGTGTTGCCGGCGCTCGGGGCCATGACGGCCGCACCGAAGCGGTCACCGAGCCACGGCGCCACGTCCTGCTGGTAGTCGACCTGGCAGGGGGCGGACCCGAGCATCGCGTCGAAGATGGTCTGGCGGACGTCGGTGCTGTCGTCGGTGATGTGGGTGTGCTTCTCGAAGGCGGGGAACGTACGCAGGAAGTGGATCGCCGCCATCTTCTGCGGAGCCGACGGGTCGAGGTCGACCCGCACGTAGGCGACCGCGTTGCCGGGCAGCACGTCCTGCGGCTGGGTGCCTCCCCCGCTCATGAACCGGAAGATCGCGAAGGCGCTCAACGGCAGCGCCAGCGCCGCGACCACGCCGACGACGATGCCGATCACGAGGCCGGGCCGTGGGCCCGACGACTGCTGGTGACCGAGCTCGACGTACTCGGGCTCGTCCGATGACGGGGTGGTGCTCGACATCGCCATTCCCCTATCTGCTCAGGAAGAACGTTAGCCCCGGGAGTCGAGCGCTGCGAACGGGTTCAGTGCGGCCGCTCGGGCCGGTACGGCGGGCTGGCCGGTCCGGTGTTCGGTCCCGTGTTCGGTCCCGTGGCTGGCCCGGTGACCGGCCATGTGGCCGTCGCCGGTGCCTCCGGGGGGAAGGGGGCCAGCGCCCACAGCGCCGCCATGACACCGGCAAGGGCTCCGACGGGCCAGGCGAAGTAGACGCCGGTTGCCTGCACCTGCAGGGGCGCGAGCAGGATGGCGTGCGAGCCGGCGCCGCGCGCCTGCGCGGCCAGCGCCTCGGGTCCGAACCCGATGCCGAGGTGCCGCATGGTCACGTAGCCGACGCCGGACCCGACCAGCACCGCGAGCACGGTGACGACGCCGTTCGAGCGGAACAGCACACCGCACAGCAGGCCGAGCACGACGGCGGCGATGCCGGCGATCAGCAGGAACGTGCCGTCGATGTTGAAGGTGCGGTTGAGGCCCTCCAGGTTGGGCACCGGCTGCCCCGCGAACATGGGCAGCCGCGCCGAGTAGGTGGGCGGATCCACCACCGCCGCCCAGACGGCCGCGCACACGACGCCACCGACCAGGAACAGCGCCAGCGTCACCGCGAACGTCACCACACCCTGGACCCAGGTGACCGGGGGCTCGGCCGGGGGTCCGGCCGGGCGTCCGGCCGGCGCGTACGGGCTCGAGGGGTGTGTGCTCACACCAACGGATGCTACGCGGAGCCGAACCCTAGGGTGGTGGACGTGGCGAAGGCACGGACCGCGTCGTCCGGCACACCGGCGACCAAGGCCCTGACGCAGGCGGGGGTGGCGTTCCGGCTGCACCCGTACGCCCACGAGGAGGGCGCGTCGTCGTACGGGATGGAAGCGGCGGGCAAGCTGGGCATGGACCCCGCGCGGGTGCTCAAGACCCTGGTGGTCGACGTGGACTCCGCTCTGTGCGTGGGGATCGTGCCGGTCGACCGTTCGCTGGACCTGAAGGCGATGGCCTCGGCGGTCGGCGGCAAGCGGGCGAGCATGGCCGAGAGCGCAGCCGCGGAACGCGCGACGGGCTACGTGCTGGGCGGGATCAGCCCGCTCGGGCAGCGCCGGCGGCTGCGCACGGTCATCGACGAGTCGGCGTTCGGCCACGCCACCGTGCTGGTCTCGGGTGGGCGCCGCGGACTCGACGTCGAGCTCACGCCCGACGACCTGGCGCGGCTGGTTGGCGCGGAGCGTGCGCCGATCGCTCGGTAGCTGCCCGGCGAGCGGGTGGCATCGGGTGTCTCAGCCTGACGGCGAAGATGCGGCTGTGGTCTGTGGGCCGCGTCTGCTCGGTTGGCTGGGGGCGGCACGGGGCTGGGCCAAAGGCAGCAGTTACGGGCGAGGCCCGCTGGGGTCCCGCGCCGCTGCCGACATGCGGGCCGCTTTCAGGGGGCAACTGAGACCCGGAACGGCGGCCGATCGCGACGCCGCGGAAAAGCGTGGCGGTCAGCGCAGCCACAATCTTCCGTGGCTGGCCACGGACGTGACCGCAGCGCTGGCTCAGGTGAGACAGCTCGGGCCGAGCAGCGCCTTGAGGTCGGCCATCAGCGACGGCGTGGCCGTCACCCGCAGGCCGTCGTCGAGCCGCATCACCTTGGTGCTGGTCTGCGACTGCAGGCGCAGGTGTACCTCGGTGACGCCGGGGTGGCTGCCGAGCACGTCCTTGAGCTGCTCGACCACCGGCGGGGTGCAGCGGGTGACCGGCATCGAGATCACCACCGGCCCGACCGGGCCCTGCGCGAGGTCGGGGACGCTGACCTCGCTGGCGTGCATCTCGGGCACGTCGTCGCGGCGGCGGAGCCGGCCCTTGACGGTCACGATCGCATCGGGCATCAGCGCGGCGGCCGAGAGCTGGTAGACCGACGGGAACAGCATCACCTCGATGGCGCCCTCGAGGTCCTCCAGCGTGATCACCGCCCACGCGTCGCCGCGCTTGGTCAGCTTGCGCTGGACGTTGGTCACCAGTCCGCCGACGGTGACGACGGAGCCGTCGGGGCGGTCCTCGTCGACCAGCAGCTGGCCGATGGTGCAGTCGCAGGATGCGGCCAGTACGTGCTCGACACCCATCAGCGGGTGGTCGGAGACGTACAGGCCGAGCATCTCGCGCTCGTGGCCGAGCAGGGTCTGCTTGTCCCAGTCCTCGATCGCCGGGATGGTGACGGTGATGCCGTCGAACCCACCGCCGTCGTCGCCGAGGCCGCCGAACAGGGAGTCCTGGCCGATCGCCTCGTTGCGCTTGAGGTCGATGAACTGGTCGACCGCGTCCTCGTGGATCGCCGAAAGGGCGCGCCGGCAGTGCCCGAGCGAGTCGAACGCCCCGGCCTTGACCAGCGAGTCGATCACCCGCTTGTTGCACGCCAGCGGCGGGATCTTGCTCATGAAGTCGTTGAAGTCGGAGTAGCGGCCCTGCTCCTCGCGGGCGGTGACGATCGCGTCGACGACGTTGCCGCCGACGTTGCGCACCGCGGTGAGGCCGAACCTGATGTCGGTGCCGACCGGGGTGAAGTTGGCGGCTGACTCGTTGACGTCGGGCGGCAGCACCTTGATGCCCATCCGGCGGCACTCGTTGAGGTAGACGGCCATCTTGTCCTTGGAGTCCTTGACGCTGGTCAGCAGCGCCGCCATGTACTCCGCGGGGAAGTTGGCCTTGAGGTAGGCCGTCCAGTAGGACACCAGGCCGTAGCCGGCGGTGTGGGACTTGTTGAAGGCGTAGTCGGAGAACGGCAGCAGGATGTCCCACAGCGTCTGCACGGCCTGCTTGGAGTAGCCGTTGGCCAGCATGCCGTCGCGGAAGCTCTCGAACTCCGCGTCGAGCACCTCGCGCTTCTTCTTGCCCATCGCCCGGCGCAGCAGGTCGGCTTTGCCGAGGGAGTATCCCGCGAGCTTCTGCGGGATCTCCATGACCTGCTCCTGGTAGATGATCAGGCCGTAGGTGGGCGCGAGGATGTCGCGCAGCGGCTCCTCGAGCTCGGGGTGGATCGGCGTGATGTCCTGCTTGCCGTTCTTGCGCAGGGCGTAGTTGATGTGGCTGTTGGCGCCCATCGGGCCGGGGCGGTACAGCGCGAGCACGGCGGCGATGTCCTCGAAGCTGTCCGGACGCATCTGCCGCAGCAGCTGGCGCATCGGCCCGCCGTCGAGCTGGAACACCCCGAGGGTCTCGCCGCGGGCGAGCAGCTCGTATGCCTTGGGGTCGTCGAGCCCGAGGGTGTCGAGGTCGGGCACCTCCCCGCCGTTGGCTTCGATGTTGGCCAGCGCGTCGTCGATGACGGTGAGGTTGCGCAGCCCCAGGAAGTCCATCTTCAGCAGGCCGAGCGTCTCGCAGGTCGGGTAGTCGAACTGCGTGATGATCGCGCCGTCCTGCTCGCGGCGCATGATCGGGATGACGTCGATCAGCGGCTCGCTGGACATGATCACGCCGGCGGCGTGCACGCCCCACTGCCGCTTGAGGTTCTCCAGCTTCTTGGCGTTGTCGACCACGCGGCGCACCTCGGCGTCGGCGTCGTACAGCGACCGGAACTCGCCGGCCTCGTGGTAACGGGCGTGGCTGTCGTCGAAGACGCCGGTGAGCGGGATGTCCTTGCCCATGACCGGCGGCGGCATCGCCTTGGTGATGCGCTCACCCATCGCGAACGGGAAGCCGAGCACGCGGGCGGAGTCCTTGACCGCCTGCTTGGCCTTGATGGTGCCGTAGGTGACGATCTGGGCGACCCGCTCGTCGCCGTACTTGTCGGTGCAGTAGCGGATGACCTCACCGCGACGGCGCTCGTCGAAGTCGATGTCGATGTCGGGCATCGACATGCGCTCGGGGTTGAGGAACCGCTCGAACAGCAGGCCGTGCTCGAGCGGGTCGAGCTCGGTGATGCCGAGGGCGTACGCGACGATCGCGCCGGTCGCGGACCCGCGGCCCGGGCCGACCCGGATGCCCTGCTGCTTGGCCCAGTTGATGAAGTCGGCGACCACGAGGAAGTAGCCGGGGTAGCCGCGCTGCAGGATGACCCCGGTCTCGGTGTCGGCGCGCTCGCGCACCGCGGCGGTGATGCCGTCGGGGTAGCGGTGTGCCAGCCCGCGCTCGACCTCCTTGAGGAACCAGGTCTCCTCGGACTCGCCGTCGGGCACCGGGAACCGCGGCATCAGGTTGCGTCCCTCGGAGTACTCGACGTTGCACCGCTCGGCAATCAGCAGCGTGTTGTCGCAGGCCTCGGGGAAGTCGCTCCACAGCTCGCGCATCTCGGCCGCGGTCTTGAGGTAGAAGTCGTCGGAGTCGAACTTGAACCGGTTGGGGTCGGCCAGCGTGGATCCCGACTGCACGCACAGCAGCGCGGAGTGGCCCTCGGCGTCCTCGGGGCGGGTGTAGTGCAGGTCGTTGGTGGCCACGAGCGGCAGGTCGAGCTGCTTGGCCAGGCGCAGCAGGTCGTCGCGCACCTGCCGCTCGATGCCCAGGCCGTGGTCCATCAGCTCGAGGAAGTAGTTGCCGGCGCCGAAGATGTCGCGGAACTCGGCCGCGCTGGCCAGCGCCTCGTCGTACTTGCCCAGGCGCAGCAGCGTCTGCACCTCGCCGGAGGGGCAGCCGGTGGTCGCGATGACGCCCTTGCCGTAGCGGTGCAGCAGGTCGCGGTCCATGCGCGGCTTGAAGTAGTAGCCCTCGAGCGAGGCCAGCGAGGACATGCGGAACAGGTTGTGCATGCCCTCGGTGGTCTCGGCCAGCATGGTCAGGTGGGTGTAGGCGCCGCCGCCGGACACGTCGTTGCGGCCGCCGTCGCCCCACTGCACCCGGCGCTTCTCGAACCGGCTGGTGTTGGGCGTGAGGTAGGCCTCGACGCCCATGATCGGCTTGACGCCGGTGCCCTTGCTGGCCTTGTAGAACTCGTAGGCACCGAACATGTTGCCGTGGTCGGTGACCGCGATGGCCGGCATCTGCATCCGGGCGGCCTCGGTGAACAGGTCGTTGATGCGCGCCGCTCCGTCGAGCATGGAGTACTCGGTGTGGACGTGCAGGTGCGCGAACGACGAACTCGACGACTGGTCCGACATCTGGCGGGCAGACCTCAACTCACGAATGACCGACGTGGGGAAGACCGGAGAAAGCCTCTCACACCCCCGATGCTGCCCCCGGCCACCGACACTCGGGTCCGGGCCGGCTCGGCAGGGTCCGGAACGGAGCCGGACCGTCGTTGAGCGTGCCGACTCGCGCCCGGGCGGGTCGGAGGGCAACATGTATCCGTGTCTTCACGCGGGGTGAGCGGGGCGGTCGTGCTGGCGCTGGTGGCGGCGGTGAGCGTCATCGGGTACGTCGCGCACGGGGCGGACCTGCATCTTCCGGGGACCGACGCCGGGGGCGCCTCCCCCGCGGCGGCCCCGGCGGGGGTGCGGCCGGCGGCCCGGCACGCGGCGGTCCCCCAGACGGCGGTCCCCCAGGTGGCGGCCACCGCCGAGCCGGTGCGGCTCGAGCCCCGCCCGCTGCTGGTGCCGGGGGACTCCGGCGACAAGGTGCGCGAGCTGCAGTCGCGCCTGGACCAGCTCGACTGGTACCAACCCGACATCAGCGGCGACTACGACGGCGTGACCCGCGCCGCGGTGCGGAGCTTCCAGGCCAAGCGCGGCTTCGCCGTCACCGGCAAGGTCTTCCCGCGTACGTGGAACCGGCTGGTGCGGATGACGCACATGCCGACGTACAACCAGATGCACAACATCATGGTTCCGGGGCCGACGATCATCGGACCCGGCGACGACGGCCACCAGGTGCGCGAGCTGCAGGCGCGGCTGAAGCAGATCGCCTGGATGTCCGGCGACGTCACCCCGCACTACGGCTCCGACACGACCCAGGCGGTGGAGGGCTTCCAGCGGAAGCGGGAGATCCCGGTGACCGGCGAGGTCGACCAGCGCACCTGGAACCGGCTCGCCGCGATGACCTACGACCCCTCCGAGGCGGAGCTGTTCAACCGCACGCCGTCGCCGTCGGAGGGGGCTCCGCTCGACCCGCGCTGCCTGGGCGGCGTGGCGCTGTGCATCGACAAGACCACCTCCAGCCTGCGCTACGTCGTCGACGGTGACGTGCGGATGGACCTCGACGTGCGGTTCGGCGACGAGTCCACGCCGACCCGCGAGGGCCAGTTCGAGGTCGAGTGGAAGGACGCCGACCACGTGTCGACGCTGTTCCACACGGAGATGCCGTACTCGATGTTCTTCAGCGGCGGGCAGGCGGTGCACTACTCCTCCGACTTCGCCACGTACGGCTACAGCGGCGCGTCGCACGGCTGCGTCAACGTGCGCGACTACGACGCGATCGCGAGGCTGTACGACCTCGTCGACGTCGGCGACACCGTGGTCGTGTACTGGTCCTGAGCTGGGGAGACGGCTCAGGTGGCGTCGCGGATGACGTCGAGGGCGTGGGCGAGGTCGTCGGGGTAGGGCGCCTCGAACTCCATCCACACCTCGGTGTCGGGATGGCGAAACCCGAGGCGCGCGGCGTGCAGCCACTGGTGGGTCATGCCGGTGCGCTCGGCCAGCGACGGGTCGGCGCCGTAGGTCAGGTCGCCGACACAGGGGTGCTTGACCGCGCTGAGGTGCACCCGGATCTGGTGGGTGCGGCCGGTCTCGAGGTCGACCTCGAGCAGGCTGGCGTAGCGGTGCGCCTCCAGCGTCTCGTAGTGGGTCACGCTCGGCTTCCCAGAGGCGACCACGGCGAACTTGTAGTCGTGGCGCGGGTGGCGTCCGATCGGCGCGTCGATGGTGCCGCGTAGCGGGTCGGGGTGGCCCTGGACCAGCGCGTGGTAGGTCTTGTCGACCTCGCGCTCCTTGAAGGCGCGCTTGAGCCGGGAGTACGCCGCCTCCGACTTGGTGACGACCATCAGCCCGCTGGTGCCCACATCGAGGCGGTGCACCACGCCCTGCCGCTCGGCCGCGCCGGAGGTGGCGATGCTGAACCCGGCGCCGGTGAGGTGGCCGACGACCGTGGGTCCGGTCCAGCCGGGACTGGGATGCGCGGCCACCCCGACGGGCTTGTCCACCACGACGATGTGGTCGTCGTCGTGCACCACGCGCAGCCCCTCGACGGTCTGCGGCACCACCCGGAGCGGGTCAGCCGAGGTGGGGATCTCGACATCGAGGTGCGCGCCGGCGTGCACGCGGTCGGACTTGCTCGGCGCCCCGCCGTCGAGGCGTACGAGGCCCTCGCTGACCAGCTCGGCCGCGCGGGACCGGGAGAAGCCGAACATCCGCGCCAGGGCCGAGTCGAGCCGCTCGCCGGCCAGTCCCTCGGGGACCAGCAGCGACCGCTGCTCGTGGGTCACTGCCGCGTCCGCCCGCCGTCGATCTGCACGCCCCGGAAGCTCTGCAGGATGATCAGCGCCGCGGCCAGCACGATCGCCGAGTCGGCCAGGTTGAACACCGGCCAGTTGGGCAGCTCGAGGAAGTCGACCACGTGGCCCTGCAGCACGTGCTCGGGCGCCGGGTTGCGCATCAGCCGGTCGGTCAGGTTGCCCATGGCCCCGCCGAGCAGCAGCCCGAGCGCGACCGCCCACAGCGGGCTGACCACCCTGCGCCCGAGCCACAGCACGACCAGGACGACGCCGATCGAGATCAGCGAGAGCGCAAAAGTTGCGCTGGTGCCGAGGCTGAACGCGGCACCGGGGTTGCGCGTCAGCCGCAGCTGAAGGAAGTCACCGACGACCTCGATCGGCGGCCGGCCTGCCAGGTTCGACACCGCCAGGGTCTTGGTGACGAGGTCGATCGCGTAGGCCACGACGGCGACGGCTATGAGCAGCCAGAACCGTCGTGGCTTTCGGTCTGGGTCCTTGGGCTCGGAATCGGGGTCACTACCGCTCAGTGACGTTCCTGACGTTGTTTGCATGTCACGCAAAGTGTCGCACGCGGGAACGCCATCAGGCGAAGCTTGCCGATGGGGTTGCCGCAGCTCTCACAGTTGCCGTAGGTGCCGTCGTCGATGCGCTCCAGTGCGTGGTCGACCTGGGTGAGCAGCTCGCGCGAGTGGTTGGCCAGCGACATCTCGTGGTCGCGCTCGAACGTGCTGGACCCCACATCAGCCTGGTCGTGGCCGGCGCCGTCGCCGCCGTCGCGGAACAGCCCCGCGATCTCCTCCTCCGCCTCGTGGATCTCCGCGCGCAGGCGCTCGTGCTCGGCCTCGAGCTCGCCGCGGACCTTGGCCAGCTCCGCCGCGGTCCAGGGCTTCTCGTCGGAGCGGACGGCCAGCCGGCGCGTTCCGGTGGCCTTACGGGTGGCGGGCCTGGTCGCGGTCGCTGCCTTGCCGGCGGCCCTGGTGGCGGTCTTGGCCGCCGTCTTGCCGGCCGTCTTGGCCGTCTTGGCGGCCGCGGCCGCTCTGGTGGTCCGCTTCGTCGTCGTGGGCCGGCTGGCGGAGCCGGCCGCGGCGGCCTGCTTGGTGCCGCCCCGGGCCGGCGTGGCCTTGCGGGCGGTGGTCTTCTTCGCCGTAGCCTTCTTGGCCGCCTTCGCGGGGGTCTTCTTGGCGGTGGCCTTCTTCGCCGTGGTCTTCGTTGTGGTCGCCTTCTTCGCTGCCGCCCTCGCCGGGGCCTTCTTCGTGGCGGCCTTCGTGGCCGTCTTTGAGGCCTTCGCCGGCGCCTTCTTGGCCGCGGCCTTCCTGGCCGGGGCCTTGGCGGTCTTCTTCGCGGTGGACTTCTGGGCGGCCGCGGACTTCTTCACGGCCGCCTTCGTGGCCGACGCCTTCCTGGCGGCGGTCTTCTTCGCCGGTGCCTTCGGCATCCTGCGATCCCTTCACGTTGGATGTGGAGTGATCACCACCACATGGTGCGGAGAGGATATGCCTCCCTAGAACGCCCTTCAACAACCGCCACCGAACTTTTCGAACACCCGTGCATGTCGCCTTCGTGCCCGCCCGGTGGACGTACCTGTGCAGGTCAGGGCGCAAGTAAAGCCACCTGGACACGGACCGTCAGGGCGACGACAGCCCCGACCCCCGCGGACACCCGGAAAGTCGGGTGTGAGGGCCTCGGAGGGTCCTCTAGACTCGGTATGCCGTACAAGGCGCTGATGGGGCCGAGTAGCCACCGAGAGCGACCAAGAGCGAGCCGGGGACGGTGTGAGCCCGGCGGAGCGCACGGAGGGTGAACATCACCCCGGAGCCGCCGGAAGAACGGGAGGGCCCGAGGCAGCCACCAGGCGACCGCCGTACCTCCTCACTAGACCCGGATGCGGCGACCCAGAGCGGGTCACCACCGGCGGTCCCGGGCAGCACCGGCCTGGGGCGGGAGGTGGCCAAGGAGGGTGGTACCGCGGGAGCGCGCCAGTCGGAGGGGCGCGTCCTCGTCCCTTCGCCCACGACCCACAGCGGCGATGCGACGAGGAGCACGACAGCCGATGACGAGCAGTGCTGGCACCCCCGGTTCCGGACCCGGCTACCGCCCGGTCGACCCGCAGGTGGACCTCCCGGCGATGGAGCACGAGGTGCTCCGCCTGTGGGACGAGCAGCGCACGTTCGACAAGTCGCTGGAGAAGACCCGCGGCGCCAAGACCTGGCACTTCTACGAGGGCCCGCCCACCGCCAACGGGATGCCCGGCACCCACCACGTCGAGGCCCGGGTGTTCAAGGACGTCTTCCCGCGGTTCAAGACCATGCAGGGCTTCCATGTCGACCGCAAGGCCGGCTGGGACTGCCACGGCCTCCCGGTCGAGCTGGCGGTCGAGAAGGAGCTCGGCTTCTCCGGCAAGAACGACATCGAGGCGTACGGCATCGCCGCGTTCAACGAGCGCTGCCGGGAGTCGGTGCACCGCCACGTCGGGTCGTTCCGCGAGATGACCGAGCGGATGGGCTACTGGGTCAACCTCGACGAGGCGTACTGGACGATGAACCCCGGCTACGTCGAGAGCGTCTGGTGGGCGCTGAAGCAGATCCACGGGGCCGGCCTGCTGGTCGAGGACTTCCGCGTCGCGCCGTACTGCCCGCGGTGCGGCACGGGGCTGTCCGACCACGAGCTCGCGCAGGGCTACGAGACTGTGGTCGACCCGTCGGTCTTCGTCCGCTTCCCGCTCACGTCGGGCCCGTACGCCGGGCAGGCCTCGCTGCTGGTCTGGACGACCACGCCGTGGACGCTGGTCTCCAACACCGCGGTCGCGGTGCACCCCGACGTCGACTACGTGGTGGCGAGCAACGGTGAGGAGCAGCTGGTCGTCGCCGCCCCGCTGCTGGAGCAGGTGCTCGGTGAGGGCTGGCAGGTGGTGGCGACCGTGCCCGCCCGCGAGATGGAGCGGTGGCACTACCAGCGGCCGTTCGACTGGGTGACCTTCCCGGTCGAGGCGGCCGAGGACGCCCACTTCGTCGTGCTCGCCGAATACGTGACCACCGAGGACGGCACCGGCCTGGTGCACCAGTCCCCCGCGTTCGGCCAGGACGACATGCTGGTCTGCCGCGCCTACGGGCTGCCCGTGGTGACACCGGTGCAGCCCAACGGCCACTTCGACGACGACCTCCCGGTGGTGGGCGGGCAGTTCTTCAAGCACGCCGACGCCGACCTGGTCAAGGACCTGGACCGTCGCGGCCTGCTGTTCCGGCACGTGTCCTACGAGCACTCCTACCCGCACTGCTGGCGCTGCCACACGCCGCTCATGTACTACGCGCAGCCGTCGTGGTACATCCGCACCACCGCGATCAAGGACGCCCTGCTCCGGGAGAACGAGCGCACCAGCTGGTACCCCGACACGATCAAGTGGGGACGCTACGGCGACTGGCTGAACAACAACGTCGACTGGGCGCTGTCGCGCAACCGCTACTGGGGGACGCCTTTGCCGGTCTGGCGCTGCGCGGAGCGGCACCAGACCGTGGTCGGGTCACTGGCCGAGCTGTCCGAGCTGACCGGCTCCGACCAGTCCGCGCTCGACCCGCACCGCCCGTTCGTCGACGAGGTGACGTTCCCCTGCCCGCACCGCGACTCCGACGGCGACCGGGCCTGCGGGCAGGCCGCGCAGCGGGTGCCTGAGGTGATCGACGCCTGGTTCGACTCGGGCTCGATGCCCTTCGCGCAGTGGGGCTTCCCCTACGCCGAGGGCTCGAAGGAGCAGTTCGAGCAGGCCTACCCGGCGCAGTTCATCTGCGAGGCGATCGACCAGACCCGCGGCTGGTTCTACACGCTGATGGCGGTCGGCACGCTGGTGTTCGACCGGTCGTCGTACGAGAACGTGCTGTGCCTGGGCCACATCCTGGCCGAGGACGGCCGCAAGATGTCCAAGCACCTGGGCAACATCCTCGAGCCGATGCCGCTGATGGAGGAGCACAGCGCCGACGCGGTGCGCTGGTTCATGGCGGCCAGCGGGTCGCCGTGGCAGGCCCGCCGGGTGGGGCACGCCACCATCCAGGAGACCGTGCGCAAGGTGCTGCTGACGTACTGGAACACGGTCGCCTTCCACGTGCTGTACGCCCGCACCAACGGCTGGGTGCCCGGCGGCGAGGGCGCGGCCCCGGGTCCGGATGACCGCCCGGTGCTGGACCGCTGGGTGCGGGCCGAGACGCACCGGCTGGTGCGGGACGTGACCGCGGCGCTGGAGGACTTCCAGACCCAGCGCGCCGGCGGGCTGATCGCGGGGTTCGTCGACGACCTGTCGAACTGGTACGTGCGCCGGTCGCGGCGCCGGTTCTGGGCCGGTGACGACTCGGCGCTGTCGACGCTGCACGAGACCCTCGAGGTGGTGACGCGGCTGATGGCCCCGCTCACCCCGTTCGTGACCGAGCGGGTCTGGCAGGACGTCGTGCGCCCGGTGACACCGGACGCGCCCGAGTCGGTGCACCTCGCGGACTGGCCGTCGTACGACCCGCAGGCGATCGACGACCGGCTGCGCGAGCAGATGTCGCTGGCCCGCCGGGTGGTCGAGCTCGGTCGCGCGGCCCGGGCGGAGGCGCGGGTGAAGACCCGCCAGCCGCTGCGCCGGGCGCTGGTGGGCTCGGGTGCCTGGTCGACGCTGTCGGAGGACCTGCGCGCCGACGTCGCCGAGGAGCTGAACATCGGCTCGCTGGAGTCGCTGTCCTCGGCCGGGGCCGACCTCGTCGACTACTCCGCCAAGGGCAACTTCCGGGCCCTGGGCAAGCGGTTCGGCAAGCGCACGCCGCACGTGGCCGCGGCGATCGCCGCCGCCGACGCGGCCGCGCTGGGCACCGCGCTGCGCGACGACGGCTTCGCGAACGTGGAGGTCGACGGCGAGCAGCTGCGCGTGGAGCCCGAGGAGGTCATCGTCTCCGAGCGCCCCCGTGAGGGCTGGTCGGTGGTCAACGACCAGGGCGAGACGGTGGCACTCGACCTCGAGCTCACCCCCGAGCTCGTCCGCGCGGGGCTGGCACGCGAGGCGGTCCGGCTGGTCCAGGAGGCCCGCAAGCGCGAGGGGCTGGAGGTCAGCGACCGGATCCGGCTGCGCTGGCAGGCCGACGGCCAGGCCGCCGAGGCGCTGCGGGCGCACACCGACCTGCTGGCCGAGGAGGTGCTGGCGGTGCAGGTCCGCGAGGGCGAGCCCGAGGACGGTGGACCGGAGTCGTTCCCCGGTGAGTACGGCGACCCCGCGCTGGGGATGCGCTTCTGGCTGGCCCGGGCCTGAGCGGGGGGTTCGGCAGCTCCACGGCCGTCCTCCCCAGGGCAAATGGTTGCTTCCCTCGGCTCACAACCCGTGGGAAGCAACCACAACACTCGGTTACATGGCTCGTGGCAACGCCCGCAACCCGCGCCGGCATACGACAGACAAGGGCCGCGAACCATTCGGTTCGCGGCCCTGTGTCGCGGTCTGAGGTGAGGAGGCTCAGCCTTCCTCGCCGAGCAGGGAGCGGAGTCGGCCGGAGCCCTCCCCGCCACTGTGGCTGCTCAGCTTCGGAGCGCTGTTGACGTCCTCCTTGCCGTCGAGGACGGCGAGCTGGCCCTCGAAGTAGGCCCGGAGCCGGCTGCGGTACTCCCGCTCGAACGCGCGCAGCTCCTCGACCTCCTTGGCGAGCTTGTCGCGCTCACGCTCGAGCTGGCCGAAGAGCTGGTTGCGGCGCTCGGCGGTCTCGTGGTCGAGCTTCTCGGCACGGGTGCGGGCGTCGGCCTCGACCCGCTCGGCCTTGGACCTCGACTCGGCCTGAACGCGCTCGGCCTTGGTGCGGGCCTCGCCCACGATCCGGTCGGCCTGGTCCTTGGCCTCGTTGACCAGCTCGTCGGCGTTACGGGTGGCGATCTCCAACAGGCGGGCGGCGGCGGAGGAGGCCTCGGCGACGGTGCCGGGAGACCGGGACAAGCCGGCCTCGTTGGCGGCGGCCTGGGCCTCGCTGGTCTGCGGTGTCGGCATCGACTGGGTCGGGGCCGGTGCCGGAGGAGGTGTGGGTGCCGGGGGCGGAGGCGGCGTCGGCGCGGGCGTCGGCGTGGCCTTGGTCTCGACGGTAGACGGACCGCTGGTGCCGCCGGTCTGAGCCGCCTCGAGCTTGGCGCGCAGGTCGTTGTTCTCCTTGTAGAGACGCTCGAGCTCGGCCTCGACCTCGTCCAGGAACTGGTCGACCTCCCCCATGTCGTAGCCTTCGCGCAGGCGAACGGGCGTGAAGCGCTTGCTACGCACGTCCTCGGGAGTCAGCGGCATGACCTCACCTCAATATTGCGGTCCTGTCGGAACATGAACGGCCACCGTACTCCGTAAGCGGCCATTGAGGACAACCGGCACGGGCTCTCAGGGTGTGAGGAGCACCGCCCGGTTGATGCTGAGCAGCAGGTAGCAGATCAGCAGCAACACCATAAACGAAAGGTCCAAACCGATCCCACCGAAACGTAGCGGCGGAATCACCCGGCGCAGTGCGCGCAGTGGCGGGTCTGTGACCGTGTAGACACCCTCGAGCACCACCAGCAGCGGTCCGCGGGGACGCCAGGAACGCGCGAACACCTGCACCCAGTCCACGACGAACCGGATGAACAGCATGACAAGGGCCAGCCACAGGACTAGCTCGATGATGTTGCCGACGAACTGCACAGTCTCTCCACGCAGGGGCGCAGCACCTGAGGTGCGGTCTCACCAACCTACCCCGCGTCAGGACTGGTTGAAGAATCCACCCTCGGCGATCCGCTGCTTGTCCTCGGCGGCCACGGTCACGTTGGGCGGTGAGAGAAGGAAGACCTTGCTGGTGACGCGTTCGATGCTGCCGCGAACGGCGAACACCAGCCCGGCGGCGAAGTCGACGAGGCGCTTGGCGTCGTTGTCGCTCATCTCCGTGAGGTTCATGATCACCGGCACGCCCTCGCGGAAGTTCTCCCCGATCGTGCGGGCCTCGTTGTACGTGCGCGGGTGCAGCGTGGTGATGCGGGACAGCTCGGCGGTCACCGGCCCGGGAGCCGGCGGGCGACGGGCCGCCGCTCGGTCGGCCAGCGAGGCGACAGATCCCGTCGTGCCGTCGCGGACCGGCTCCATGGGCCGTTCCATCGGGCGCTGCATCGGGCGGAGGTCACGCCGCGGGACAGGCTCGTCCTCGTACTCGGCGTAGTCGGCGTACTCGTCGTCGTAGCGGTCGGTGTCCTCCACCAGGCCCAGGTAGACACCCATCTTGCGCATTGCGCCAGCCATGACCTCATAGACCTTTCGAATATGTGGATCCGCCGCAGCGGACATTACCGGTTTGGTGGCCGCTCACCGAGTACCGCGCTGCCGACACGCACGTGTGTCGCACCGTGCCGTACGGCCACCTCGAGATCACCGCTCATGCCGGCGGAGACCATGGTCGCGCCGGGGTGACGGGACCGCACGGAGGCGCCCACCTCGGCGAGTGTGGCGAAGGCCGCGTCGATGTCTCCGTCGGGCGGTGCGACCCCCATCACACCGGCGAGCTCGAGCCGCCCGTGGGCGGCCAGCTCGTCGGCCAGCTCGGGCACCTGTCGCGGGTGGGCGCCCGAGCGTCTGCTTCCTGACCGTCCGCGGGCCGGCTCCTCCCCCTCGTCGAGGTTGACCTGCACCAGGCAGCGCAGCGGGCGCCCGGTCTCCTCGGCCGCCTTGCCGAGAGCGCGTACGAGCCGCGCCCGGTCGACGGAGTGCACGACGTCGGCGTACTCGGCCACCGCGGCCGCCTTGTTGGTCTGCAGCGCCCCGACGAAGTGCCACGTCAGGCCGAGGTCGGCGCACTCGGCGTGCTTGCCGACCGCCTCCTGGTGACGGTTCTCACCGACGTCGGTGACGCCGAGGTCGGCGAGGACGCGTACGTCCTGCGCCGGGAAGGTCTTGGTGACCACGATCAGCTCCACCTCGGACGCGTCGCGTCCGGCCGCGTCGCAGGCGCGGGCGATGCGGTCGCGTACAGCCGCCAGCCCGTCGGCGACCTGGTCGCGGCGGCTGGTGGAGGTGCTCACGCCTGCAGCCATACCAGGCCCGCGGACCGTCCCGCCCGTCTGCCGTCGCGACGGTGGGAGAAGAGGTCGGGGTCCTCACGCGTGCACCGCATCGGGGTGGGCGCGAGCTCGGCACCGGCGGCGCGCAGCTGCGCCTCGACCCCGGCACCGAGGTCGAGGGCCGGTGTTCCCCATGTCGTCGTCGACCGGGACTCCGGCACCACGGCGCTGACCTCGTCGCGCATCTGCTCGGGCACCTCGTAGCAGCCCCCGCACACATGGGGGCCAACCCAGGCGCGCACCCAGCGCGCGCCCAGGTCACGCATCGCCTGCACGGTCCTGGGCACCACCCCGGCCGCGAGGCCCGAGCGACCGGCGTGCGCGCAGCCGACCAGGCCGTTCTCGGCGTCGGCCAGCAGCACCGGTACGCAGTCGGCGACCCGGACCGAAAGCGCCAGCCCCGGCCGGTCGGTGACCAGCCCGTCGACCAGCGGGGGGCGGTCGATGTTGGGCGGGTCGCGTACGACCAGAACCTCGGCGCCGTGCACCTGCTGCATCCGCGCGATCCAGTCGGCTTCGATGCCCAGGGCCGACCCGACCAGGTCGTAGTTGCGGTCGATGTTGGCCGGGTCGTCGGGGCTGCCGATGCCGAGGTTCAGCGAGTCGTACGGCGCGGCGCTGACGCCGCCCCACCGGTCGGTGAAGGCGACGCCGACGCGGTCGTAGGTGTCCTGGAAGGCGAACACGCCAGGCCTGTCCCCCGGCTACTTGAGGAAGTCGGGGATGTCGAGGTCGTCTGGGTCGTCGAACGCGACGGGCCGCGGCTGACGCTGCTGGCGCGGCGGCTCCGGTGGCCGCTCCTCGCGCGGGCGCTGTGCGTAGGTCGGCTCGGGATCGCGCGGCGGCGCGGGCTGCCGTGGCGTGTCAGGACGGCTCGGCTGCTCGGGCTCCTGCGCCGGCGGACTCTGGGTGTACTGGGTGTAGCCGTTGGACTGGTTGCCCGACTGGCCGCGCTGGCCTCCGGACTGCTCGCGACGCAGCGCCGGCTGGTGCTGGTCGCGGCGCTTGGGCATCCCGCCGTCGAAGCCGGCCGCGATCACCGTGACGCGTACCTCGTCGCCGAGCGCGTCGTCGATGGTGGCGCCGAAGATGATGTTGGCCTCGGCGTGCGCGGCCTGCGACACCAGGGCGGCGGCCTCGTTGATCTCGAACAGGCCGAGGTCGGAGCCACCGGCGATCGACAGCAGCACGCCGTGTGCACCGTCGATGGAGGCCTCGAGCAGCGGGCTGGACACCGCCATCTCGGCCGCGGCGACCGAGCGGTCCTCGCCGCGCGCGGAGCCGATGCCCATCAGCGCGGAGCCCGCGTTGGACATGACCGACTTCACGTCGGCGAAGTCGAGGTTGATCAGGCCGGGGGTCGTGATCAGGTCGGTGATGCCCGAGACACCTTGCAGCAGCACCTGGTCTGCCTGCTTGAACGCGTCGAGGACGCTGACCTGCCGGTCGCTGATCGACAGCAGCCGGTCGTTGGGGATCACGATGAGGGTGTCGACCTCTTCGCGCAGGGACTCGATGCCCTCCTCGGCCTGGTTGGCCCGCTTGCGTCCCTCGAACGCGAACGGCCGGGTGACCACACCGATGGTCAGCGCGCCGAGCGACCGGGCGATGCGTGCCACGACCGGCGCGCCGCCGGTGCCGGTGCCGCCGCCCTCGCCGGCGGTCACGAAGACCATGTCGGCGCCCTTGAGCACCTCTTCGATCTCGTCGCGGTGGTCCTCGGCGGCCTTGCGGCCGACCTCGGGGTTCGCGCCGGCGCCGAGGCCGCGGGTCAGCTCGCGGCCGACGTC
>CBFGZI010000038.1:0-30030 GCA_965653225.1 uncultured Propionibacteriales bacterium | reverse complement strand
CACGATGACCGGACACCGCCCGGGTGGCGACCGGCGCAGTAACGACCGGCGCAGTGACGACCGGCCCAGTGACGACCGGCCAAGCGTCGCGGTGGTCGGGGCGGGCATCTCCGGCCTGACCGCGGCATACCTGCTCTCTCGCACCCACGCCGTGACCCTGTACGAGGCGGAGCCTCGGCTCGGCGGCCACGCACATACCCACGAGGTCGCCGACCCCGCGGGCACACGACTGGCGGTGGACAGCGGGTTCATCGTGCACAACGACCAGACCTACCCGCTGCTGCGCCGGCTGTTCGCCGAGCTCGGGGTGCGCACCCGCCCCACCGAGATGAGCATGAGCATCCACGACGAGCGCAGCGGCCTGCAGTACGCCGGCGGCCGCGGTGCACGCGGCGTGCTGGCGCAGCCTGCTCGCGCGGCCGACCCGCGGTTCTGGTCGGTGCTCACGCAGGTGAAGCGCTTCCACCGGCGCGCGCGTGCGTTCCTTGCGCACACCGACGACGGCGACCAGACCACCTACGGCGCGTTCCTGCGCGACGGGTGGTTCACACCGGCGTTCGTCCGCCTGTACGCGGTGCCGGTGGTCTCATGCGTGTGGTCGATGGGTGGCGCGGCCGCGCTGCGGTACCCCGCCCGGTACCTCCTGCGGTTCCTCGAGCACCACGGCATGCTCCAAGTCAGCGGGTCGCCGCAGTGGTACACGGTCCTCGGCGGCTCGCGCACCTACGTCGACGCGGTCGCCGCACGGGTGGAGCGGGTCAGGTCCGGGCGACCCGTCACCGCGGTGCTGCGTGAGCCCGACGGGGTGCTGCTGCGCGACGCCGGCGGCACCTGGGAGCACCACGACCGCGTCGTGGTCGCGACACACGCCGACCAGGCCCTGCGCCTGCTGGCCGACGCGACCCCGGAGGAGAAGGACGTGCTCGGTGCGTTCGGCTACAGCCGAAACGAGACCGTGCTGCACACCGACGGCTCGCTCCTGCCCACGGCACGACGGGCGCGCGCGTCCTGGAACTACCTGGTCGCGGCCGACGGCGCCGAGCAGCCACCGGTGGTCACCTACTGGATGAACCGGCTGCAGGGTCTGGACAGTGCCGAGCAGTACCTCGTCACGCTGAACGCGGCCGACCGCATCGACCCGGACCGGGTGCTGGCACGGATGACCTACGAGCACCCGGTCTACGACGCCGAAGCGGTGCGCGCGCAGCAGCGGTTGGCCGGCCTGGCGAGCGTGACTACAGTCTACGCCGGCGGCTACCACGGCTGGGGGTTCCACGAGGACGGCTGCCGTTCCGGCGTCGAGGCGGCCCGATGGTTCGGGGTGACCTGGTGACGTCATGGTGACGAGATGGTGAGCGACACCGTGACCACGGTCGCCGACCTTCCTGCACTGCCGGCGATCGTCCGAGGCCACGTGGCGCACCGCCGAAGCCACCCGGTGCGCCACGTGTTCCGGCACCGCCTGAACCAGTGGCTGGTGGACCTCGACCGGTTCCCGCGGCTGCCGTGGTACCTCCGGCCGTTCGCGTCCTTCGACGCACGTGACCACCTCGGTGGGACCCGGGGCGGCACGGGGGAGATCGCCGCCAACGTCCGCAGGTTTCTGCTCGCCCGTGGTGTCGACCTCGGCCCGCACGGCCGGGTGCTGATGCTGGCGAACGCGCGCGTCCTCGGGCACGTGTTCGACCCGCTCACGGTGTTCTGGTGCTTCGGCCCCGACGGCACTTTGCGCGTGGTGGTGGCCGAGGTGCACAACACGTACGGCGAGCGGCACGCGTACCTGCTGAGCCCGGACAGCCGAGGACGCGCCTACGCCGACAAGCAGCTGTACGTTTCGCCCTTCAACGACGTGTCCGGCAGCTATCACATCAGGTTCGCGCTCGACCGTCAGAAGGTGCGCGTCGACGTCGCCCTGCACCGCGACGGATGCCCGCTGTTCGACGCGCACTACGAGGGGGCACCGGAGCACGCAACGCCCGCGGCCGTGGCACGCAACGCGCTGCGCTCGCCGGCGATGCCGCAGCGTGTGTCGGCTCTCATCCGCATGCACGGTGTGCGGCTGTGGCTGCGTCGGCTGCCGGTCATGCAGCGGCCGGCCCACCGGCCCCAGGAGGAGGTGTGATGTCGGCGCTCGCCGAGCCGTTGTGCGTGCGGCGTCCCAGCCTGCGACCGCTGTGCCTGCGTGCGCGCATCACGCGGGCTGTGGTCGAGCGGATGCTCGACGCCGTGCCCATACGCGCGGTCTACCCCGACGGCACCGTGCGCGGCGGCGGGGGACCGGGAGCGCCGGCGTTACGGCTCGCACGGCCGTTCGCGCTGTTCGACCGGATCGCTCACCACCCCAAGATCGGCCTGGGCGAGGCGTACATGGCGGGGGACTGGAGCGCTGACGAGGACACCGACCTCGGCGCGCTGCTCACGCCGTTCGCCGAACGCCTGTCCACGCTGGTGCCGCGCCCGCTCACCCGTCTGCGCCGGCTCGTTGACCAGCCGCTTCCCCGGGTGCAGCGCAACACCGTCGAGGGGTCTCGGGACAACATCGGCGCGCACTACGACCTGAGCAACGACCTGTTCGCGATGTTCCTCGACCAGACCATGACCTACAGCGCCGCGCTCTTCGACGAGTCGCGCCCGTTCGCCGGCCAGGAACTCGAACGGGCACAAGAACGCAAGATCGACGCGGTCCTGGACATGGCCGGGGTCGGACCGGGCAGCCGGGTGCTGGAGATCGGCACCGGGTGGGGGTCGCTCGCCGTCGCCACGGCACGGCGGGGCGCGCACGTCACCAGCGTCACCATCTCGAACGAGCAGCTCGAGCTCGCCCGTGAGCGGGTGTACGCGGCCGGGGTCGCCGGAGGGGTCGACCTACGGCTGCAGGACTACCGCGACGTGCGCGGCGAGTTCGACGCCATCGTCAGCGTGGAGATGATCGAGGCGGTCGGCGAGGAGTTCTGGCCGGTGTTCTTCGAGACGCTCGACCGGCTGCTCGCGCCGGGCGGGAAGGTGGCTCTCCAGGCGATCCTGATGGCGCACGACCGCATGCTCGCGACCCGCCACTCCTACGGATGGATCCAGGAGTACATCTTCCCGGGCGGCCTCATCCCGTCGCTGCGGGCGATCGAGAGGACCACGGCCGAGCACACCCGCCTCCGGGTGACCGCCCGGCACCACTTCGGCCTGCACTACGCCGAGACCCTGCGCCGGTGGCGGCGCACGTTCGACGTTCGGCGTACGGACCTGCGCGCACTGGGCTTCGACGAGACGTTCCGCCGGATGTGGGAGTTCTACCTCGCCTACAGCGAGGCGGGCTTCGCGTCCGGCTACCTCGACGTCGCACAGCTGAGGCTGGAGAGGGCGGCGCCGTGATGTCGCTGCGAGATCGCAAGGTATGGGTCGTCGGCGCATCCCGCGGTATCGGTGCCGCCCTGGCGACCGAGCTGTGCGCGCGCGGCGCGACGGTCGCGGTGTCGGCTCGCCGCCGCGAGGCACTCGAAGCTGTCGCCGGCAACCGGATGACCGTCGTGGAGGCCGACGTGACGTCCCAGGCCTCGGTCGACACGGCCGCCGACCGGGTGCGTACCGCACTCGGCGGCATCGACATGGTGGTCCTCAACGCCGGCTACTGGGAGCAGATGAACGCCGCCGCATGGGCCCGCGAGGTGTTCGCCCAGCATGTCGACGTCAACCTGCTCGGCGTCAGCAACACCCTGGGCGCGGTGCTCCCGCAGATGATCGAGGCGGGCAGCGGGCACGTCGTCGGCGTGGCCTCCGTCGCGGGCTACCGCGGACTGCCGGGAGCAGAGGCCTACGGTGCCACCAAGGCGGCGCAGATCAACCTGCTGGAGGCGATGCGCGGCGCGCTCGCCCGCTCCGGCGTTGCGGTGACGACAGTCTGCCCCGGCTTCGTCCGAACCGACATGACCGCGGTCAACGACTTCCCGATGCCGTTCATGGTCGAGCCGGAACAGGCGGCCCGGTCGATCTGCGACGGCCTCGAGCGCGGCCGGATGGAGATCGTGTTCCCGCTGCCGATGGCGCTGCTGATGAAGACGGCCCGGCTGCTGCCCGTACGCCTGTGGGCCGCAGCGGTGGGCCGTGCAGGAAGGACGCGGCGAAAGGAGGTCTCGTGACGACTAGCGGGACGCGCTGCCTGGTGACGGGCGCGACGGGGTACGTCGGCGGCCGCCTGGTGCCGGAGCTGCTCGCTGCCGGCTTCCGGGTGCGCGTGATGGTGCGCGACCCACGCAAGATCGAGGGCAGGGCCTGGGCCGAGAACGTCGAGGTCGCCCGCGCCGACGCCACCGAACCGGACCAGGTCGACGACGCACTGGCCGACGTCGAGGTCGCGTACTACCTCATGCACTCGATCGGGTCGGGCAGCGGCTTCGGCCAGACCGAGCGCGACATCGCCACGACGTTCGCCTCGGCCGCGAAGCGACGGGGCGTGCGCCGCATCGTCTACCTCGGCGGCATGGTTCCCGAGCACGAGGAGCTGTCCGAGCACCTGAGCTCTCGCGCCGAGGTGGGCGACATCCTCCTCGGCTCGGGAGTGCCGACGACCGTCCTGCGCGCCGGTGTCGTGATCGGCTCCGGCTCGGTGTCGTTCGAGATGCTGCGCTACCTCACCGAGCGGCTGCCGGTGATGGTGGTGCCCAGGTGGGTGCACACCCGGATCCAGCCGATCGCGGTGCGAGATGTGCTGCACTACCTGGTCGGGTCGGCGGACATGCCCGTGCAGGTGAGCCGCGCCTTCGACATCGGCGGTCCGGACGTTCTGACGTACCTGCAGATGATGCAGCGCTACGCGAAGGTCGCGGGGCTGACGCGACGGCGGGTGCTGCCGGTGCCCGTCCTCTCGACCAGCCTGTCCAGCCACTGGGTCGGTCTGGTGACCCCGGTGCCCAGTGGGTTGGCGCGCCCGCTGGTCGAGTCGCTGCGCAACACCGTCGTCGCGGCGGACCGCGACATCGACGCGTACGTCCCTGAGCCGCCAGGAGGACTCACGGGGTACGACCGCGCGGTCGAGCTCGCGCTGACCCGCATCCGCACCCTTGACGTGCCCACGCGCTGGTCGTCGGCCTCCGCGCCCGGCGCGCCGAGTGCGCCACTGCCGTCAGACCCCGACTGGGCGGGCGGCTCGCTGTACGTCGACCGGCGCGAGCGCGATGTCGACGCCTCACCGCAGGCGCTCTGGCGGGTGATCGAGGGCATCGGCGGCGACCGTGGCTGGTACTCCTTCCCACTGGGATGGCGGGTCCGCGGCCTGCTCGACCGGTTCTCCGGCGGACCGGGACTGCGCCGCGGGCGGCGCGACCCCGACGACCTGCTCGTCGGCGACTCCCTTGACTGGTGGCGGGTGGAGGAGATCGACCCGGGCCGCCTGCTGCGGCTGCGTGCCGAGATGCGGCTGCCGGGCCTCGCCTGGCTGGAGCTGGAGGTCGGGTCCGGCGACGGTGGAACCACCACGTTCCGGCAGCGCGCGCTGTTCCACCCGCGCGGTGCTGCAGGGCACGCGTACTGGGCTGCGGTCTACCCCTTCCACGGCCTGGTCTTCGGCTCGATGCAACGCAACATCTCCCGGGCCGCCGAGCGGTCCGCGTCGCCGGGCTGAGATGAGGAAGCGGCACCCCACCCCGTGACGCGCCAAAGTATCGACCGGCCTCGAGCGGCTCACACCCAGTGGTTGTCGTGCCGGATGAACAGGTCGGCCCGCTCCTCCTCGCTCAGCTGCCGGCCCTTCGCGACCTCGAAGAGCGTCTCGAAGTACTCCTCGCGCGGCGCGCCGGGCGTGAACAGCAGCAGCATCGACGCCGGCTCACCGGGGACGTTGCGGAAGCCGTGGATGCCGCCCTCGGGGACGAACAGGAAGTCGCCGGGTGTCGCCTCCGTCCACTCCGCGCCGTTGTACAGCCGCACGGTGCCGGTGAGGATGAAGAACGACTCCGAGATGGTGCGGTGGAAGTGGGGTCCCGGGCCGCTCTCCTCGGGGCCGAAGTTCCACCGGTAGAGCCCGAACTCGCCGCCGGTGCCCGCGCCGGTCGCCAGGTAGTCGACGGTCGTGCCCGACGGGTTGGACAGGTCAGGCTCGCGGTCGTGCCGCCGAAGCACCGCGCTGACCTCGCCGGTCTCGCCGTGGTACTTGGGATCGGGGTAGGACATCGCTGCTCCTCACGGCATCCGGTAGTCGTGGTCCGCGGCGTCGGTGACGAACATGTGGCCAGGGGCGTGGGTGATCGCGAACGGCGGACGTGACGCCATCAGCGCCGCCTGGGGCGTGACGCCGCAGGCCCAGAAGACCGGCACGTCGTCCTGCTCGAACTCCACCGGGTCGCCGAACTCGGGCCGGTCGAGGTCCGCGATCCCCAGCGCGTCCGGTGACCCGACGTGTACGGGGGCACCGTGCACCTGCGGCATCCGCGCGCTGGCCGAGACCGCGACGGGTACCAGCGAGGAAGGCACCGGCCGCATCGACACGACGAGCGGACCACTCAGCCGTCCGGCCGGCCGGCACGGTCGGGCGGTGCGGTACATCGACACGTTGCGTCCTTGTTCGACGTGCCGCAACGGGACGCCCGCCTCAACCAGCGCTGTCTCGAACGTGAAGCTGCAGCCGATCAGGAAGCTCACCAGGTCGTCGCGCCACAGGTCGACCACGTCGGTGGGCTCGTCCACGAGCTCACCGTCGCGCCACACCCGGTACAGCGGAAGGTCTGTGCGCAGGTCGGCGTCCGGTGCCAGCGCGGGTGAGGTGGCGCCGTCCTCGACAACGTCGAGCACGGGGCACGGCTTGGGGTTGCGCTGCGCGAACAGCAGCATGTCCCACGCCCAGTCGCGCGGCAGCACGACCAGGTTGACCTGCGTGAAGCCGTCGCACCAACCGGGGGTGGGGCTCACCTCACCGGAGCGGAACGCGCGCCTGGCCTCGACCGGCGTCATGCTCGCCCTGGCCGGACGTACGACGTCGTGGGCTGACATGCCACCTCCTGAGCTCCGTGTACCGCGAGCCTATGGCCGAAGCCGCGTCATTCCCATAGTGTCGGCCGAACCCCACCCATCCGACATCCCGTGACCGTGAGGACACGCATGAGCCAACGTCCGTCGGACGACAGCACCCGCGAGACCAGCTCCGGCAAGTCTGGTCTCGCCGACGCGATAGAGAAAGGAGCACCGAGTTGGCGACTATCGACCTCAACTCCGACCTCGGCGAAGGGTTCGGCCATTGGCGTCTAGGTGACGACAATGCTCTGCTGGAGATCGTCACCAGCGCCAACGTCGCCTGTGGCTACCACGCCAGCGACGCCTCGATCATGCACCGGGTCTGCGATGCCTCGGTGGAGCACGGCGTTGCGATCGGCGCCCAGGTGGGCTACCGCGACCTGCCCGGGTTCGGGCGCCGGTTCATCGACATCGAGCCGCAGGCTCTGACCGACGACGTCATCTACCAGGTGGCCGCGCTCGACGGCTTCGCGCGGGTCGCGGGCGACCGCGTGCGCTACCTCAAGCCGCACGGCGCGCTGTACAACGCCATCGTCCACCATGAGGAGCAGGCGGCCGCGGTGGTGTCCGCGGTGCGTCAGTACGACCCGAAGCTGCCGGTCCTCGGGCTGCCCGGCTCGGCGTGGCTGCGTCAGGCGAGGGAGGCCGGGCTACAGGTTGTGCAGGAGGCCTTCGCCGACCGCGCCTACACGCCGGAGGGCACGCTGGTGTCCCGCCGTCAGCCCGGTTCGGTCCTCGAGGACGTCGACGTCATCGCCGAGCGCTGTGTGGCGATCGCCTCGGGAAAGCCGATCACCGACGTCGAGGGCCGCGAGCTGAACGTGCAGGCCGAGTCGATCTGCGTGCACGGCGACACCGCGGGTGCCGTCGAGATCGCCCGCCGGGTGCGCGACACTCTGGCCGACGCCGGCGTTGACGTGACCGCGTTCGCCGGTCCGTGACAGGGCAGGCGTCGCCACGGTTCACGGCGCTGCCCTGCGGCAGCGCCGCGCTCCTGCTGGAGCTGGACTCTCTCGACGACGTGCTCGCGCTCTACGCCGCCCTGGCCGACTCGCCACCACACGGCGTGCTCGACCTGGTCCCGGCCGCGAAGACCGTGATGCTCCACCTCGACGCGTCGGTGACCGACCCGGCCGCCGTCGAGCGAGCCGTTCGCGAGGTGAGCCCGAGGCCGGAGGACCGGTCCACCGGAGACCTGCTGGAGATCCCCGTGGTCTATGACGGCGAGGACCTCGCGGAGGTCGGCGAGCTGACCGGCTGGGGCACGCGCGGAGTGGTCGAACGGCACGGCGCCGAGGAGTGGACCGTCGCGTTCTGCGGTTTCGCGCCCGGCTTCGGCTACATGGTCGGCGCGTCGCACGAGTGGTCGGTTCCGCGCCGCTCGACTCCTCGCACGAAGGTGCCGCCCGGCGCCGTCGCGCTGGCCGGCGAGTTCGCCGGTGTCTACCCGCGAGAGTCGCCCGGCGGCTGGCAGCTGATCGGCCACACCGACCTGGCCATGTTCGACCTCGACCGTGACCCGCCGGCTCTGCTGATGCCGGGCACGCGTGTGCGGTTCGTCGACGTCGGACGCGCGACGTGACCGGCGTGGGGACTCTGACGGTCGTCGAACCAGGCGCACTCACCACCGTGCAGGACGACGGCCGCATCGGGCTGGCGCGCCTGGGCATCGGCCGTTCGGGCGCATGCGACCGCAGGTCGTTCCGTCTGGCCAACCGGCTGGTCGGCAACGAGCCGGGCTCGGCCGCGTTGGAGGTGACCTACGGCGGGCTGCGTCTTCGCGCGGAGCGCGAGGTCGTGCTGGCGCTGACCGGGGCCCGCTGCCCGGACGTGCCGCACAACGCCGTGTTCGGCCTGCCGGCCGGGTCGACGCTGCGGTTGCTCCCGCCGGTGGCCGGGCTGCGCACCTACGTCGCGGTCCGCGGCGGCATCGTCGTACCCGAGGTTCTCGGGTCGCGCTCCACCGACATCATGGCCGCGCTCGGACCGCCGGTGCTGAGTGCGGGTGACGAGCTGCCGGTGGGCGCCGCGCCCGCCAGGTTCCCCGACGTCGACGTCGCCCCCGTCGCCGACCCGGAGAACGGTGACCTGGTCGTGCGCGTCGTTCCCGGACCGCGCGACTCGTGGCTGACCGACGACGCATGGGACGCGCTGCTGCACGAGGGCTACGAGGTGACCAGCGAGAGCAACCGCGTCGGCATCCGCCTGGACGGACCGGTGCTGCAACGCGCGACCGACGACGAGCTGCCCAGCGAAGGGATGGCGCGAGGCGCGCTGCAGGTTCCGTCGTCGGGCCAGCCGGTGCTGTTCCTCGCCGACCATCCGGTCACCGGCGGCTACCCGGTGCCGGCTTACGTGCACGACGACGACGTGGACCGGTGCGCCCAGCTCTGCCCGGGCCAGCGGGTGTTCTTCCGGCTCGCCGCCGGGCTCAGGCGACCCGGACCGGGAGCCGGGCCGGACCGCGCAGGTTGATCCGGCCGTTCCACTCCACGTCACCGTCGAGGGCGAGCTCGGGGAAGCGCTGCACGAGGCGCCCGACCGCCACCCGTCCCTCCAGACGAGCAAGCGCGGCACCCAGGCAGTGATGCGCGCCGCCCCCGAACGACACGTGCCGGTTGGCGTTCGGACGGTCGAGGCGCAGCACGTTCGCGTCGTCGCCCCAGAACGACTCGTCGCGGTTGGCGGAGGCGAGACTGGCGAGCACGAACGAGCCGGCCGGGATCTTGTGGCCGCCCACCTCGTAGGGCTCCAGCGTGACCCGGCGGCTCATCTGGACCGGGCTGTCGTAGCGCAGCATCTCCTCGACCGCGTTGCCGGCGAGCTCCGGGTCGTCGCGCAGGGCTTTGAGCTGGTCGGGGTGGCGCAGCAGCGCGAGCACGCCGTTGGCGATCAGGTTGACGGTGGTCTCGTGCCCGGCGATGTAGAGCAGCAGCACCTGCGCGACCAGCTCGTCGTCGTTGAGCACGTCGCCGTCGTCCTCGGCCTGGATCAGCCGGCTGAGCAGGTCGTCGGTGAGGTGGTCGCGCTTCCAGGCGATGGCCTCGCGCGCCATCGAGGCGAGCTCGTCGTCGGCGGCGATGATCTGCTCCATCACCGCCGGGTCGGTCACCGGCTCCAGGGAGCGCACGAGGGTGCCCGAGAGGTCGCGCAGCCGGGCGTGGTCGACGTCGGGCATGCCCATCATCCTGGTGATGACCGCGAACGGCAGCGGGAACGCCAGCGACCCCACCAGGTCCACGCGGCCCTCCTCGGCCATCCGGTCGAGGTAGCCGTCGACGATCTCCACGATCTGCGGCTCGAGCGCGGCGATCGAGCGCGGCGTGAACGCCTTCGAGACCAGCTTGCGCAGCCGCGTGTGGTCCGGCGGGTCCTTGTCGAGCATGGACAGGCCGTACATCCGCCGGCCGCGGTCGCCGTACACCGCCTCGTTCAGGTCGCGCAGCGGCCCGGGTCCGGCGTTGGCGTCCTCGACGGACTGCCCCGACGAGCGCAGCAGTGCGGACACGTCCTCATGGCGCGACAGGATCCAGAAGCCGATCGGGTTGTCGTGCACGGGCGCCGACTCCCGCAGCTGCTGCAGCTGCGGGTACGGGTCGTCGGTGAAGCCTTCGGCGAACGGGTCGAACACGAAGTCGTCCTCTGTGGATGCAGCGGGCACGGTGCTCTCAGCTCCCTGCGACATGGGATTTCACCTACTCAATGCCGGAAACATACACGGTGTATGTTTGTAGACTCTGTGTATGCCCGCTGTCAAGAGCCGCCGTGAGCAGTACTCCGAGGCCACGCGCAACGCGCTGCTGGAGGCGGCAACGGCGCTGTTCTTCGCGCGCGGGTTCAGCCGCACCGCGCTCGAGGACGTGGCCGCGGCCGCGCAGGTGACGCGTGGCGCGGTCTACCACCACTTCGCCAACAAACAGCAGCTGTTCGAGGCGGTCCTCGAGGCGTTGGAGACCCAGGCCAAGCACCGGGTCACCGCGGCCACCGCGGGGGTCCGCGACCCCTGGGATGCGGCCATGGCCGGCCTCGACGCCTTCCTCGAGCTGTGCTGCGACCCCGTCTACGGACGGCTGGTCTGGCAGGAGGGACCGGTGGCGCTCGGCTGGGCGCGCTGGAAGGAGTGCGAGGAGGAGCACGCGTACGGCCTGATCGAGGGGTTCGTGCGCGCTCTGGTCGACGACGGGCTGATCGAGGTCTGGTCGATCGACCGCGCCACCAGGTTCTGCTTCCACCTGCTCGGCGCCGCCGGCCAAGAGCTCGCCGACGCCGACGAGGCGAGCAAGCAGCAGACCAAGGCCGAGTGCGCCGACCTCACCCGCCGGATGCTGACCGGGCTTTCGGTCCGCGGCTAGAGCAGTCTCGCGGCGGGCTCCCAACGCTCGATGTAGCCCGATCGGGCTACTGCTCCATCACCGACAGCGACCGAAGTGTCACTTTTACGAGAACTGATGGCCTTTGCTGGTAAAGGAATCAGCGAACGTCAGTGACGCGGGTCACCGGACCGTACCTTGTGGGTACCGCTTGGGGGAGCGGTGTTCGGGCCCAGGACCTCGGCACGCGACGTGGCGTGACGCGAGCCCTGTGGGAAATGGCCCGGCCAACGACACGGAGGTTGTGGGACACATGCACGCTACGCGCTGGCTTTCGGTTTGCGCCGACGTCGCCGAGGGAGACCGCTGATGGCGGCCGTCGCGACCGAGCGGTTCATACCCGCCGCCTCGGAGGCCGGGGACCCGACGCAGAGCTACCTGCGCGAGATCGGGCGGATCGCCCTGCTCACGCCGCAGGAGGAGATCGACCTGTCCCGTACGGTCGAGGCCGGGGTGCTGGCCGCCGACGTTCTGCAGTCCGGCGCCGACCCCGTCGACCGCGATGACCTGGTGACGCTGGTCGCGATGGGCGAGGCCGCTCGGCAGCGGCTGATCCAGTCCAACCTGCGGCTGGTGGTGGCCAGCGCCAAGAAGTACGTCGGCACCGGCATGTCCCTGCTCGACCTGGTCCAGGAGGGCAACCTCGGGCTGATGCGGGCTGTCGAGGGCTTCGACTACAAGCGCGGGTTCCGCTTCTCCACCTACGCCACCTGGTGGATCCGGCAGGCCATCACGCACGCGCTGTCGGAGCAGGGCCGCACCATCCGCGTGCCGGCCCAGGTCGCCGTCGAGGTGCAGCGCGCGGTCCGTACTCAGCGTGAGATGTTCCACGAGTCGGGGCGCATGCCCACGATGCTCGAGCTCGCCGACGTCCTGGACGTCACCGTCGAGCGCGTACGCGACCTGCTGAGCTGGGCCAACGCCCCGGTGTCGCTGCACTCGCCGACCGGCGACGGCGACGACGTCCTGGGCGACATGCTCCCGGACCACGGGGCTCAGGAAGCAATGGGCGGAGTGCTCGCCGCGCTCATGCGCAACGACGTGGACGCAGCGCTGGCCTCGCTGGACCCGCGCGAGCGCGAGATCCTCACGCTGCGGTTCGGGCTGGCGGACGGGCAGTCCCGCACGCTCGAGGAGCTCGCCTCGCAGCTGGGCATCAGCCGCGAGCGGGTACGCCAGATCGAGGCCAGGGCGCTCGCCCGGCTCCGCCGGGCGGACTCGCGTGGCGCCCTGATCAGCTACCTGCGCTGAGCTGCGGGTCCGACGCGGGATCCACGCCGGATCCATGCTGGATCCACGCGTGGGGTCTTGACGCCTTCGCCTCGGCGGGTCTTAAGGTGATTTTCGTCCCATATCCTTCGGGGAAAGGAGGACGCCACCGTGACCAGCCCGCGGCGTTCCTCAGTGGAACCAGAAGGCCCGTGAAGACGACTGACAACTCTCATTCCTAGCGTTCGGCCAGGGACTCTCTTGCGCGCGTGGATGTCTTCTGCGTGCCACCTCCTTCGAGGGCAGTCGAGTCCTTGGCCGTCGCTATGTGTGAAGAGAAATCCGGAGTCTCATCGTCTCCGCAACAGTCCCGCCAGCCGCGCGATGTCGTCGGGCCCGACGCGGCAGCACCCGCCCACGTACCTCGCTCCTGCCGCCACCCAGTCGCCCGCCAGCGCCACGTCGAAACCCATCGCACCCGTCCACCTGCGTGCGACGCCGTCCCAGGTCTCGCCGCTGTTGGGATAGGCCACCAGCGGGAGCCCGGTCACCCGCGCGGCCGTTCTCAGTGCCGGCAGCACGTCCGCCGGCGCGCAGCAGTTGACCCCGACGCCGACCACCGAACGCGCGGCCACCGCGACCTCGAACGCCTCGGCAAGCGGTTGTCCCGCCCGCGTGCGCGGCCCGCTCACGGAGTACGACAGCCACGCCGGCAGCCCGACATCATCGAGCAGGTCCACCAGCACCGCAGCCTCGTCCACGTCCGGGATGGTCTCGACCGCGAGCAGGTCCGGGCCGGCGTCGCCCAGGATATCCAGGCGAGGCCCGTGGAAGTCGCGCAGCACGCTAGCGCTGACGCCGTAGCGACCGCGGTACTCCGAGCCGTCGGCGAGCATCGCACCGTACGGACCGACGGAGGCCGCGACCAGGCGGGCGCGGCCGTCGCCCGCGAGCGAGTCGCGTACACCGCGTGCGATCGCGACACTGTCGGCGACGAGCCGGCGGGCCTCGGCCCGGCCGACGCCGTTCCGGACGAAGCCCTCCTCGCTGGCCTGGTAGCTCGCCGTCGTCGCCACATCCGCGCCTGCGAGGTAGTACGCGCGATGGACGGCGGCGACCTCTCCGGGAGCGTCGCGCAGCAGCCGCGCGGACCACAGAGCGTCGGAAAGGTCGTGGCCGCGGGCCTCCAGCGCGTTGGACATGCCACCGTCGAGTACCACCGGCTCCACGGCGTCATAGTCTCGTTGACGGACACCAGGAGGAAAGGGCCATGGTCACCACCATCAACCACTGGTACGCAGGCAAGCTCAGCGAGGGCAGCAGCGGACGCTTCGACGACGTCACCGACCCGGCCACCGGGCAGGTTGCCGCCCGAGTGGCGCTGGCGTCGGCCGAGGAGACCACCGCCGCGGTCGCGTCGGCCAAGGACGCCTTCCCCCGCTGGCGCGACACCTCGCTGACCGCGCGCACCCAGGTGCTGTTCGCGTTCCGTGAGCTGCTGAACGAACGCAAGCAGGAGCTGGCCGAGATCATCACCGCCGAGCACGGCAAGGTGCTCTCCGACGCGTTGGGTGAGGTGACGCGTGGGCAGGAGGTGGTCGAGTTCGCCTGCGGCATCGCGCACCTGCTGAAGGGCTCGGCCACCGAGAACGCCTCCACCGGCGTCGACGTGCACTCGATCCGCCAGCCGCTCGGCCCGGTCGCGGTGATCAGCCCGTTCAACTTCCCCGCGATGGTGCCGATGTGGTTCTTCCCGATCGCGATCGCGACCGGCAACACCGTGGTGCTCAAGCCCAGCGAGAAGGACCCTAGCGCGGCACTGTGGATGGCGCGGCTATGGCAGGAGGCCGGTCTTCCCGACGGCGTCTTCAACGTGGTCAACGGCGACAAGGAGGCCGTCGACGCGCTGCTGACCCACCCCGACATCAAGGCGGTCTCGTTCGTCGGGTCGACCCCGATCGCGCGCTACGTATACGAGACCGGCACCTCGCACGGCAAGCGGGTGCAGGCTTTGGGTGGGGCGAAGAACCACATGGTGGTGCTGCCCGACGCCGACCTCGACCTGGCCGCCGACCAGGCCGTCAACGCCGGCTTCGGCTCCGCGGGTGAACGCTGCATGGCGATCTCGGCGGTCGTGGCCGTCGGCCCGGCCGGCGACGAGCTGGTGGAGAAGATCAAGGACCGGGCGCTCAAGCTGCGCACCGGCGACGGCCGCCGCGGCTGCGACATGGGCCCGCTGGTCACCGCGCAGGCGCGCCAGCGGGTCCTGGGCTACATCGACGCCGGCCAGTCCGACGGGGCCGACCTGGTCGTCGACGGCCGCAAGGTCGAGCCCGACAGCACCGGTGAGGGCTTCTTCGTCGGCCCGACCGTGTTCGACCACGTGCGGCCGCAGATGTCGATCTACACCGACGAGATCTTCGGGCCCGTGCTGTCGGTGCTGCGCACCGACACCTACGACCAGGCGCTGGACCTGGTGAACGCCAACCCGTACGGCAACGGCACCGCGATCTTCACCAACGACGGTGGCGCGGCCCGGCGGTTCCAGAACGAGGTGGAGGTCGGCATGGTCGGCATCAACGTGCCGATCCCGGTGCCGATGGCCTACTTCTCCTTCGGCGGCTGGAAGTCCTCGCTGTTCGGCGACACCCACGCCCACGGCACCGAGGGTGTGCACTTCTACACCCGCGGCAAGGTCGTCACCACCCGCTGGCTCGACCCGAGCCACGGCGGCATCAACCTCGGGTTCCCCCAGAACGACTGACTCACCCGAAGTGGGTGGTCAGTGGTTGTGCTGCTTGCGCTCCTGCCGCTGCAGCATCTGCTTGTTCGCCGCGGGGCCGCGGTAGTGCCGCGACGGGTAGCCGGTGTCGAAGTGCATGTAGTCGGGCACGTCGATGTCCTGCCAGACCCATCCCTCGCGGTGGAACAGCCGCCACACCATGCCGTTGCGCACGATCGTGCCCGGCCCCGGGACCCGTTCGCGGTTGCGCGGGCTGGGCAGCCAGCAGTCACACCGCAGGTCGGTCCACGGGTTCTCCCGGGGGTTGATGTCGATCGCGCGCCCGTTCGCGTGCGGTGATGCGTGCACGGGCGCGTTGATCTGGTTCAGCTGGCGGCAGTTGTACGCAGAGGTGTTGTCGGCGGCCAGGCTCACGTTGACGTCGCCGCCGTACTTCTCGACGGGGTTCATCTTCCGGATGGGGAAGCGTGCCTCGAACAGCTTCGTGAACACCCGCGCGACGCTGCTGGCCACGTCGCGGTTGACCACGAGAGTGCCGCGTCGTACCTCACCGCTGAAGTTGACGTAGTTGATGTTGACCCGCCGCAGCTCGGAGCGGCCGGCAGGGCAGCCCGGGCGCCAGGCACCCACGTGGACGATGCGCTGCCACTGCTGGTCGGGGATGCGCTTGATCACCGCGTTGGCGGCGGTGATCGTGGTCGCGAGCGGCTCGGAGTCGCGCTCGAGCGTCGCCGGGTCGTCGGCGGTGGTCGGCTGCGCGGAGGCTCGCTTCCCCTTCGGCTTGTGCCCCGGCCGCTTGGGGGGCCGATGGCTCGGTGTCGCGGACGGCTGTCCGCTGTCTCCGCTCCCGCCGGCCTGGTCCTGGGAGGAGCCGCATCCGGCCAAGGTGAGGACACCGACGAGAAGCAGCGCTGGTCCGCGACGGGTCGCAACGGATCTCACGCTGTCTCTTCACTCCTCGGCGGGTAGGTGTCAGTTTCCTGGCCGACCGGCCGCTGGTAGGTGGTCAACCACAGGCCGTCCGGCGTACAACGCTCGCCGCACGGGGTCCACCCGCGGGCCTCATAGTACGGGCCGGCACCATCGGCTCCGGAGGCCGTCACGAGGGTGAGCTGCTCGCAGCCCTCGTCGGCGACCTCGTCGTCGAACCGGCGGATCAGCTCCGACCCGATGCCGTTCGACTGCTCGTCGGGCGTGATCGCCACGTGCGTGAGCACGGCGGTCGGGACGTGCCGCGCTGGGTCCGCCGCCTCCACCGGCTTCATCCCTCGTCGCAGGAGCTTGCGCGCGTACAGCCCCGTTCGGGTGCGCAGGAAGAGCAGCGCGAGGGCCGGGCGCACCAGCATCGCCGCGAGCGCCCGCATCACCAGCGACCGCCCGTGCTCTTGGACGACGTGCTCGCGGTGCGCGGTCGGGTCGGCGACGCCCACGAGGTAGCCGACCGGCTCCCCGTCGATCTCGGCGACCGTCGCGGAGACCGAAGACCCGGTCAGGAACGCTCGGTAGTACTCAGCAAGGAAGTTCGGGCCAAGGCGCGCGAAGAAGCCGTCGGGGAAGTGGTGCAGGTGCTGGTCCACGACAAAAGGCAGGTCGTCCGTAGCCATTCGCCGGTAGTGCACGCGCGTGTCGGGCTCGGGCATCGGTCGCCGACTATAAGGGACATGGTGCAGATACGTCGATCCGACCGTTTCGTCCTCCAGGCCTATGCTGCAAGTAGGGGAGCCCACGCCGGGGTGAAGGCACATGCGGCAGGTCGAGGTGCAGCCGGTCCCGTTGGACCGCCTGACCGCCCTGCTGACCCCCGACCGGGCTTTGCGTCTTCGTGACGTCGCCGAGGCCGCGCGCCCGATGTTGTCCGACCGGGTCGTCTGGAACATCAACGCGACCGCACAGGGCGGCGGAGTCGCCGAGATGCTGCAGACCCTGCTGGCGTACGGCCGCGGCGCCGGCGTGGACACCAGGTGGCTGGTCCTCGACGGCGACGCGCAGTTCTTCGCAGTCACCAAACGTCTGCACAACGTGCTGCACGGCGACCCCGGTGACGGCGGTCCGCTCGGCGCGGCCGAGCGCGTCCACTACATCGACGTGCTGCAGACCAACCTCGACCACATGCACCCGCCGGTGCGCGCCGGGGACATCGTGCTGTTGCACGACCCGCAGACCGCCGGCCTCGTCGACCCTCTCCGCCGTCTCGGCGTGCACGTTGTGTGGCGCTGCCACATCGGCCGCGACACGCCCAACGACGAGACCGAGCGTGGGTGGGGCTTCCTGCGCGAGTTCATCGAGGAGTCGGACGGGTTCATCTTCTCGCGCAAGGTTTACGCGCCGGCGTGGGTGCCGCCGGAGCGGCTGTGGGTGATCCCGCCCTCCATCGACCCCTTCAGCGTCAAGAACCAGATGCTGGCCCCGGCGGAGGCGCTGGCCGTGCTGGAGCAGGCCGGGCTGCTGGACGTGCCCTACAAGGGGAAGGGCACGACGTTCGTGCGCCGCGACGGCACGACCGGGGTGCTTCGCCGCCACGACACGCTGTTCGCCGAAGGTGGGCCGGTCCCTCCGGACGCCCGGGTCGTGGTGCAGGTGAGCCGCTGGGACCGGTTGAAGGACATGGCGGGGGTGATGCGCGGGTTCGCCGAGGCCGTCGACCGCATGCCCGCGGACGCGCACCTGATGCTGGTCGGGCCGGAGGTGTCCGGCGTCTCCGACGACCCCGAGGGTGCCGAGGTGCTGGCGGAGTGCCGCGAACTGTGGCACGCGCTGCCCGACCGCGTTCGGCGCCGGGTGGACCTGGTCACACTTCCCATGGACGACGCCGACGAGAACGCGCACATCGTCAACGCGGTACAGCAGTACGCGGCCGTGGTCACGCAGAAGAGCCTGGTCGAGGGGTTCGGTCTGACCGTGACCGAGGCGATGTGGAAGGGCAGGCCCGTGGTCGCGTCGGCCGTCGGCGGCATCCAGGACCAGATCGTCGACGGTCGCGACGGGCTGCTCGTCGGCGACCCGCGTGACCTGACCGAGTTCGCGGACGCGGTCGCGCGGGCGCTGGACGACCGGCGGCTCGCCGACGCGCTCGGCGCCGCTGCGCGGGCACGCGTGCAGGACCAGTTCCTCGGTGACCGGCACCTGGCGCAGTACGTCGACCTGTTCGCGACGCTGCTGACCGAGTAGCCCGGGGACGGCCATACGCTGGCGGCGTGGCGGAGGTCAGGATCGGCATCTCGGGGTGGACGTACCCCGCCTGGCGCGGCCGGTTCTACCCGAAGGGCCTCGCCCACCGCCGCGAGCTGGAGTACGTCGGCGAGCGCATGCGGTCGGTGGAGATCAACGGCTCCTTCTACTCCCTGCAGCGCCCGTCCAGCTACGAGTCCTGGCGCGACCAGACGCCTGACGGCTTCGTGTTCGCGGTCAAGGGCGGCAGGTTCATCACGCACATGAAGAAGCTCGCGGGCGTCGAGGCGCCGCTGGCCAACTTCTTCGCCTCCGGCGTGCTCGCGCTCGGCCCGAAGCTCGGACCGGTGTTGTGGCAGCTGCCGCCGGTGCTGCGGTTCGACCCCGACCGGCTCGCGTCGTTCTTCGACCAGCTGCCGCGCACGACGTACGAGGCCGCCCGGCTCGCCCGCGGCCACGACCAGCGGCTCGAGGGCCGGGCCCTGACCGAGGCGGATGCGGACCGGCCGCTGCGGCACGCGCTCGAGGTGCGCCATGCCAGCTACTGCACCCGCGAGTTCGTGGATCTGCTGCGCGCGCACGACATCGCGCTGGTGGTCGCCGACACCGCGGGGCTGTGGCCGGACCTGGAGGACGTGACCGCCGACTTCGTGTACGTGCGGCTGCACGGAGCCGACGAGCTGTACGTCAGCGGCTACACGGAGGCCGCGCTGGACGAGTGGGCGGCCAAGATCCGGCGGTGGGCCGCGGGTGAGTCACCGACCGGCGAGCGCACCGTGGCGCCGCCGGCCCGGCGGATGCGCGGGGGCCGCGACGTGTTCGTGTACTTCGACAACGACGCGAAGGTGCACGCCCCGTTCGACGCGCTTGCGCTCGCCGAGAGGGTCGGCCTGAGCATCGACGCCGAGGGGCGGTGACCTCGCTCAGTCCAGGACCGCGTCGACGGCCTTCTTCAGCGCCGACGGCTGCGCCGGGCTGCGCGGCGCCTTCTTCTTGAGCTCGATGACCTGCTCACCGAGCTTCTGCAGCTCCTTGCGGCCCATCGCCTCGCGCATCCGCGGGAACCACTCCGACTCTTCTTCCTCGATGTGGTGGGTCACGTTCTCGATGAGCACCGTGGTCTTCGCGTCGAACCGCTCGTCGTCGGGCTTCATCATCTTGAGCTCCATGCCGAGGACATCGGCGACGTGGTGCTCCTCGTACGACTCCAGCACGTGCTGCTCGATGTCAGGGACCCGTTCGCGGGCCGCCGGGTAGACCAGCTCGTTCTCGACGTACGTGTGAACGGTCAACAGCTCGAGCATCTTGCCGACGAGCCTGCCCTTCGTGGCCGTCGCGTTCGGACCGGCCTTCTGGAAGTCGCGGAACACCTTGCGGATGTCCTTGTGGTCCTGCTTGAGCAGCACGATGGCGTCGGTCGACATGGGTCCCCTTTTCGGATTGATCAGCGACGGCGCTGACGTACCCCGGCCTTCCGGGTGAAAACGGCGGGCATGAACCGTGGCCGACGGGGTAGTGGTCACACCAAGCCGGTGTGGCACCGCTGAGGAGGGAACGATGGCGCGCCAGACGTCGTACCTGCGAGACGAGCTCGTAGATGTGCTGTTGGAGCGGGTGAGGTCGGACCCGTACCCGTCCACCGACATGCTGGACAAGCTCGAGCAGCTGCTCGACCCCGACGAGCTCGAGGACTACGCCCACGTGCTGCTCGAGCACGTGCGCAGGGACCAGTACCCCAGCTGGGGCATGATCTACCGGCTGCACAACCTCGCCGGACGCCAGCTGCGCGTGGCGCTGGCCCGCCGCGGATCGTCCACCTGGCCAGCGCCCCGGGCCTGACCGCCCGACGCTAACGCCGCCCACGCGCGCACGCGCGCTTGACGGCGGCCAGCCAGACGTCGGCGAACGCGTCACCGTCGGCATCCACGACCACGTGCACGGGTCTGCCGTGCTCGTCGTCGTCGACCATCCGCAGCACCTCGCCGTCCATCGCCACGAGTAGGCGCCGGTCCTCCACGACCGCACCGGGCCAGCCGACCGCGACCGCGCACGCGAGCGGGTCGTAGTGGAAGTTGAGGAGGTCGTCGGGTAGGCCGTCGTGCGCGGGTCCGAGTGCGGCCTTCCCGCTGTCGTGCGCGTGCGCCTCGCTCTGGCGCGCGAGCAGCTCGCCCATGGACCCCATCTCTCGCACGGTCGCGAGGTCGCGTCGCCGCAGCGGCACCTTCAGGCTCACTGGAAGGGTGGACAGCGTCAGGTCCCCGGCCGCGCCGAACAGCTCTCGCGCAGCGCGCACGTCCCACTGCACGTTGTAGTCGCGAGCCGGCCCCCACGCCGGCAGGCCCGCGACGGGCGGGTCGAGCCATCCGCCCATCACCACCACGCGCGAGTGTGCGAGAACGCCGGGTCGCCGCCGCTCTAGCACGGCGAGGTTCGTGTACGGACCGATCGCGACCACCACCGCGCCGGCGTCGAGGCTCGACGACAGCAGATCGGTCGCGTCCGTCGGCGACGACTGCCGCGGTGCGACGTCGGGAGGCCAGCAAGGAGCGTCGACGACGGGGTCGGCGACATCGCGATGGCTCAGCGAGCCGGATGCGCCCACCGCGACCGGGATGTCGAGACGTCCCAACAACCCGAGGCAGTGCTCGACGTACGCCGCCCGAATGCCCCTGCGGTCGGCGCAGGTGGTAACGCCGACCACCTCGACGCCGGGCCAGCCCAAGAGCATCGCCAGCGCGCACACGTCGTCGGGATCGCCGCCGAGGTCTGTGTCCACGTGCACGCGCACAGTCACAATCTTGCCTGCTGAGCGCTCCTGGGGAGGATGATGCGAAATCGACACGCTCCCGTTATGGACAGTTCCACGCAGGGCGACGCTATGGTCAGACCCGTGCTAACCACGATCGGAGTGTTCTAGTGTCAGACCCCCACGCAAGCCAGTTCTCCCGTCGCGACCTGCTGCGCTACTCGGCGCTCGGTCTAGCCGCCGTCGGAGGGGGTTCGTTGCTGAGCGCGTGCAGCACCACCGAAGCCGGCAACCCGAACTCCGCCGCCGGCAGCCTCATGCAGAAGGTCAAGGACGGCCAGCCGATCCGCATGGTGATCGGCAACGAGCCTCCGTACACCAAGCTGCTGCCCAACGGAACGGTCACCGGCGCCGAGCCCGACGTGGCCAAGGCGGTGCTGAAGAAGATGGGTGTCAGCGAGGACCAGGTCCAGCCGATCACGGCCGGCTACGACGCGATGATCCCCGGGCTCGACGCCGACCGGTGGGACATGGTGGCGGCGGGACTGTTCATGAACAAGTCGCGCTGTGCCGACGTCATCTACAGCTCGCCGGTGATCGTCTCGACCGAGTCGTTCGCGGTGCCGAAGGGCAACCCGAAGGGGATCGTGACGATGAACGACCTGAAGACCAAGGACGTCAAGGTCGGGGTCCTGGCCGGTGGCTTCGAGCTCAAGACCTCCCTGTCGCTCGGAATCCCGGAGAGCAAGCTGCCGACCTACCCGCTCGCCCCCGACGCCATGCAGGGTCTCGCGGACGGCCGGGTCGACGCGGTGCTGCTGCCGACACTCACCCTGCAGTCGCTGAAGGCGCAGAAGAACGACTTCGAGATCACCCCGACGATCGAGGCGTTCCCGAAGACCGGCTCGGGCGAGGCGTTCCGCAAGTCCGACGCGGACTTCCTCGCCAAGTACAACAAGCTGCTCGAGCAGTTCAAGCAGACGTCGGAGTTCGACAAGACCCTGGCCAAGTGGGGCTTCTCCGGCGCCGCCGCGCGCGACGCGACGACCAAGGAGCTGTGCGCCACCGCGGGCTGAGGCGCTCGTCCGTCACGCGGCCTGGCCGGATCCCGGTCAGGCCGGTGACGCCTCCAGGCGTCGTTCCAGACGCCGCAGCAGTAGGGCGGTGGTGTAGCTGGCGGCCAGGAAGATCGCGGCGGCGACGGTGAGCGGCTCGAGGTACTCGCCGGTGAACGCGCCGAACTGCCGCGCACGCCCTACCAGCTCGATCACGGTGATCAGGGCGGCGAACGGCGTCTCCTTGAACATGGCGATCACGTAGTTGCCCAGCGACGGCAGCACGTTGCGGATCGCCTGTGGCAGGACGACCGCCCGCCAGGTGCGGGAGGGCGTCAGGTGGATCGACGTCGCGGCCTCCCACTGGCCGGCGGGTACCGCCGTGATGCCGGCGCGGTAGACCTCGGCGTAGTAGCACGCGTAGTGGATACCGAACGTCACGGTGGCCGCCTGCATGGGTGACAGCGTGATGCCAAAGCCGGGCAGCGCGTAGAACACGAAGAACAGCTGGATGAGCAGCGGCGTGCTGCGGATGAACTCGATGAACGCCCACGTCGCCTGCGACAGGACCGGGATCTTGGTCCACCGGATCAGCGCGAACACCAGACCGAGCGACGCCGCCAGCAGCGAGCCGAGGATGGTGAGGACCAGGGTCGCCGTGAAGAAGGCCTTGAGCAGCCCGGGAACCGTGTCGAGCGCGTAGTTCCAGTCCCAGATCACCGCCTGTGCGATCACAGCGTCCGCACCCCCTCGTCCGGCTCGCGGGTCACCCGCAGCGACTTGAAGATGCTGGCGAAGCCGGCGTGCCGCCCGAGGCGCTTGTTGGCCTGCACCTCGCCGACGGTGAAGAAGAACGTGAAGATGTACGTGAGCACGAAGTAGACGGCCAGCATGACCAGGTAGATCGAGGTGTCCTGCGTGGCCAGCCGGTACTGCTCGCCGTAGTAGGTGAAGTCGGTCAGCGTGATCGTGAACAGCAGCGGGGTGCTCTTCAGCAGCTGGATGAACAGGTTGTTGAACGCGGGGATCATCAGCGGCACCGCCTGCGGCCAGATCACCCGCCGCATCCGCTGGGCCGGCGAGAGGTTCAGCGCGATCGCTCCCTCCCACTGCGCGCGTGGCACGGCGTTGAGCGACCCGCGCACGACCTCGGCGCCGTAGGCTCCGTAGTTCATGCCGAACGCGATGACGCCGATGGCGAATGGGTCGATCGCGATCCCCAGCAGCGGCAGCGCGAAGAACATCCACCAGAGCTGGATCAGCAGGGAGGTGCCGCGGAAGAACTCGACCACGATGCGGGCCGGGCCGCGTATGGCCAGCCGCTTGGACCGGACCATCAGGCCGAGGATGACCGAGATGACGAACATCAGCAGGGCACCGAGCACAGTGGCCGCCAGGGTCAGCTGGAAGCCGGACCAGAGGTTGCCTGTCCAGTCCAGCAGCGTCGGGGTGTCGGTCACCGATCGCACAGAGGGACCTTAGCGCCCAACGAAGGGAGAGTCATGCCCCACAGCTTCGCGGTTGTCGGTGGCGGCATCGTGGGAGCCGCCGTCGCACGCCGGCTGCTGCACGTTCGGCCCGATGCCCGGGTGACCCTGTTGGAGAAGGAGCCGGCCCTGGCCCGCCACCAGTCCGGGCACAACAGCGGCGTCGTGCACGCAGGCCTCTACTACACCCCCGGATCGTTGAAGGCCCGGCTGTGCCGGCGGGGTGTGGGGCTGCTCCGGGACTACTGCGAGCAGCGCGGTCTGCCGTACGACGAGTGCGGGAAGGTGCTCGTCGCGCTCGACGAGGCCGAGGAGTCGAGGTTGGCCGACATCATGCGTCGCGCGGTGGCCAACGACGTTCCCGGCGTGCGGATGGTGGATACGACCGAGATGCGGCGAATCGAGCCTCATGTCCGCGGCAGATCGGGGCTGCACTCGCCGCACACCGCGATCGCCGACTTCGCGGCGGTGACCCGTTCGCTGGCACGTGACCTGACCGACGCGGGCGGCGCCGTGCGCACGTCCTTCGAGGTGACCGGCCTGCGCGAGCAGGGGCACCAGACCGTCGTACGCAGCGCACAGGGCGAGGAGCAGGCCTACGACGTGGTCGTGGTGTGTGCGGGGCTGCATGCCGACCGCGTCGCCACGCTGGCGGGTGACGAGGCCGACCCGCGCATCGTCCCCTTCCGTGGCGAGTTCCACCTGCTGCGGCCCGACCGCCGGCACCTTGTACGCGGTCTGGTCTATCCCGTGCCCGACCCGCGCTACCCGTTCCTCGGCGTGCACCTGACGCGGCGGGTGGACGGTGACGTGATGATCGGGCCGAACGCCGTGCTGGCGCTGGCCCGCGAGGGCTACGGGTGGCGGCGCGTGTCCGCGCGCGACCTACGCGACACGGTCGCCTGGCCCGGCTTCCGCAGGTTCGCGCGCGTGCACTGGCGGACCGGTGCCGAGGAGATGCTGGGATCGCTCAGCCGGCGGAGGTTCCTGGCCGCGGCGCGGCGCTACCTGCCCGAGCTGACCGCCGCTGACGTGGTCGCCGGGCCCAGCGGCGTCCGCGCGCAGGCACTCGGCGCCGACGGCTCGCTGGTCGACGACTTCCGGATCACAAGGCGAGGGAATGTCACCAGCGTCCGAAACGCTCCCTCACCGGCGGCGACCTCCTCGCTGGCGATCGCCGAGTACGTCGTCGACGACGTGCTGACCGAGCACGGCGCCTGACTGTACTAGAACCTGTTACAGTTCTGCCCTCATCCTGATCGCTCGAGGGAGCAGACATGATCCTCGACAGGTTCAGCGTCACCGGCCAGGTCGCCGTCGTGACCGGGGCCGGGCGCGGCATCGGCGCTGCCACGGCTGTGGCGCTCGCCGAGGCCGGCGCCGACGTGGTGGTCGCGGCCCGGACCGAGGCCGACCTGGAGAAGGTGGCCGCGCAGGTGGAGGCCGCCGGTCGCCGGGCGGTGGTCGTGCCGGCGGACCTGAGCGACGTTGACGCCGTGGCCGGTCTCGTCGACACCGCGCGCCAACAGCTCGGGCGCCTCGACATCGTGGTCAACAACGTCGGCGGCACGATTCCCAACGCGCTGCTCGACACCGACGTCGGCTACCTCGAGGACGCCTTCCACTTCAACGTGAGCACCGCGCACGCGCTGGTGCGGGCGGCGACGCCGGTGATGCTCGACGGCGGCGGACCCGCACGCGGCGGTGCGGTCGTGAACATCTCGTCGGTCGTGGGCCGCGTGTCCGGACGCGGCTACCTCGCGTACGGCACGGCCAAGGCCGCCCTCGCCCACTACACACGGCTGGCCGCCCGCGACCTGGCCCCGCTCATCCGGGTCAACGCGATCTCGGTCGGCTCGGTGATGACCTCCGCGCTGGAGTTCGTCGCCGCCGACGAGGCGACGCGTACGAGCATGGAACGGGCCACCCCGCTGCAGCGCATCGGCGACCCGGAGGACGTCGCGGCCGCGGCGTTGTACCTCGCGTCGCGGGCCGGTGGCTACCTGACCGGGAAGCTACTCGAGGTCGACGGCGGCCTCGAACAGCCGACCCTCGACCTCGGCCTTCCCGACCTGACCGGTAAGGAGTCGTGACCGTGCACCCGGGTGTGTACCGGGTGGTGCAGTGGAGCACCGGCAACGTCGGTCGGCACACCATCGCCGGCATCGACGCGCGGCCCGACCTCGAGCTGGTCGGTGTCTGGGTCTCCAACCCCGACAAGGTCGGACGCGACGCCGGTGAGCTGGCCGGGCTCGGCCGTTCCCTCGGTGTCGCCGCGACCCGCGACGCGGACGAGGTCATCGCCCTGCGTCCCGACTGCGTGGTCAACACCGCGATGGCCGACGACCGGCTCGACGACGCCCTGCACGACCTGCAGCGGCTGCTCCGTGCGGGCATCAACGTGGTTGCGAGCGGTCCCGTCTTCCTGCAGTACCCCGACGGCGTCGTGCCCGCCGAGATGACCGACCCCGTTCGCCAGGCGGCCGCCGAGGGCGGCGCGTCGCTGTGGGTCAACGGTGTCGACCCGGGCTTCGCCAACGACGTGCTGCCGCTGGTGCTGACCGGCGTCAGCGAGCGCATCGACGAGGTTCGCTGCTTCGAGATCCTCGACTACGCCACGTACGACAACGCCAAGGTGCTGTTCGACATCATGGGCTTCGGCAAGCCGGTCGACGATGTCCCGATGCTGCTGCAGCCGGGCATCCTCGGCATGGCGTGGGGGAGCGTCGTGCGGCAGATCGCCGCCGGACTGGACGTCGAGCTCGACGCCGAGCTGACCGAGCGGTTCGAACGGCTGCCGGCGCCGGAGACGTTCACGGTCGCCGCCGGCACGGTCGCGAAGGGCACCGCCGCCGCGCTCCGCTTCGAGGTCGTCGGCACGCGTGGCGGTCGGCCCGTCGTCGCACTCGAGCACGTCACCCGGCTGCGGCCCGACCTCGGCCCGGACTGGCCACAGCCCACCGGCGCAGGCTGCTATCGGGTCAAGGTCGCCGGCGAACCGAACTACACCCTGGACCTCGAGCTGCTCGGCAGCGACGGCGACCACAACACCGCCGGGCTCAAGGCGACCGCGATGCGGCTCGTCAACGCCGTTCCGGCGGTGGTGGGTGCGAAGCCCGGCCTGCTCACCGCACTCGACCTCCCGCTGGTCACCGGGCGCGGTCTGGTCGCCGGCTGAGCGCAGGCGCCGGCCGCGACGACCGGCGCGGAGGGCCTTCCCTCGGCGAGTGGTCCCTCCCCCCGGTTCATGCGCCGAGGAAAGGGACCATAACCCCCGGTTACATGGCTTGTGGTCCGGCCCGAGCCCCGGACGGCCCGCACTGACAGCAAAACGGTCCCCACTGCCTCCTCACTGCCCGTCTGAAACGTGCCGCCAAGCGACAGTCGGCCGACAAACGAGGGGTAACGGCCCAGACGACCACCCCGCGCGCCGTCGGACACCGTCAGGCAAGACGCGAGGATGTCGGTTCAGAGCCTGCCCGCACGGTGCTCGGCCACGCACCAGCCCAGGAACCGCTGGACGCCGCGGACGACGTGGGCGCTGCGGATCGAGGGGAAGATGTCGAACGCGTGCTGCGTGCCCGGCAGCTCGGCGTAAGCGACCGGCTGCTTGGAGATGTCGTGCAGGCGCTGCACGAACTCACGGGCCTCCACCACCGGCACCAGCGTGTCGTGCGTGCCGTGGATGACGAAGAACGGCGGAGTGCGCTCGTCGACCAGCTGCAGCGGGCTCGCCTTGATGTAGTCCTCGATCGCGACGCGCGCGTCCGTGGGCATCACGTAGCGGTTGAGGAAGCCGTCACGGCGCTGCCTGGCAGACCGGGTGCCGCTCTGCGCGGCGAAGTCGTAGACGCCGTAGAACGGCACGGCCGCCTGGACCGAGGTGTCGACATGCTCGAAGCCCGGTTGGTACTCGGGCTCGTTCTGTGTCAGCGCCATCATCGACGCGAGGTGCCCTCCGGCCGAGCCGCCGGTCACTGCTACGAACGAAGAGTCGGCACCCAGCTCGGCGGCATGGTCGCGCACCCAGGCCAGCGCGCGCTTGACGTCGACAAGGTGGTCGGGAAAGCGCGAGCGCGGGCTGAGCCGGTAGTTCATCGCGACGCACACCCAGCCCCGCGAGGCCATGTGCTGCATCAGCGGGATGCCCTGGGTGTCCTTGTCGCCGATGACCCAGCCGCCGCCGTGCACCTGCAGCAGAACCGGTGCGCCCTGCGGGTGGTCGCGGTGCCGGTAGACGTCGAGCAGGTTGCGGGTGCCTGCGGGGCCGTACGAGATGTCCTTGGTGCGCTCGACGTCGTCGGCGCGCATCCGGAAGGGCCAGAGCAGCTCACGCCAGGGCGTCGCGAGGTCGGTGTCGGTGGGCTTGTGGTCGAGCGCGTCCGCGTACTCCTTGCCGAGCGTCTCGCACAGTGCGTCCTCGATCACCCCACGCGCGTCCTGCGACTGCTTGATGATCACGCCCAGCCCGGCCGCGGTGCCGGCCGCCAGAGCCAGTCCGGCGGCTCGCCGTCGCGGGGTCTCCCGCCGTCGCACCAGCTCACCGGCGGTGTCGGCGACCGTCAGCGTGAGGAGGTGCGGCGCCAGCTCGGCCGTCATCCAGCCCGCGAACATCGCGGGGAGTCCGTGGTATGCGCTGCGCACCGGACGCAGCGCGTTGGCCGTCAGCACGGCGCCCAGCAGGCGACGGCGCAGATAGTGGTCGAGCACCTCTGCATCTTACCCGGCGTTGGTAGAACTTGTTTCAGTCGCAGGTACCATACGGGAATGATCCGGCTCAGCGGCCTCGACGCCAGCTTCCTCTACCTCGAGACGTCCACCCAGCTCCTGCACGTGTGCGGGCTGATCGTGGTCGACCCCTCGACGATGAAGAACGGCTACTCCTTCGACGCCATGCTGAGCGGGATCAAGGAGCGCACCAAGGAGGTGCCCGAGTTCCGTCGCAGGCTGCACAATGTGCCGCTGCACCTGGACCATCCGGTGTGGGTCGACGACCCCGACTTCGACATCGACCACCACGTGCACCGGATCGGCTGCCCCTCGCCCGGCGGTGACCGCGAGCTGGCCGAGGTGTGCGGGCACATCGCCGGGCAGCCGCTCGACCGTAGCCGCCCGCTGTGGGAGATGTGGGTGATCGAGGGCCTCGCGAACGGCCACATCGCGGTGATGCTGAAGATGCACCACTCCACCGTCGACGGTGTCAGCGGGGCCAACATGCTCGCGCATCTGTGCAGCCTCGAGCCCGACGCACCGCCGGTCGGCGAGCCCTCCGACAAGCGCCAGCTGGGTGCGCCGAGCGACCTCGAGCTGGTGGGTCGCGCGGTCCTCAACGTGGCCAAGCGGCCCTTCGGCCTGGCCCGGCTGCTCGCGCCGATGGCCGGCGAGGTCGTCCCGGGCTGGGTCAAGCGCGCACGGGAGGGCCGGGCCATGCCGGCGCCGTTCACCGCGCCGCGCACCTCGTTCAACGGCACCATCACCGGGCACCGCTCGGTGGCGTTCACCGACTTCGACCTCGACGAGGTCAAGGAGGTCAAGAACACCCTCGGTGGCACCGTCAACGACGTCGTGCTCGCCGTCTGCTCCGGTGCCCTGCGGCGCTACCTGGAGAAGCGTGACGAGCTGCCGGCGTCGCCGCTGGTGGCGATGGTCCCCGTGTCGGTGCACGAGCGCAGCTCGCATAACCGCGGCAGCAACAAGGTCACCGGCATGTTCACCAAGCTCGCCACCGACGTCGCCGACCCGGTGCAACGGCTGCGGGCTATCACCACCGAGAACGAGCACGCGAAAGAGCACTCCAACGCGATCGACGCCGACATGCTGCAGGACTGGGCGCATTTCGCCGCCCCGCGCACGTTCGGTCTCGCCGTCCGGGTCTACTCCAACCTCCGGCTCGCCGAGCGTCACCCGGTCGTGCACAACCTGGTGGTCTCCAACGTGCCGGGCCCGCCGATGCCGCTGTACTTCCTGGGCGCGCGCATCGTCGGGCTCTATCCACTCGGTCCGGTCTTCCACGGTTCGGGGCTCAACCTCACCGTGATGAGCAACAACGGCCGGCTCAACGCCGGGCTGCTCGGCTGTCGCGAGCTGTTGCCCTACGACGCGGTGTGGGAGCTCGCGGACGAGCTCCCGGCGGCGATGGACGACCTGCTGCAGGCCGCCCGGCGCGAGAAACGCCGTACGTCTAAGCAGTCGGCGGCCAGCCAGTCGACCACCGCGCGAAGCTCCGCGAAGGCGTCGACCGGCACGACGAAGAAGT
>CBFGZI010000037.1:0-30869 GCA_965653225.1 uncultured Propionibacteriales bacterium | reverse complement strand
TGATCGAGCGGGACTCCTTCGAACTGTGGCCGGCCAAGCGGCGCGAGTTCATCGTGGACTTCACCCAGTACATGGACGGCTCGCCGACGACCCCTGGCGACGTCATCTACCTGACCAATGTCATGAAGATGACCACAGGCCGGATGTGGGACAACTCGACGCGGTTCTCGCCCGACCCTGCGTACCAGATCCCGATGATGAAGATCATCATCGAGGACCGCGTGCCGGACAACAGCGAGATCCCCAAGGGGCTGATGCGGGCGCTGCCGCCGATCCCGAAGAACTGGCGCAGCATGCTCGACGACCGGAAGATCTTCGAGGTCGAGCGCGGCAGCGCCGGCGGGGAGATCGAGTGGCTGATCAACGGTGAGCAGTTCGACCCCGCGCACGAGATACACAGCCTGAAGAACCCCAGCGGACATACGCCCCAGGCGCTGCAGCCTCGCGGCAGCTTCGCGGTGTGGGAGATCCGAAACGGCGGCGGTGGCTGGGTCCATCCCTTCCACCTGCACATGGAGGAGCACCACACGCTGATGCGCAACGGCAAGGATGTGTCCCAGCACGCCGAGGCATCGCACCCCGACGACCATTCGCGTGAGGACCTGGTCGCCCTCGACCCCAGCGAGTCGGTGATCGTCTACCGCGGGTTCCGCACCTTCGTCGGACCCTACGTGGCGCACTGCCACAACCTGATGCACGAGGACCACGCCATGATGTTCGGCTGGTCGATCACGCCCTAGGCCCGTGTCCCGACCGGTCTTCCGGTCTCACCCGAAGTCACATCAGGTCCGAACGGAGTGACAGCCATGACAACCATGGCCCCTAGCCCCCGCGTCGCCGGTACTGCCCACGCCGGCGGCGCGGGGGGATCCCCGCAGCGCGTACCGTGGTCGACCGTGCTGCCGCTGGCGGTGGTGGCGGCCTTCGGCAGCGGCTTCTGGCTGATCGTCATCCGCGGCGCAGTCGGCTCGATCGAACGCACGGAGAGTCCGTTCGCAACCTGGCTGCAAGAGTCCACGCTGCTGGTGCCGCTGTACGTGTTCGCCGTCCTCGCCGCACTCACCCTGGCTCGGCGCTGGTTCGGGGCCGGCCCGTACCGGACGGGTCCCGTCGCGACCACGCTGCTCCTGGTGACGCTCGCGGTGACGCTAGCCGCAAGCGTCGTGCAGGCCGTTAGCGCGGTCTACGACTACCGGCTGCAGAGCCTCCACGTGCTCAACATGGCCTCGCACGAGCTGTCCTGCGGTGCCCAGTGCATCGCGGACCGCCAGCACGATGGTCTCGTGCTGCAGGTACAGGCCCTCGGCCTCGGCAGCGTCGTGATGCTGGTCTCCAACCTCGTCCTGCTCACCTTGGTGGTCACCTTGCGCGGCGGGCGGCTCGACATCGTGTCGACGCGGCACCACCCAGGTCGTGTCCGCCGGTTCAACAGCACCCAGCTGTTCCTGGTCACAGGGCTGCTCGGTGCCGCGGCGATCCACGCCGCCTCCATCGGTGGGCGGCTGGCTCAATGGCCGGCCGCGGGCATCGCGCTGCTGTTGCTCACCATCATCGAGTTGGACGCGGCTCTGCTGTTCCTCCTACGGCTTCGCCGCGTGCAGTACCTGGCAGCCGCGACTATTTCGGCCGTGCCGCTGCTGGTGTGGCTGTTCGCGCACACCGTAGGTCTGCCCTTCGGACCCGACGCCGGCGTCGCCGCGCAGATCGGTCTCACCGAGACAGCGGCTGCGACGCTGGAGGCCGTCGTGCTGGTGGTGGCGCTGGTGGCCCTTCGGTCCCGTGAGATGCGTGGGCCAGGTACAGCGCAGCATCCGGCTCGGCTCGCGATCGCCGGAGTGGTCGCCCTCAGCGTCGTCGGAACAGCCGTGGGGTCCGGTGCGATGGGAAGTACGCCCCCCAACCCACACCATGGCCATCACGTGAGCGCTTGAGCGAACCTGCGGGGGTCAGAGTCTGTGGGTCGTGCCCGCGACGAACTGCTCCGGACTGTCGCCCGCCACGTCGGCGAACTCCTGCATCGCTGTGCCCAGCCGATGCCTGCTCGCCGCCGGAAGCTGGTCAAGGATCGCCGCGATTGCCTCTCGTCTGTACCCATGCAGCTCATCGACCAGCTTCTGTCCTCTGCTGGTGAGCGACAAGCGCGTACGACGTCGGTCGTCGGGATCCTGGCGGCGACTGATCAGCCGGGCCTTCGCGAGCCCGTCACACATCCGCGTCGCCTTGGACGGATGCACCTCCATCCACCGCGCCAGACCCCCCGCAGAGACGGGTCCGAAGCTGCTGACGATGACCAGAACGCGCCACTGCTGCAGCGTGATGGGCACCTCGGATTCCTCGAACGAACGCGCAACGATGGCAACGAGAGCACGCGAGGCGGCCATGACAGCCTCGACATCACGTTCCTTCTGCGTCAGACGGGGGGCCATGCCCCAAGTTTGGCAGAACATCGACTCTGCACTCGGCGCCGCGCACTGCCACTCGAGCAGACCTTGTCGGCGACGTCGACCCGGAGCACCGTGTGGAGCATGGGTGACTATGACTACTCCGGCCTGCGCGCGATGTACGTCAACTGCACGCTCAAGCGCAGCCCGGAACGCAGCCATACCCAGGGGCTGATCGACCGCAGCGTCGGCATCATGCGCAAGCACGGCGTCGAGGTGGAGGTGCTACGTGCGGTCGACCACGACATCGCCACCGGGGTCTACCCGGATATGACCGAGCACGGCTGGGCCAGCGACGAGTGGCCGCAGATCCACGAGCGGGTCATGGCCGGCAACATCCTGGTGATCTGCGGGCCGATCTGGCTGGGGGACAACTCGAGCGTGACCAAGCGGGTCATCGAGCGGTTGTACGCGAACTCGGCCGACCTGAACGCCCACGGCCAGTCCGCATACTACGGCCGCGTCGGCGGTGCGCTGGTCACCGGCAACGAGGACGGCATCAAGCACTGCGCGATGAACATCCTCTACAGCCTGCAGCACATCGGCTACACGATTCCGCCGCAGGCCGACGCCGGCTGGATCGGCGCGGCCGGGCCGGGCCCGTCGTACCTGGACGAGGGCAGCGGCGGACCCGAAAACGACTTCACCAACCGCAACACCACGTTCATGACGTGGAACCTGATGCACACCGCCGCCATGCTGCAGCGATCGGGCGGCATCCCGCCGTACGGCAACCTGCGACCGGAGTGGGACTGCGGAGAACGCTTCGACTACGACAACCCCGAGCATCGGTTGGGAGTCTCGAACCCGTCCTGAGCCGCGAGCCCCTTACGAGCCCCGGAGCTTGTCAGGCGACAGCGCATACACACCACCCCTCTGCCCCTCCAGCGGGTCTACACGCGCCCCACCGGCCGGCCCCTTACCGAAGACCCCGCGCCCGTCCCGTCATGGACTGCTGGTCTGCTGCGCCGCCGATGGACGTGCCTCTGCGCGGGTGTGCACCATCAGCACGAGCGTGGCGCCGATCAGCACCAGGTTCTTCACGACGAACTCGCCCGACTCGGTCAGCAGCAGCGGGTTGCCGTCGCGGAACATGAGATCCGGAAGCATGACGAAGGTCAGGAACGTACCGGTGAGGTGTGCCACGAGCACCGGGAACACCAAGCGGCCGGCCACGCCGAACACCAGCGCCAGGCCGAGCACGAGCTCGACCCCACCGAGTACGACGACGGTGGCGCCGGGATCCGCCCACGGCAGCGTCCCGCTGACGATCGCGGCCACCGGAGACGCCCCGGCCACCTTGAGCGCACCGAACCAGACGAACAGCATCCCCAGAGCGATCCTGAGCGCCGGAAGCGTGAACGGCCGAATAGCCGCCATCACCAGGTTCTCCAGTGCGGTCACCCGATCGACGTGCTGCGCCAGCCTGCCCTTGGACAGGTGCTGGATCTGCACCACCATCGCGTTCCCAGATCTGCGCGGGCCGCGTTCGCGGCGTAACACCGGCATGGTCGACATGGTCCCCACCTTCCCCACGAAGGAGTGTTGGCGAGCCGGCGGTCTCGACCCCACGTCGAGCGGCCCACCCTTGTGAGCCAAAGGGTTCGGTCCATGCGTCACGCCGTTGCAAAACGCGCAACGCGGACCACCGGTCCTGCCGCCGTGGAGTGTGCGGCTGAGGGGCTCGCAAGCGGTCAGCGGTAGGCCAGGTCGTTCAGCTTCATCACGACCTGGCTGCCGTCCTGCAGCACCACGGTCACGTCCTGCCCGACCAGCGTCTCGAGCTCGCCGAGGTTGGACTCGACGCCATCGGCGCCGTCGAAGTCATTCAGCGCCGTGTTGCCGAGATAGGCGTCGTCACCGAAGTCGACCGTGGTGCCGCCCACCGACCAGGTTCCGTCGTCGGCTCGCTGCAGTGTGCCGGACACCGGCGGAGGTGGTGGCGGCGGTGTTGGGTCGCTGGTGGAACCGCTGTCTGGGGGCGTGCTGCCACCTGAGGTGCTCCCGCCGGCTGCGCCACCGCCGGACGTGTCACCCGAACCGGCGCTGGGCGCGGGGCTGGGAGCGGGGTCCGCGGGGGCTGTCGTCCCGCCGGAGCTCGTTCCGCCGGAGGACGTGCTCCCGCCGCTGGTTGTTCCGCCGGTGGAGCCCGTGTTGGGTGTGCCGCCGGTCGCGGTGCCCGTGGGCGCGTGGGGCGCAGTGCCGCCAGAGCCGGCGTGCTGCGCGTGCGCCGCAGACGTGTGGGGGCCCCGGTGCGTGACCGGGGATGCGGGGAACAGTGCCGGCGCCGTGGCCGAGGGGTTCGCACGCGGTGGCGTCGCGGGATGGGCGGGGCGCCCGATCGTCGCGGTGAGTGTCGGAACGCGCACGGCGGTCTCTTCCGGACCGGCTGTGGGGAGGCTCAGCCCGGCGTTCTGCTCCGCGTACGCAGCGGCGAGCCGAAGGACCAGCCGGACGTAGGCGCGCGACGGGTTGTACCGGTAGACGGCCGCTCGCTGGCCCTGGACCGTGCTGAGGTCGTCGGGGCCGGCGCACAGGTAGGCCGCCGCGGACAGGGCCGCGTCGTCGATGTCGTACGGGTCGCGCACCCCGTCGCCGTCGGCGTCGCTGCCCACCACTGCCCAGGTGGAGGGGATGAACTGCATGGGCCCGACGGCGCGGTCCCACCGCGTGTCGGCGTCGAGGTTGCCGTTGTCGGTGTCGGCTATCGCCGTGACGTCGCCTGTGCCGTCCAGCCGCGGCCCCAGGATGCGCGGTGTCGACGTGCCGTCGGTGTGCAGGACCGAGCCGCCGTAGCGGCCGTGGTCTGACTCGACGTCACCGATGGCGGCCAGCAGCGACCAGTCGAGCCCACACGAGGCGTCGGTACGGGCCAGGACGGCAGCGGCGAAGCGGTACGCCCGCAGCGCGGGGGCCGGGACGTCGTCGACGACGGACGGACCGGCGAGCGCCGTCGTGCTGCTCGCCTGCACGATCGCATCGGCCGGCTCCTGGGCGGCGGCGGGGGCGGTCTCGTTGCCTTGCTGCTCCTGCGACGCCGTGACCGAGGCCGTCGGTGCGAACGACTGCGGAGGCGAAGCCGCGACACCTGCCGCGCCGACGACTGCGACCACTCCCAGACGACGCGACCACCGCGCGGCCAACCGCGCCGGTGAGTGCCTGCCGCTGATCCTCATTCAAGGCGTCCGATCCCGAGACTGTGCGCGAGCACGGCGACCATGTGATCGCGCACTCGGGCACAGGACCCTATAAGCGCAGAGACCGGATGAAAAGACCTTGAGGCGCAAATTGGAGCCCCGAGCAGGGGTCTGACTGGTCGCAGACCCCTGCCCGGGGGGCTTGCCGGGGCTTGCTCACATGGCAGGCTGCATCTCCACCGCCTGCCTCGTGGCGTTGCGCTCCTTCGTCGCCATCCACGCCATCCCGCCGAGCAGGACCGCGAGCAGTACCGCCGAGGCGCCGTAGGTACCGAGGTCGAGCCCGCCCTTGTCCGTGGGCTTGGTGAAGAAGTCCCCGACGGTCGCCCCTAGAGGACGGGTGAGTACGAACGCGAACCAGAACAGCGCCACGTTGGACACGGCCGGGACGAACTTCAACGCTCCGACGACGGCGAGCGTGCCCGCGATCAGGAGCGCACCTCCGGCGTACCCGAGACCCGAGCTGTCGGAGAGGTAGTCACCGAGGGAGGTGCCGAGGGTGTTGGAGACCAGAATCGCGCTCCAGAACAGCGCCTCGCCCTTGAACGAGTGAATCTGGCGGATCGAGAACGGGTGGCCGGTGGCACGCCATACGGCGAACACGCCGAGCAGGATGCTGATCAGGATGGCGGCGCCGACCGGATAGCCGAGACCGAGGCCCTGGGGCCCCCACCCGAGCTGGGTCAGTCCGTCGGGGAGGAAGGCCGCCGAGGCGTCCCGGTTCATGAAGTCGGAGATCGTGGTGCCGGCCATGCTGGTCGTGAGGATGACCGTCCAGTAGAAGAACGGGTTGTATCTCTTTGACCTCAGCTGGACGAGAAGGCTCACGAGGAAAACAGCGAAAAGCGCAACAGTTGACAGGAAGTAGCCGATCTGCAGCGTCTGGGCGAACATGTCGCCGCCGGTCTCGCCGAGCGTCGTCGCGGCGATCTTCATCACCCAGAAGGTGATCGTCACCTGGGGCAGCTTGGTCGTCGCTATATGGCCGATCTCCTCGAGGTCGAGGTCGGCCGCGGGCTGGAGTGGCTTGGTCATGTTGATCAGGATGGAGAGCGGAACGGCTCCGTCAACGGCGAATACTTGGATTTTGCACGGAGGTCCTGCGTGTTTGACGCGTCGTTCACAGCCAGCCGTTTTGCCCGCCGGCAAAGGCAAAAATTAAATCGTCCAAATGACGAAAATTGAGAGAGGACTGGCGCTGTCGGTCGCAGTGGATCACGTCGCTCTGCAGCCGACCTGAGGCCCGGCGAGGGGAGGCGACGACGCGCGGTGCGGAGGCCGGGCCCGACCACGTGGCGTCGGTTGCCACGGTGGGCCCAAGGTGGCGACGCGTCGACCAAGCTAGCCAGGCAGCGTGAACATACTACAAAATGAATAGGAGAATTTGTCGCCTATGCCCGGCTTGGTGAGCAGTCCTCCGGTTCCTCGATGGTTCGCGGGCGACGGGTATGCCGCGCCGGTGTGCTCAGCCTCGACGGACCGGAGCGGTCCATCGCGTGACGTCGGTCATCCGGTTGTCCCAGACCTGTTCGGAGAAGAGCGCCTGCGCGCTCACCCGGCGCGGGTTGCCGAAGCAAGTGCGCGCAGCGCTGATGCGTACGACGTCACGTGCGGGGTCGAACCCGACGTGGGCGTCGCACACCCGGCGTCCGCTGGAGGGCCCGCCGAAGACACCGCTGTCACCGGATGCGCGCTGGTCGGCGAACCTGTACTCGACCGCGCGGTCCGCGTCGGTGCTGATCCGCACCTCGAGGACGTCGTACGCCTGTGGCCTGAGCCGGTGGAAGCCCACGGTCGCGACCACGCGGCTGCGGGTGTACGCAACCCGCACGCCGGAGATGTCGGGGTTCCACCAGACCGCTGTTCGCTTGTCGGCGTTCCACACGTCACCGGCGGCGTCGGTGACGCCGGCGGTCTGTGCGTGCGCCGGGGCAGGCGGCAGCACGAACGAGAAGCTGAGCGCAGCGGCTGTGACCAGAAGCCTCATAAGGTTCCCCCAGTTGTCGTCGGGCTAGCGGATGGCGCGGGCGCTGAACGCGTACCGCCGGTAGTCGTCGACCGGTGTGCCCCCGCAGGAGAGTCTGGTGCCCCGGTGGCAGCGCATGCGGGTGCTGGCGTTCGTCAAGGTGATGAGAACGCGACTGACCTTCACCCGGGCGAAGGACACCGTGATCGCGCCGGCCCCGCGAGCCCCCAGCCGCACGGCCGTGGCGTGCACGCGGCCGTTCCGGTGCACCACGGTGACCGTCGCCTCGGCACCGCTGACGCGGTCGGGCAGGTCGAAGGAGACTCTCAGCCGGCGCCGCGCGGGCAGGCTCTGGCCGGGCCGGATGGCGATGTCCTGGTTGGCCAGGTGGTGCACGGTCCGCACCTGTTCGCCGGTAGTCGGCGAGGAGGCGGTCAGGGTGAGGCTGCGCGATACCGGCGCCCTCGGGTAGTGCCTGCCCTCCTCGTACGCATCGGCCGGGAACATGGCCGTCCACCCGAAGTCGGCGAACAGCGTTCGGAACGGCGTGCCATGCGCGGCCGCGACCCGGGAGATGGCCTGCAGTGAGTAGTCGTTGGGCGCGCCGCGAGCGGCGTCCGCGCGGCGCCAGACCTCGCGGATCACCTCCGGTGCCGGTCTGCCGGCCCTCCCGAGGTGCTCGCTCATGAACCGGAAGAAGATCCAGGGGGCGTAGACGCCGCGGTCCAGCGGCAGCTGCGGACTGGTGAGAGCGCTGCCCCACAGGTACTGGAAGTTGTCGTTGATGGAGTCGTAGACCTCGTCCTCCATCCAGGCGGCCGTGCCCTCCATCAGCCACTCGTCCTCGAACGTGTCGTAGCCGAACTGGATGGCGTGGAAGAACTCGTGCGCGGCGGTCACGCGAAGGCTGTCGATCGGCGCTGCGCGGAACTGCGTGCGGCTGAAGTCGTCGTCGACGACGCAGTAGGCGGACAGGGCACGCCGGAAGCGGATGGCCGGGTCGTCACTCGTGCAGTAGCCGTACTCGCGGTGTGCGCCGAGGTCGGCCAGGTAGACGTCCAGACGTGCGTCACCGCCGTTGTGGCGTGACAGCTGGTCTGACCTCGGCGCTCGGTAGCCGTAGTCGTCCACCTCGACGCGCCAGACGTGCTCGAACACCGCCGCCGTCGTCTCCACCCAGTCCGGGACGGTGTCTCCGTCCGCGTCCCTGAGGTCCGGCGCGTCCCTGGTGGCCCGGGCCCAGTGCAGGCACAGGTGGGTGGTGCAGAAGGTCGAGATCTTCGTCGTGGTGTACCCGCTGCCGGACGGGTCGGCCCGCCCGTCCGTGGGGCGTGCCAGCAGCCGCTCCGCCTGGGCACGGGCATCGGGCGCGAGCGCGTCGGAACGCAGCGCCAGGTCTCGCAGGACCATGGTCGCGTCGTGGGGGTCGGGCTCCGCGACCGCGCCGTAGCGGCGCTCGACGCGCTGGGGCGTGAACAGCGTTCGCGCACGCTCGAGCGCATAGCGAGCGGCCGTGATGTCGCCCCGGTCGAGCGCGGCTGTCAGCGCGTCGTCTGCGACGGGAGTCATCGGTGCTGGTTCATCTCCATCCGCAGCCTCGTCGCCGGCCACCTGTGTGGCCGCGACGTCGGCCCCGTGCGGCGCTGCCGGGGCGGGCGCGGCCACGGCCGCCGACGTCGCGCCGACAAGAACAGCGGCAGCGACCAGCCCTGCCAACGCTGTACGCATACGTGTCGCCTGCCCCTCAGCCCGTGGTCGACCGTTGCCAGCAACCGCGAGGCCGAAGGACGCCAGGCGCGCGCGCCCGTGCGTTGAGCCGTTCCCGAGAACTGATGGCTGTCAGAGCGTACGAGGGCCTTGCCTTGCTTGTACATGAATCGGGCCGATTGCCCGATTTCGCTGCGCGGCCGCGGCCCGAGCCCCGAGAATGCGCTCAGCCGGCGCGGTCGTCACACCGTCGCGGCGGCTGTCGTGTCCCGGGCCGGCGTGGTGCCGGCTCCTCGGTGGAAGGCACCTCCATGCGCACCCCTCTGTCCCTTGTCACCTGCCTGTTTGCTGCCGCGGTCGCAGCCGCGACCGTCGCGGTCCCCGCCGGCTCGGCCAACGCCGTCGCCGACCCCGACGTCCCGCACACCCGCGGCCTGGAGCTCCTCGGCCTCGACGGCCTCGACGGCTCCGGCGGCCTCGGCGCCGACGGGTCCGCCGGTGGCGACGGTGTTCTCGCGCGGTCCCAGGCCGGGCCGTTACGCCTGCGCCTGCCGCTGAACCTCGCTCGGCTGGTGGCCATGGGCACCCCCGTCGGCCCCCATGCGAATGCCGCACAGGTGCGCCGGCGGATGCTCAACGAGATGCGTGACGCGGCCCTCGACGAGTACGTCCACATCGGCCCGCTGCACGGCCCCCGGTTCACGGTGACCGCGATCAGCGACCAGGTCTGCGTCACCGTGCGCCGTCCCCACAGCCGCAGCGGCCTTGACAGCGGTCCCTGCACCGCCGCGGACCGGCGGGCGTCGATGACGCCGCTGCAGGACTCGGCCAACCTGCTGCTGGAGGCCGCCAGCGAGTCGTTCGAGTACGGCGACCGCAACAGCGCGCTGCGGGAGACTCTCGCCCCGTCGTCCCTGCGCTGGGTCTCCCAGCTGATCGCGCCCCAGGGCGTCGAGGTCTCCGGGGTCGTCGACGGCAACCGCGACCGGCTCGACGACGACGGACGTGTGGCCTTCCACGCCAACAACAGGAGCGTGTGCGCCAGCCTTCCGTTGAGCGCGAGCGACTCCGGCACGGTCACCTTCGGGTCATGCCAGCGGCTCGTCCCGCGCCGGGTGCGCATCCACGAGTCTGCCCGTGCGGTGTTCCGGGAGATGAAGCGCGGCGCCGACATCGGCGCGTCCTTGGACACCCAGACCATGACCCGGCGCGTTCGCAACGCCGCCGGCATGGCCAGGGCCTACTCCAGCCACCCGGAGGCGCGTGCCCAGGTCCACGGTGAGCGGGTGCAGTTCCGCGCCCGGGTCAACAACCACGTCAGGTTCGCCTGCTACCACGTCTCGCCAACGGGGCACCGGGCGACGTACTCGCCCTCGGGCAGGCCGGGCACCTGGCGACTGGGCCGTTGCCGATAGCTCACCCCAAGCCGTTGCGTTCGGCACATGACGCAACGTAGCGACTTAGCGTCAATCGGGTGATATGGCACACATTCATCACCCAAACTCCCTAACGTCATCCTCGAGGGCCGTTGCGTGCACGCAAGCAGCGGACCACACACCAGGGCCGGTGTCCGCCACCTCGGCGCGGCGCACACCGGCCCGACGCAAGCCGCAGCCCGGACCCCGCTGCTCCCACCACATTCAGGCACACCGCAGCTGGGGGGCTGACCGATGCATGCCTTTGCACGCGCGCGCCGTCGTCGGGGGACGACCGTCGCCGCTTCACTCACCGCCGTGCTGGCCACGGCACTGACCACCGTCGTCGCTGTTCTGCCGACGTCAACCGCGCAGGCAGCCGTTCCGGTTGTCGCCGGGCCGGCCGCTGGACCGATCGACCCGAACACCGGCTACCCGTTCTGGTACGCCGACGGCACCGGGGAGAAGTTCGAGCTGTGCCTCGACCGCCCCGACACCACGGCGGGCATGTGCCTGGCCGCTCCGCGGAACCCGAGCGCCCGTCCCTGGACGGACGAGGACCCGGCGCAGAGCAACCTCGCGGAGGACCCCGAGGCCTTCTGGTACAACGCCGACGCAGACATTCGCCAGGGCGGGGTTCGCGCGCGCTTCATCGCCGCGCAGGAGGCCACCTTCGGCGGGCCGGACTCGGCCGCACGCGCCGGCGAGCAGATCGCGTTCGCCCGAGTGCGGGTGCGGCTGACCGGCATGGTGCCTGGGGCGAACTACACCGTCACCGACCCGTACGACGCCGGCACGCGCACCTACACCGCTGACGACGGCGGGCGGGTCTTCGTGACGCGGGACATCGGCTGCCTCGACGTGCCGTGTGACTTCACCAAGCCGTACAAGAGCTCGGTGACCTCCTACCTGCGCTGGGACCCCTCCGTGGGTCCCGCGGCGCCGACGGGGTACGTCGGTGACCCGGGCGTTGCGCACGAGGTCGTCGGCGCGCCGTCGGGCAACAACTTCTTCCGCGTGGTGGGACCGGACCCGAGTGGCCCGGGCAACGTCAGGCTCGAGACGAACCAGTTCAACGTGCAGGGCAGGCTGTGGAACCCGACCCAGCCGATGCTCGGCCTGGACTCGACGCAGAACCTCCTCGACTTCGGCAAGGTCATGCTCGGCGCCACCATGCCGGCTGCCACCCAGACCGTCACGCTGACCAACGCCGGCGGCGGGACGACCCCGCTGCTGCTCGGCGCCCTCGACGTCACCGGTGCCAACAGCACCCAGTTCACGCTGTCCAACGACAAGTGCTCGAGCGCCTCGCTGTTGCCGGGTGCGACCTGCACGGTGGACGTCTCCTACACGCCGGCGGCTGTCGCCGGGCCGGTGAAGGCCCAGCTGAACGTCCCGTCGAACGGCAAGGACTCCGTGGGCGCCGTGGGCGGGCAGCGCATTCTGCTGAAGGGCCGGGTCTCCGACGGCACCGGCAAGGACGCCCGCATCACCGGCCCGATCGACCGGGTGAACGGCTTCCCGCAGTGGTACCAGGACGAGACCGGCCAGAGGGTCGCGCTCTGCGACGACCCGAAGGACCCGATGTGCGTCCTGCCGACCACCCCGGAGGGGACCTACAACCCGGCGCTGCCGATGAAGTTCGCGACGAACTACCCGGGCGAGCTGTTCTGGTGGAACGCCGACGCGAGCATCGACAACCTCACCAACACCGAGACCGGCAACGCCGTCCGGGCGCGACTGGTACTGGGCGAGGAGGCAGCCTTCGTGAACGGGGACGCGGCTCCGGGTGACCAGATCGCCTTCGGCCGGATCAGGATCCGTGTCAGCGACCTTCAGCTCGGCCAGACCTATCACGTGGTCACGCCGTATCTGGAGCGCGACTTCGTCGCCGAGGACGACGGCAAGGGCGGCGGCGAGATCAACTACACCGAGGACATCGGCTGCCTGGAGACCCCGTGCAACTTCGACCGGGTCAACCAGAGCAACATCGGCCCGTTCCTGCGCCAGACGAATGCACCCAAGGGCTACCTCGGCGACCCCAACGTCACGGACACGGTCACCGGCGGGCCCATCAGCAACAAGTTCGTGATCTCCGGACCCGGTGTCGCCGGCGAGACCGACCAGTTCGCGGTCTCGGGCAAGCTGCTGACCGGGCCGGCCGTCACCGGCCAGCTGAGCGCGGCGTCGACCACGGTCAAGGTCAACCCCGGCCAGCAAGGGACGGCGGTAACGCTGACCAACGTCGGCAATGCGCCGTCGGCCATCCCGGCGGTGACCCTGGTCGGCAACGGGTTTGCGATCATCAACAACGGCTGCACCGCTGCGGTCGCCCCGGCGGCGTCCTGCACCGTCACCGTCGGCGTGACCACCGCCAAGCCAGGTGACACGGCCACCCTGCAGGTCACCAACGGCGCCCAGCCGCCGATCGTGGTGACGCTGCAGCGTCCGGGCGGCGGCGTCGCCGCGCCCACCGCGCCGGCGCTACTGGCCGCCAGCAACACCGGTATCTCCGCATTCGACACCCTGACCAACCTCAACACGGTCACCGTGTCGGGCGCGGCTGCCACCGGCCAGGCGGTGCAGGTGCTGGTCGACGGCACCCCGGTCCAGACCGTCACCGCCGTGGCGGGGACCTTCTCCGCGCCGCTGAACCTGACCGAGGGCGTGCACACGGTGACCGCCGTCTACGACGGGCAGACCGTCGCGTCGGCGCCTGTGACGGTGCAGGTGGACACCACCGCACCGGTCGTGCCCACGCCGCATGTCGTCACCGACGTGGCCAACGGCTCGCTGACCGGGGCGCTGTCCTGGTCAGGGCACGGCTCCTCCACGTTCGAGGCGCAGGTCAGCGGCAACTGGGGCGCGTTCGTCCCGCTGGCGCTGTCGGGTGCGGACGCCACGCACGTCGAGCACCGGCTGGTCAGCGGTGCCCGCTACCGGTTCCGGGTGCGCGGGACTGACGCCGCTGGCAACGTCAGCGACTGGTCAGGCATCACGGTGAGCCCCTCGCTGGTGCAGGAGGGGGCCGGCCAGGTCCGTTACGACGGGCGCTGGGTGCGACGCACGGCGGAGGGGGCCTCGGGTCACGGGGTCCGGTCCTCCGCGACCCGTGGGTCGACCGCGACGATCCGGACGACCGCCGACTCGGTGGACATCGTCGCTCCGACGGGTCCCCGGCGTGGACAGTTCGCGGTCCGGGTCAACGGTCGCCACGTGCGCACCGTCGACCTCTACTCGGCGCGTCCCGAGCGCCGTCAGACGGTCGCGACCCTGCACGGCCTGTCGTCACAGCAGGCGTCGGTCGTGCAGCTCCGGGTGCTTGGCACCAAGCGCCACGCATCCGGAGGCACCAGGGTGACGCTGGACGCGTTCCTGCTCACCCGGTGATGTGGGGGGCGGCGGGGGCACGGCACCGTGCCCCCGCCGTTCGCATGTCCGGACTCAGCGTCCGTCAGTGGCGCTCAGTGGCGACGGCTGCGCCGGCCGCGCTGCTCCTGTACCGGCAGCACCTGGGTCTCGGTGTCCGGTGAGAGCTCCTGGCGGGTAGGTGGCGGGTCGCCGTCTCCGCCCCGCGACTGCCGCAGTCGCGGTCGCGGCGTGGGCAGCAGCCGGAACTGGCGGCGGATCCGTTCGTCGAGGTCGAGCTCGCGGCGAAGCCGCTTCACCGTCGACAGCACCGCCGCGTTCAGCTCCACGAGCTCGGGTGACGTACTGCCCGCAAGCAGCTCGTCCAGCCGGGCGCGCGCCTCATGCAGTCCGTCGAGCGTCTCACGCAAGCCCTGAACCTCCGCGGAGCTCGTCTGCTTCGCGGGGTCGGCCTCGTTCCTCACCACCTGGCCGAACGCGCCGATGGACGCAGCCAGCTCGCGGAAGGTCTGTGCGAGGCCGAGCAGCACGTCGCGTGCGCTGTCGTCCTCCAGCCAGGTGGCGTCGGTGGTCGCGTCGACGACGGCACGACACATGGTGCGAATCGCCACCGCCGAGTGCTCCAGCGCCTCCAGACCCTGGCGCAGGCCCGGCGCGACGTTCGGCTTGCCGACGGTGCGTACGTTGAGCCGGCGGCCCTGCTCCGCGCGCACCAGTACGGCGCCCACCTGCGGGACGTCGTAGGTGATCTGGCGGGCGTCACCCAGCCACGTCCTGGCGGCCGACGTCACGTCTCCGCCCTTCTCGACCAGCTCGGTCAGCTCGTCGGACGCACGGTTGAGCAGCTCGGTCACCGCGTCGGCGAGCCCGCCGATCGCCGTTCCTGCGTCGACGCTTGCGACCTTGGGCGGGAACACCAGGTTCGTCGCGATACCCACGGCGGCGCCCACCAGTGTCTCGGCGATGCGCTGCCAGCCGGCGCCCAGCGAGCCGACACTGAGCACCAGCATGCCGCTGATCGCGACCTCGACCATGTTCGACCGCAGCCGCAGCGCCTGACCGATGGTGATGGCCACGAAGATGAGGACACCGAGGCTCCACCACTCCAGCGGCACCTTCAGGGAGAACAGCACGGCGAGGCTGACACCCGAGACGACCGCCACAACCCGGTCGAGGCCGGTGGCCAGCAGCGACACGGGCGTGACCTGTACCACCAGCATCGCGGTGAGGGGGGCCAGCAGCGGCTGCGTGGCGTTCTCGTCGAACAACAGCGTCGCCACGACGTAGCCGGCAACGGCGGCCACGGTGATGCGCAGCGACCACAGCAGGCCGGTACGGCCGCTGGTCCGCAGCCTCGTCAGCTCACGCGAGACGAGGCGTCGACACATGTTGCGCATCCCTAGTCCCATCGATGCGCGGCGGCTTGTCGTTACCAGCGGTCGCGCGTGGGCGTGGCCGACCTCACAGGAACGACAGACGGCCCTCACCCGCGGCGCAGACGCTGCACCAGCCGCGCCCGATGCACCGACACGCGCTCCCAGACCGCCTCCTGGAACGCCAGCGTCAGCCAGCCGGCCAGGGCCATGCCGGAGAGGTTCAGCAGCAGCTGGGCGGTGCTGCCCAGAATCGCGTCCCCGACGCCGAACGCGATCCCCAGCGCGACGTTGCCGGCCGCCGGGATCGTGGTCACCGAGATGAACACGCCGGACAGCCCGCCGACCCGGGCCGAGGTCAGTGACAGGACGCCCGCGGCGGCGGCGATCACGGCGACGATGAACGACCACTGGTCCGGGGTGTAGATGAACGCCGTGTCCGGCCTCGGGCCCACCACGTCCTGCACGGTCACCCAGCCGAGGGCCCGCCCTACCAGCGCGGCGACGACGGTGATGAGGATGGCCACCACGAACCCGACCACGAGCGTCCGGGCGGCGAGCCCGAGCAGGCCGTACCTGCGGCGGACGAGCGCGACCCCGAGCGCGGCGACCGCGCCGAACTCCGGCCCGAGCACCATCGCGCCGATGACCAGGATCTGGGAGTCGAGCACGATCGCGATTCCCGCGATCAGGGTGGCGAGGGACATGAAGCTCAGGAACGTCCAGTTGAGCTCGGAGTCCTCGTACGCGCGCTGGGTGACCTCGGCCCAGACCACCGAGTCGGCGCTGCTGCCCGGCGCGAGCTGCTGCGCCTCGAAGCCGCGACGCGAGAACCAGGTCTGCACCGGCTCGAGGTGCACGCTGCCCTCGTCGTGCACCCTCAGGTCCGACAGCCGGTCGACGATGTCGTTGGCCGCCTCCCGGGCCACGTCTGCGAACAGCAGGTCGCCCTCCGGGCGCACCGAGGCGCCTCTCAGCCTCGACAGGCTGCTGACCGCGGGGTCGTCCGAAAGGACCTGCACGACGTCGTCGGCCAGCTCGGTCGGCACCGATACCCGCAGATGCAGCATCACGACAGTCTGCCGCACCGACACGCCTGTCCTGATTGCCTCATGACGCTGCACCCGGGTTGCCGAGGGTGCTTCCATGGAGGCATGGCATGGGAGGCCAGCCCGCAGGAGCACAAGACTGCGGCGGTCGCGGTGGCAGCGGTCACGCCGCTGGCGGTCTGCGCCGCGCTTGCGGCATTTCGCAGTGACGTCCCCAACGCGACCGCGGCTCTGGTTCTCGTACTCGTGATCGTCGCGGTGGCGGCCACCGGCCACCGCATGGCCGGCCTCGTGGCCGCGGTGTCCGGCGGTGTGTGGTTCGACTTCTTCCTGACCGAGCCGTTCCACCGGTTCATCGTCACCGACCCCGACGACATCGAGGCGCTGGTGCTGCTGGTGGCCGTCGGTGCGGCTGTCACCGAGCTGGCGTTGTGGGGACGGCGCCAGCAGGCTCGCGCGAGCCGGCGGTCGGGCTACCTCGACGGTGTCATCGGCACGGCCGAGATCATCGCCGCCCGGCAGGCCTCGTCCAGCGGCCTCATCGACCACGTGTCGAGTGAGATCCAGGAGCTGCTCGCGGTCGACGAGTGCAGGTTCGACCCCCACGCGGAGCACGATCCCCGCTACGCGGTCCTGGCCCGTGACGGCTCGGTGACGCGCGGCGGCCAGCCGGTCAACGTGGACCGCGACGGTCTTCCCACCGACGAGCTCACCGCTCTGGTCGTACGCCACGGCGCCGCGACCCACGGCCAGTTCCTCATCACCTCCGCCTGCCGCGTCGCCCGGCCGACACTCGAGCAGCGCAAGGTCGCGGTGCTGCTCGCCGACCAGGTGGGCAGCGGCCTGACCAGCCGGGCGGAGTGAGCCTGCCCACCGGTCCACCGGCTGGACGGCGCGCTGGCGTGCCAGTTGCTCGTAGGCTCGGCGGAATGACACCCGCACCCGTGGTGGACGCAGTAGTCCTCGACATCGGCGGGGTCCTCATGGACTGGGACCCCCGCCACCTCTTCGACGCGCTGATCGCGGACGACACGGAGCGGGAGTGGTTCCTGTCGCAGGTCTGCAGCCCGGCCTGGAACCGCCGCCAGGACGAGGGACGTCCGTGGGCGGACGCGGTGGCGGAGGCGGTCGCCGAGCACCCCGACTGGGAGCCCTGGATCCGGGCGTACGACGAGCGCTGGATCGAGACCGTCGCGGGGCTCTACGAGGACACCGTCGAGGTCCTGCGAGAGCTGCACGCGACCGAGACCCCCGTGCTCGCGCTCACCAACTTCTCCGGGGAGAAGTGGGCGCTGGCCTGCGAGCACTACGACCTGCTCACCAGCTTCGACGGTGTCGTCGTGTCCGGCGAGGAGCGGCTGGCCAAGCCCGACCCGGCCATCTACCGGTTGCTCGTCGACCGGTTCTCGGTGGAGCCGACCCGGACCTTCTTCACCGACGACGTGCAGCACAACGTCGACGCCGCCCGTGAGGTCGGGCTGGACGCCGAGCTGTTCACCGGCGCGGCCAGGCTGCGGGAGCAGCTCACCGCGCGTCGGGTCCTGCCACCCCGGACCCGCCCGGAGTGACCCGCCCGAATTGACCCGCCCGAATTGACCCGTCCGGAATGACCTGCCCGAATTGACCTGCCCGAATTGACCCGCCGGGGCTGAATCCCTTTGGCCCTCTCCTCCGTATAACTAGCCGAGGGGAACCACTTGGCCCGGGGAGGGACCACAATGACTTGGTCACGCAAACTCGCAGTCGCCGCCTCTGCCGTCGCGCTGGTGAGCGCAGCCGGATGTGCCGGCGGCTCATCGCAAGGCGCCAGCGGCGGCTCGGCACAGGACTCGAGCGCCGGCAGCGCCGCGCCGGCGGTGAACATCACCTCACCGCATAACGGCGCCAAGGTCAGCTCGTCGTTCCCGCTCACGTTCAAGAGCAGCGTCCCGATCGGGCCACTGGAGTCCGGTGAGGACCACGTGCACGTCATCATCGACGGCAACCTCAACAGCTACACCGTCGTGACGGCCAAGAACTACATGGTCAAGAACCTTTCGCCAGGCAAGCACACGGTCGGGATCACGCTCCAGCACGCCGACCACTCGCCCGCCGGCGCGCAGGACCAGGTCACGGTCATGGTTGCCAAGGGCATGAAGAGCGGTGCGAAGGAGGACAACCCGGCCCGCACGAAGGACGACAACGGCACGATGAACAACGGGTCGACGTCCGGCAACAGCTCCAGCAGCAACCCTTATGGCCGCGGCTACTGAGCAGCGCACGAAGACACCCCAGATCGAGCGCTTCGGCCGGTGGGCCCGGTGGTTCCACGCGGTGACGTACACCGCCGTGCTGGTCCTGCTGGGCACCGGCTGGTGGCTGCTGAGCGGTCAGGAGGGTAACCCCAGCCCGCTGTCGCGGCTGACGGGTCTCCCCGACACGACCATTCACATCCGCCTCGGCTGGGCGTTCACCGGGCTCGTCGTCGTCGCGGGCGTGCTCGGGGTGCGGTCGATCGTGCGGTTCGTCGTGGAGTCGGTGCGGTTCCACCGCACCGACGTCCGCTGGTTCCTGAGGTGGCCTGCGGCCGGGTTCACCGGCCGCTTCGCCGCGCACGACGGCCGCTACGACCCGGGACAGCGGGTGCTGAACATCGTCATGATGCTCGGCCTGGCCATCCTGGTCGTCAGCGGCGTCGGGCTGGCCATGCTGCACGGTGGTCCGGTGTTCGCGGTGCTCGCCCAGATCCACCGCATCACCACCTACCCGGTCACGGTCCTCCTCGCCGGGCACGTGCTCGTCGCCGCGGGGGTGCTGCCGGGATACCGCGGGGTGTGGCGGTCGATGCACCTCGGCGGCCGTCTGCGGCGCGACGTCGCCCGCCGGCTGTGGCCGGCGTGGACCGACGAGCACACCAGCTGACTCCTGCCGGGTCGGACAGGGTCAGCGGGGCCTATCGGCCCCGCTGACCCTTTTGGCGGGGCTTCACCCGTCACAGGTGAGGCGCCTCACCGGCCAACGGTCACAGCATGAGAGCAGCGGTCGTGGCACCGACTGCGGTGACCGGCAGGAGGCGCGTTGTGAGCGACACCCGGATCGGACCCGAGAGCGAGCCCGCGGCCCCGGAGGGGCGGCCACCGTACGCCCGCGAGTCGGCCGAGGTCGCCGCGGCGCTGGGGTCGGACCCCGCGTTCGGGCTGTCCACGTCCGAGGCGGAGTCACGGCTGACGCGGTACGGCCCGAACGAGCTCACCGGCGAGAAGGCACCCTCGGTGGTCGCCGTCGCCCTGGACCAGCTGCGCAACCCGATGAACCTGATGCTGATCGCGGTCACGGTGGTGAGCTTCCTCATCCACCAGGTCTCGACCGGCATCATCGTGGCCCTGCTGATCGTGCTCAACGTCGTCCTCGGGGCGAGGCAGGAGCTCAAGGCACGCGCGAGCGTGGACGCGTTGGCGAACCTGCAGGTCCCGCAGGCCAAGGTGCTGCGCGACGGCTCGCTGGCGCTCGTCCCGGCGGTGCAGCTCGTCCCGGGCGATATCGTCCAGCTCGAGGCGGGGGACATCGTCCCGGCGGACGGCCGGATCGTGCGCTCGGTGACCGTGGAGGTGCAGGAGGCGGCGCTCACCGGCGAGAGCGCCCCGGTGCCGAAGGACGCCTCGGTCCTGCCCGACGAGGACATCCCGGTCGGCGACCGGTCGAACATGCTCTTCCAGAACACGTCCGTGACGCGAGGCACCGCTTCCCTCATGGTCACCGCCACCGGCATGCACACGCAGATGGGCCAGATCGCCACCATGCTGACGAAGGTCACCCGTACGCGCTCGCCGCTGCAGAAGGAGCTCGACAAGCTCACGCGCGTGCTGGGCATCATCGCGTGGAGCGCGGTGGCGTTCATCGTGGTCGTGGGCGTGGCGCGCGGAATGCCTGCCAGCCAGCTGCTGCTCGTGGGCACGGCGATGGCGATCTCGGCCATCCCCACCGGGCTGCCGGCGTTCGTGTCGGGGATGCTGTCGTACGGCGCCCGCCAGCTCGCCGACGCCAAGGCCGTGGTGAAGAACCTCACCGACGTGGAGACCCTGGGCGCGACCAGCGCCATCAACACCGACAAGACCGGCACCCTCACCCTCAACCAGATGATGGTGTCCACCCTCTACACCGGCGGCTCGTGGTTCACCGTCGAGGGCGAGGGCTACCGCAAGAGCGGCGCGATCCTGTCGGTCGCCGGCGCCGAGGTCCCCGACTTCACGCGGCTCGCTCTCGGCCTGTGTCTCGACAGCGACGCCACGGTCGCCGACGACGGTTCGGTGGTGGGCGACCCGACCGAGGCCGCCCTGGTCGTGCTCGCGGCCAAGCTCGGTGTCGACGCGGAGGAGACGCGTCGTGCCTACCCGCGCGTCGCCGAGGTGCCGTTCGACTCCGAGTACAAGTTCATGGCCACGTTCCACCACGTGCGCCTCGACGGGGTGCGGCACCTGATCGAGCTGGTCAAGGGCGCCCCCGACGTCGTGCTGGCCCGGTGCAGCCAGGCCGGCGGTCCGCTCAGCGGCTCCCAGATCCCCATCGACGAGGCCCGGTCGGACATCGAGGCGGGCAACGCGCGGATGGGCGAGAAGGGCCTGCGTGTGCTCGCGTTCGCCGCCCGTCTGGTCGGCGACGACGAGACGCACGCCCTGGCCGACGACCCCATGTCGCTCACCCGCGACCTGGCGTTCGTGGGCATGGTCGGCATCATCGACCCGCTGCGCGCGGAGGCGAAGCAGGCCGTACGCACGGCGCTGCGGGCCGGCATCGACGTGCGGATGATCACCGGCGACCACGCCGTCACCGCCCGCGCGATCGGTGAGACGCTCGGCCTCGGTCCCGGCGCGGTGAGCGGGCGGGAGCTGCAGGCGATGTCGGACGCGGAGCTGGCGGACCGGCTTCCGCACCTGCACGTCTTCGGCCGGGTGTCGCCGGAGGACAAGCTGCGGCTCGCGCGTGTCATGCAGGAGCAGGGGCTGATCGTGGCCATGACCGGTGACGCGGTCAACGACGCGGCAGCGCTCAAGCAGGCAGACATCGGCGTGGCGATGGGCACCGGCAGCGAGGTCTCGCAGCAGGCCGCCCGGATGATCCTGACCGACGACAACTTCGGCACGCTCGTGAACGCCGTCGCACTGGGGCGCAGGGTGTACGCGAAGGTCGTGTCCTACGTCCGCTACCAGATGACCCAGCTGCTGTCGCTGGTGATGCTGTTCATCGCCGCGACGGCGTTCGACATCAACAGCGGCGTGGCTCTCACACCGTCGATGGTGCTGTACCTGCTGTTCTTCGTCACCGTCGCGGGAGTGGTGGTCATCTCCGTGGACCCCGGCGACCCGGACGTGATGAGCCGGCCACCCCGGGACCCGAACGTGCCGATCACCAACGGCGCCGCGATCGGCTTCTGGCTGCTGTACGCGAGCGTGCTCTTCCTCGCCGCGCTGACGCCGCTCGTCGCCGGCCCGGACGAGCCGAGCCTGAACCGGCCGAGCGCGTCGATGACCATGACCTTCGTGGTGATGGGGCTGGGGACGGTCTTCAACGCGCTCACCAACCGGCGCGACCCCACCAGCGGTCTGACGGCGCCGATCCTCAAGGCGCTGGCGATCTCGGTGGTCCCGGTCGTCATGATCGTGCTGGCGACGCAGCTGCCGCTGCTCAACTCCGGCCTGGCGACGGTGCAGCTCACCGGAGGGCAGTGGCTGGCGTGCATCGGGCTCGCGCTGCTGCTGCCGCTGGTGGTCGAGGGGGCCAAGTGGGTGCGCCGCGTGCGCGCTCCGGCGCCGGAGGCGGCGCTCACCCCGCGGGTGGTCGCGCCGCTGCGCGTCGTGCCGGGAGCGACGACATGAGCCCGTCGGCAGCACACCCGGCGGCACCGGGGAGTGGGTGAGGAGAAGGTGGCCAAGGACAAGCACCCGTCGGGGTCCGCGTCGCCGGCGAAGCTCGGCCGCAAGCGGTACGAGGCGGAGCTGTCGAGGCTGCAGGCAGAGCTGGTGGCCATGCAGGAGTGGGTCAAGAGCACCGGCGCAAAGGTGTGCGTGGTGTTCGAAGGACGCGACACCGCCGGCAAGGGCGGGACCATCGAGCGCATCACCGAACGGGTCAGCCCGCGCGTCTTCCGCGTCGTCGCCCTACCGGCGCCGAACGAACGGGAGAAGTCGCAGATGTACTTCCAGCGCTACATGCTGCATCTCCCGGCGGCCGGGGAGGTCGTCATCTTCGACCGCAGCTGGTACAACCGCGCGGGGGTGGAGCGAGTGATGGGCTTCTGCACCAAGGAGCAGGTCGGCGCGTTCCTCGAACATGCCCCTGCGGTCGAGCGGGCGATGGTGGAGTCGGGGATCATCCTGGTGAAGTACTGGCTCGAGGTCAGTCCCAAGGAGCAGACGCGCCGGATCGAGAGCAGGATCGACGACCCGCGCAAGGTGTGGAAGCTGACCGAGATGGACCTCAAGTCCTACAGCCGCTGGTACGACTACTCCCGCGCGAGGGACGAGATGTTCGCGGCCACCGACACCGCGTGGGCGCCGTGGTACGTCGTGCACACCGACGACAAGAAGCGGGCCAGGCTCAACATCATCACCCACCTGCTCAGCCGGGTCCCGTACGAGCCGCTCCAGCACCGCGACGTGACGCTGCCGAAACGGCAGAAGCCCGGCCACTACCGCGACCCCGACCTGCCGCTGCGCTATATCCCCACGCCCTTCTGAGCAGGCCCCTCCAGTCCGGGGCCGGTCCACTCGGCGCCGGTCTTGGCGCGGTAGGCGGCGACCGCCGACTCCACCGTCGGGAAGAAGTGGTGCTCCTCGATGGCCTGCGTGAGTCCGTAGCGGTCGAGCTTGCGGCGTACCGGGTCCTTCATCTCCGCCAGCACCAGGCTGGTGCCCTGCGCGTCCAGCGTCCTGTCCAGCTCGTGCAGCACGTCGGACGCGGTCGTGTCCACGTCGGTGATCGGCTCCGCGGCGACGACCACCCACCGTGGCCTCGGCTCCGACGCCGCCAGCCGGATGACCGCGTCGCGGAAGGTCTTGGCGTTGGCGAAGAACAGCGGGGCGTCGAACCGGTAGATCACCAGGCCCGGCAGGAGCTGCGCGCCGGGGTAGGACTCCACGGAGTGGTAGCCCTCGAGGCCGGCCACGCGCCCGAGCACGGTGTCGTAGGGCCGCCACGCGCGGCCGAAGACGTTCAGGATCGACAGCGCCACGGCGATGGCGATGCCGGGAAGCACGCCGAGCAGGGTGACGCCGAGGAACGCCGCGATCGACAGCATGAAGTCGCCCTTGCGCTGACGCCACAGCCGGACGGTTCCGGGCACGTCGGCCAGCGACAGGGACGCCGTGATCACCACGGCGGCGAGTGCGGGCTGGGGCAGGTTACGGAACAGGCCCGGGAACGCGACGATCATCGCGATGATCAGCAGGGCGCCCACCACGCCCGCGGCCTGCGTCCTGGCGCCCGCGCGCTCGGCCACCGCGGTCCGTGAGCCACTGGTGCTCACCGGGAACCCCTGGAACAGCCCGGCGGCCAGGTTCGCCGCGCCGATGCCGACCATCTCCTGGTTCCCGCGCACCTCCTGCCCGGCGCGGGCGGCGAACGCCGACGCGGTGGAGATCGTGTCCGCCAGCGACACGAGGGCGATGCCCATGGCCCCGGCGAACAACAGGCCCCACTGCGACAGCGGGACGTCGGGGATCGTCAGCGGCGGGAAGCCCTGGGGGAGCACTCCGACGAGCTCGACTCCGTGTGCGGTCAGGTCGAACACCGAGGCCGAGGCGATCGCGAGAACCACCATCACCAGCACGGCCGGGACCTTCGGCAGCCAGTGCTGGAGAGCCAGCACGACCGCGATGCCACCCATCCCGACAATGGCCGCCGCCGGCAGCACCTCGTTGTGGACCACACCGCCGACGAAACCGACGAGCTCGCCGACGAAGCCCTCGGCGTCGACGCTGAACCCCAGCAGCTTCGGCAGCTGGCCGACGAGGATCGTCACGGCCAGGCCGTTCATGTAGCCGATCATGGTGGGCTTGGACAGCAGGTCGGCGATGAAGCCCAGCTTGGCGACCGACGCGACGACCATGATCGCGCCGACCATGAGCGCGAGCATCGACGCCAGGGCCACGGCGCGACCCGGGTCGCCGCCGGCCGCGACCAGCGGCAGCACGGTCGCCGCGATCATCGGCCCCAGGGACGAGTCCGGGCCGAGCACGAGGATGCGCGAGGGCCCGAACACCGCGTAGGCGAGCAGGCAGGTGATCGAGGTGTAGAGCCCGGTGATGGCCGGCAGCCCGGCGAGCTCCGCGTACGCCATTCCCTGCGGCACCAGCAGCGTGGAGAGCACGAGGCCGGCGACGGCGTCCTTGACCAGCCACTCCCGGCGGTAGGACTTGGCCAGCGCGATCCCGGGAGCCACCCGGGCGATCGGCCCCCCGTTCATCGGCCGCGCCGGTTCGAGACCTGGCGGGTGAGCGTGCCCACGCCCGCACCGATGAGGGCGCCGACGACGACGTCACCGCCGTAGTGCACTCCCGCGTGGACGCGCGAGTACGCCACCGTCGTGGCCAGCACGCGCAGGGGCGACGCCAGGCCCGGCATCTCGCCACCGACCGCCGACGCGAACGCGAACGCCGAGGCCGCGTGGCCGGACGGGAACGCGTGCGAGCGCGGCATCAGGACCGGATGGGGAAGGCTCGCGTCCCGCGGCGGACGCGCACGCCGCAGCACCGGCTTGCAGCCGAGGTTGACCACCGCCGAGGTCACTCCCACCGCCGCGAGCCCGGTTGCGGCGGCGCGTCGTGAACGTGGCCCGAGCAGGCTGAGCACCCCTGCCGTGGTCAGCCACAGCTTCGAGTGGTCGGCCGCGTTGGACAGGCGGCCGAGCGCGTGGTCCACGGTGGGCGACGGCGTGGTCGTGGCCGCGGCGGAGACCGCCGAGTCCAGCGCCGTGAGCTCGGCGAGCATTCGGCGCAGTGCGCGCTCCCTGCCCGCCCGAGGGGGAGCTTCCGTCGTCGTCATGGCTGTCGCCTCCTCCGGTGGACGAGCGCGAGCTGCCAGAGCCGCACCCAGCTCCACGTCGGCTTGGGTGGGCGTACGCCGGGCCGGTCGCGTGGCACGCGCACCCGGAGTGCCCTCGGCTGGACGCTGAGGCGGACCGGCGTGGACAGCATCACCGACTCGCCGTCGATGCCGACCGGGACCTGCGGGGTGTCCGCGGTCACGACCACCTCCATCGCACGGAGCATGGTCAGCCCGCGGTCACGCGTGTGCCGCAGCAGCGCGAGCGCCTGCCGCGCGTCGTCGACCCGCACCGCGACCATGCCGAGCACACCTCCGTCCAGCCGGGCGCGGCGGCCCATGCCGGCGAGGTCGCCCGTGCCGTACGGGTTGGCGCTCACCAGGACCGCGTTGGGCAGCTCGACGGTGACCTCCCCCGCGCGGGCCACCAGCCGGGGACCGGTCTGGCTGGTCAGCAGGTCGGGCAGCATCCCGAGCGTGGTCCTGGTCTTGTCGCCGCGGTACGCCGGGCTCTGCACCACGGAGGCGTACGCGCCGAACGACGCGTTGTTGACGAACGTGCGCCCGGCGATGGTGCCGAGGTCCACGCGCAGCTCGACGGCGTCGTCGCGCAGCGCGTCGAGGCAGCGCGCCGGGTTCTCGCGGTCCAGGCCGAGGTCGAGCGCGAAGTGGTTGCGGGTCCCGGCACTGACCACCATGAACGCGATGTCGTGCGCAGCCGCCACGCCCGCCACGAGCGCCTGGGTGCCGTCGCCGCCGGCGACGCCGAGGAGGTCGGCTCCACGTGACACGGCGTCCTCGGCCATGGCCCGGACGTCGTCGCTGCCCTCGCCCGTGAGCAGGACGACCTCGGCGCCCAGGGCGCGCGCCTTCTCGGCCAGGCCGAACCGTTCGACCTTGCCCCCGCCGGAGCGTGGGTTCATCACCACGAAGGCGTGCCGCAGCGCGGGCGCGGGGAACTCCTGCATGCGGTACGCCGGCGAGTCGAGCCTGAGCGCCTCCCGCCCGGTCGTCCCCGCGACCAGGAGAGCGACGACCGTGACGGCCACGACCCAGGTCAGGTGCTGGCGGACCAGCACCACGAACACGGCGAGGGGTGCGAGCGCGAGCAGGGCCGCCGCGAGCCAGCGCACCCAGCCGCGCCGTGCGAGGAACCAGTAGGCCGCGGCGGCCATCACCACGACACCCGACGCGGCAACCAGCATCAGGCGCAGTCCGCCGTTGAGCGCGAAGGCGACGAGGAGCACGGCGGAGGCGGCACAGGCGAGCAGCGAGCTACGCGCCAGCCATCGCTGTGCCGGCATATCGTCCGTCACACATGAACTCTGGGGCCCGCAAGCGCCGTGCGCCTCACCCGTATCGGACGAACAGCCATCGCGCAGGTGCCTGCGGTCGCGTTGAGTTACTACAAACTAGGTAGTAGTGTCGCCGTCCGGCCGGTCACGAGGCCCGGTCATGAGAGAACGAGGTTCCCGATGGCGACACCCTACGAGCCCGACGACGGCCCCGTCGTCGCTGCACGCGAGGTGACCAAGCGCTACGGGCCCATCACCGCTGTCGACACGGTGAGTCTCAGCGTCGGGCGCGGAGACGTGTATGGCCTGCTGGGGCCAACGGCGCAGGCAAGACCACGTTCATGCGGATGCTGTTCGGCCTGATCCGGCCCGACTCGGGGACCATCGAGGTCTTCGGCAGGTCGGTGCAGGCCGACGGCGTCGACGCGCTCGCCCCGGTCGCTGGGTTCGTCGAGACGCCGCGCTTCTACCCCTACCTGTCGGGCCGGGCGAACCTGCACCTGCTCGGCCGGCTCGACGGCGACCACTCACGCGCCCGGGTCGACGAGGTGCTCGAGCGCGTCGACCTCACCAGCCGCGGACGCAGCCGGGTGGGGGAGTACTCGTACGGCATGGTGCAGCGGCTGGGCGTGGCCGCGGCACTGATGCGACAGCCGCGGCTGCTCGTGCTGGACGAGCCGACCAACGGACTCGACCCCGCCGGCATCCGTGACATGCGCGCGCTGGTCCGCAGGCTTGCCGGGTCGGGCATCACGGTCCTGCTGTCGAGCCACAACATGCTGGAGGTCGAGGAGATCTGCAACCGCGTCGCCATCATGAGCAGCGGTCGGATCGCCTTCGACGGGCCCATCACCGACCTCAGGGAGCGCCACGTCGAGGTCCGCTACCTGCTGGAGACCAACGCCAACGAACGTGCCGTGGAGGTATGCCATGCCGCAGAGGACATCCACGACGTCAGCTATGACGGCGACGTGATCAGCTTCGCCGCGCAGGAACGCTCGGTCGAGAAGCTGTCGCTGGCACTCGCGCGGGACGGCATCGCGATCAGGAGCGTGATGGCACCGACGTCCCCGCTGGAGACCCTGTTCTTCCAGCTGACCGGCGGTGTCAAGGACAGCGAGCGCAGCGACAGCATGACGGTGGGGTCGATTCGATGAGCGCGATGTCGGCGGTCTACCGCGTGGAGTGCCGCAAGCTCCTCGCGCAGAACCGCGTCCGCGCGGTACTCGCGGTCCTGCTGGCGGCGCCCTGGATCTTCATCCTGCTGTTGCTGCACCAGGACCGGCTGCCGTTGGAGACCCTGTACGGCCGCTACCTCACCTCGACGGGGTACGCCACGTCGCTCGTCACGCTGGTGTTCGCGACACAGTGGGTGTTCCCGCTCATCGCCTCGCTCATCTCCGGCGACATCTTCGCCTCCGAGGAGGCACACGGGACGCTCAAGACCATCCTCACCAGGTCGGTGGGGCGAAACTCGGTCTTCTGGGGCAAGCTCGCGGCGGCGTTCTCGTTCACCGTGCTCGCGGTCGCGGTGCTGGGTGTGAGCTCGGTGTTCGCCGGGCTGGTCAACGTCGGCGGGCAGCCGGTGACGACCGTGGGCGCCACGCTCGTACCCGGTGACCGGGCGGTCGGCATGGTCGCGGTGAGCTGGGCGATCGTCGTGCTGCCGGTGCTGGGCTTCTCCGCGATCGCGGTCGCGGTGTCGATCGTGACCCGCAGCAGCGTGCTCGGCGTGATGATCCCGGTCGTCATCGGGCTGGTGATGCAGATGTACACCTTCCTGAACGCCTGGGACACCGTCCGGCACCTGCTGCTCAACACGCCGATGAGCGCCTGGCGAGGCGTGCTCGACCAACCCGCGTACTACGACCCGCTCCAGCACGGAGTGCTGGTCTCCCTCGGCTACATAGCGGTCGCGACCGCGATCGGGTTCGTGGTGTTCCGGCGGCGCAACGTGACGGGAGGCTGACGATGGCTCACACGCTCACCCGCCGGTCCGTGAGGCCCGCGGTGCTCGTGCTCGGACTGGTGACTGCCGTCAGCGGCTGCACACCCGACGTGACGCGCGAGCGCGTCCAGGACGACGTCGCCACGACGTTCGTCCACTCCTACAAGACCTCGCAGGCGATGCAGGACAAGCCGGTGGAGGCGCCGAACCTGTCGTCGACGGTGTGCCACAACGAGCTGAACAAGGTCGCCGACGCGGGACCCGGCTCGTGGGACTGCGAGATCAAGTACACCGGCCCGAACGGCGAGCAGCACGACGACGACTTCGTCGTGCTGGTCGACTCGCTGGCCTGCTACCAGGCCTTCAACAGCGCCACCCGCGACAAGGAGATCGTCGACACGACGACGCACCGCAAGGTGCCCGACCCCGCCGTGGGCTTCGACGGGTGCTTCAACGTGTACGACGGGCGCACCAACACCGCCAAGCACACCCGCAGCTAGACCGGCAGCTGAACCGGCAGCTGAACCGGCAGCTGGACCGGCCGGGCGTCGGTTAAGACAAAGCCGTGCCGGGGAAGCAGACGACCCGAGTCGTCGGCCTCTCCGGCACGGCCTCAGTGTGGCCCGCGGACCGGGTCAGCTCCGTACGGCGCTGGTCGCCCTGGCACCCTCACGAGCGCGTGAGTGCGCGGCGAACGCGACCACGGCGGCCATCAGGAACACGACCTCCAGGACCAGGGAGAGCACGCCGAGCGGCTCACCCCAGACCTCCACGTCCATACCGGGCAGGCCGACCGTCCGGCTGACGCAGTAGCCGACGAGCATGCCCGCCGCCACCAGCGCACCGGTCGCCCAGGCGACGCGGTTCTCGGCACGACGGATCATGCCGACGGAGGCGGCGATCAGCAGAACCCCGCCGACGCCGAAGAGCACGCCCAGGTAGGGCATCTCCCCGAAGTCCCCGGGCATCTCGATGAGGTGGATCGTGGCCAGCGCCATCGCGGAGACGATGCCGACCGTGCGGGCTGCGTCCAGACTGAGTCCGGACGCGGGGACAGAAGCGGTTGTCATACGACGATGACCCTTCGGTGCGTCCCTCCGTAGAGGGAGATGGCCCCCCTTGGCGCACCGGTCCTGCCCCTTTCCACGCCCCTCGATACCTCGTTCGTCGGCCACGTCGGTAAAGAAATGCCGACGACCTGTCGGCAACGTCCGGTTCGACCTGATGACGGGTGGTTCTCCCGGCCTACCAGCGGGCGACGAACAGCGACTGGGCGGACCGGCCGACCAGCCCGCTTTCGTCGAGCAGCCGGGCTGCCGCCAGCCCGGTCGAGGTGCCCGCGAGCGTCGTCTCGGCGTCGACGCACACCCAGGCACCCTCCAGCGGGCGCACCAGGTGCACGCTGAGCTCGGTGTTGAGGAACGCCCAGTCGGCCGGGTCCAGGGCGGCCGAGGCGCCGCTCGCCGAGTCGGCGCACACCAGCAGCCGCTGCAGCGGCGACAGCGGCTCGCCCTCGACCAGCGCCACCCGCGGGCGCATCCACACCGTCGCCGGGCCGGGCTGGGTGACCGCGCCGTGGATCCAGCGCCACTCGACGGCGTCGAGGTAGCCGCCGTGCCATGACGGCGGTGGTGGCTGCTCGCGCCCGTTCTCCGGCCCCGGGGGTACGTCGACCGACGGCGTGACCGGGTTGGCAGCACGGACCGGGAACCGCCATGCCGAGGCGCGGGCGACGAGCCGGTCGCCGGCCCGCAGCTGCGCCGACACCAGCTCGACGGACCGGCCCGGCCGCTCGACCTGGGTGCTGACCGACAGCGGCGCCACCGGCACCGGGCCCCAGAGGTCGACCGTGACCCGCGCGACCACGCGTTCGCCCTCGGCCGGCAGCTGCTCCAGCGCCCGGCCCATCAGCGCCGACGGCGGGCCGCCGTGCTGCAGCGCCTGACCCCACGGACCGTTGGTGTGCTCGGTGGACAGGAACCGCTCGGCGCCGTCGGCGTGACGGCCGTCGGGGACGTAGAACGCGGGGACGGTCGTGGGGCTCTTTGTCGGGCCGGTCGCTGGGCCGGACGCTGGGCTGGTCATCGGCCC
>CBFGZI010000036.1:0-30907 GCA_965653225.1 uncultured Propionibacteriales bacterium | reverse complement strand
GCTGGGGTGCTGCTCGGCGCTGGGGTGCTGCTCGGCGCTGGGGTGCTGTTCGGCCCCGACCTCCCACTCGCCGTGGACCCGCTGCTCGCCGTGGACCCGCTGCTCGCCGTGGACCCGCCACTCGCCGTGGACCCGCCACTCGCCGTGGACCCGCCGCTCGCCGTGGACCTCCCGCTCGGCCCCGACGTACCGCTCGCTGTTGACCCGCCGCTCGGCGTCGGCGGGGTGGTCGTGGTCGGGTCTCTCGGTGTCGGACCACTGGAGTCGGCGGACTTCGCCGGCTCGACCTGAACCGTGAGCGTGGTGGCGCACGCTTCGCTGTCGCTGCAGGACTGACCGTCCAGCGCCGCGGCCGTGGTGAGCCTTGCGCCGTCCGGCGCGTCAGCTGCCACCGTGGCCTGGAACGAGGCAGTGGCACCCGTGCTTGAGCTGTCCGACCCAGCCGACCCGGACACGCTCCAGATGAGCGCCTTGGCCTTCGCGTCCAGGGTCAGGCCAGCACTGGTCAGGTCGCCTCGGGGAGTGGCGATGCTGGCGTTTTCAAGTAGTCCGTTGAGATCGTCGACGACGGTCGCGGCAACCGGCAGCGGCTGTCGACTCTCGACGCGGAGTCTGTACCTGATCGTGTCACCGGGAGCCACGGTGCCGCCGGACGCCGGGCTGGAGGTGACCACGACCGTAACCGGCGGTTGCGTGGTCGCGGATGAGCTGTTGGGCATGAACGCCAGCAGCGAGGAGGCCCCAGCGACAAGGAGCACTGGCACGAGAAGCACCGCGGTCAGGCGTCTGGCCATGTCCACCCCCCGACGGACATGACCACGCTAGGAGCCGGGCACCTCGTGCAGCCTCATCCCGAGCGGATGATGTTCACCCACGTCGGCTGTCGGTCGAAGGCGACTGCCAGCACCAAGAGCGAGGCGTGAGCCGTTGCTCGCAGCAGCTTCGCAAACCTCACTTCCCGGACCTGGCATCAGTTGCGTGTCAATCGCGCCTGCGGCCGATGTGTCAGGGCATGACACGCGACTTCGGGGTGGCCCCCGCGACAGTCGCGTGTCATCGCACCTGCGGTGCATGTGTCACCACATGACACGCGACGGACGAGGCGGCGCTCACTCGAGCAGGCGAACGGGACCGCGTCGACCACTAGCCCGTCGGAGTCCCGGGGGCCGCCGATCCGGCTCAGGGCTCGAACGTAACGCCTCCGAGCACGTCGGCGGCGACATCGGCGACCGAGCGGTCCTCGGCGTAGGCGTGTGCCCGGATCAACGCGACCCCATCGTCGATCGGCAGCCCGCAACGTGCGTGCAGCACGCCGGCGGCCTGATGCAGCGCAGGCTGGTGGTCCGCGTCCTCGAACTGGTCCATCCCCAGAAGGTCCAGCCCCCCGTCCGACCGCTCTCGCGACGTCAGCACCTCACCCAACGCACCGGCCAGCTCCGCCAAGTGCTCGCTCACCCATCCCTCCGGTACGGCCGAGCCGGTGACGGTCAGCGAGCCAACCAGGCTCGAGCCCAGGTCGACCGGGACCGCGGCCACCGCCTGCACTCCCAGCTCGGCGGCCTCACGCCCATACCGCGGCCAGCGCCGTCGCAGTTCTGCACCCGAGGCAACCGACGAACGACCATGCATCGCGTCGAACGACGGGCCCTCATCCAGGCTGACCTCGAGCTCATACGCCCGCCGAGCCTGCGGATCCGACGCGGCCACCAGCCGCTCGACCCCGGCGGCAGTGCACAGCGAGAGCACCGACCCCCGCCAGCCGGTCCGGTCGGTCACCACCGCCATCAACACCGGACGCGGCGAAGCCACCGCGGCCTCACCCGCCAACAGCAACCACGACGTCAGCAACCAGGCGTACTGACCCTGCAACGTCGCACTTGCGCGCTGGCGCCGCTCAGTGGCCCGATGCACCGCGGCCAGTCGCCTGTGGACGTGGGCCCGCACCCCCCCCCGTTCGGCAATCCGCTCCTGGCGCTGTGCAGCCTCCGCGGCATGGGATGCCGCCAGCTCCGCCCGCTCGGCCCAGAACCTGGCGGCCGCGATCGCGCGCCCCGCAGAGGCCAGGCTGATACGCGGATTACTGCCGCTCACGCCAGCAACCTTAGTACCACGACGCCGCGACCCGCCCGGGCCAGTCGCGTGTCATCGCGCCCGCTGGCCATGTGTCCCCGAATGACACTCGACTGGCGGGACGACCCGCGCGGCGCCGCCGAGAGCCAGCGCTCAGTCGAGCGGCGGCCGACGGCCGACCCAGTCGGTGGCGTCCTGGTAGGCCTTGGCCGCGGCCAGCACCCGGTGGTCGGAGTGCCGCGGACCGATGATCTGCAGCCCCACCGGCAGTCCCGCGGAGGTGAACCCGCACGGCACGGTCGCGGCCGGCTGCTGGGTCATGTTGAACGGGTAGGCGAACTGCGCCCAGCTGCTCCACCGCTCCGCGTGCCACCCCTCGGGAACCTCACGCCCGGCCTCGAACGCGGGGATCTGCATGGTCGGCGTCACCAGCAGGTCGTAGCGCTCGTGGAACGCGCCCATCCGGATGCCCAGCGACATCCGCTCCTGCATCGCCTGCAGGTAGTCGAGGGCGCTGAGCCGCGCACCCTGCTCGCAGATCCCGCGCAGCGCCGGCTCGAGCACGTCGAGCTGGGCCTGCGTGTAGTTGCGCACGGTCTGCGCCGCACCCGAGAACCACAGCACGTGGAAGGACTCGACCGGGTCGGTGAACCCGGGGTCGACCTGCTCGATGCGGGCGCCCAGGCCGCCGATCACCTCGACCGCCTCCTTGACCAGCGCCGCCACCTCGGGGTCGACGTCGACGTAGCCGAGGTCGGGACTGAACGCCACGCTCAGGTCCTGCACGCCGGAGCCGAGAGCCTCGACGTACGACAACGTGGGCGTGGGCATCGCCGACCAGTCACGGGAGTCGAAGCCGCTCAGCACGTCGAGCATCAGCGCCGTGTCCTCGACGGTCCTGGTCATCGGCCCCGTGTGCGCCAGGGTGCCGTACGGGCTCGCCGGGTAGTGCGGGATTCGCCCGTACGTCGGCTTCAGCGCGACCGTGCCGGTGAACGACCCGGGGATGCGCACCGACCCGCCGCCATCGGTTCCGGTCGCCAGCGGCCCCATGCCAAGAGCGACCGCAGCGCCCGCGCCACCACTCGACCCTCCGGCTGTCCGCGAGGGATCCCACGGGTTGCCGGTCACGCCGGTCAGCGGCGAGTCGGTGACCCCCTTCCACGCCAGCTCGCACAATGTCGTCTTGCCGACCATAACGGCGCCGCTGTCTCGCAGCCGGGCGACCGCGGGCGAGTCCTCGTCCCACGGCTGGCCCGGGTCGATCGCCTTAGAACCGCGCAGCGTCGGCCAGCCCTTGGTCAGGAAGATGTCCTTGATCGAGGTCGGGACACCGTCGACCGGACCGAGGATGTGGCCGTCCGCCCAGCGCCGCTCCGACTCGCGGGCGTCGGCGAGCGCCCGCTCGGGGTCGACCAGACAGAACGCGTTGACCCGCGCGTCGGCTCGGTCGATCCGGTCCAGCACCGCCTGGGTGGCCTCGACCGGCGACAGCGTTCGCCTGGCGTACGCGTCGACCAGGTCGGTCGCAGTCCAGTCGGCCGCGTCGGAGCTCGTCCCGCTCATCCCGTCTTCCCCTCTCATGCCGTCGACGGAACGTATCCCAGCTTCTTGTCCACCACGTTGCGCAGGGGCTCACCCTTGCACCAGTGGCCGAGGTTCTCCACGAACAACGCTGCGAGGTCGTCGCGCCAGCCGACCGTGTCGGCCGACATGTGCGGCGACACCAGGACCTGCGGCATGCTCCACAGCGGCGAGTCGGACGGCAGCGGCTCCTTCTCGAACACGTCGAGCGCGGCACCGGCGATCCGCCCCTGCTGCAGCGCGGCCACCAGGTCGTCCTCCACCACCAGCTCGCCCCGGCCCACGTTGACCAGCATCGCCCGCTCGGGCATCGCGGAGAGCACCTCGCCGTCGACCATGCCGCGGGTCTGCGGCGTCAGCGGCGCGACCAACACCACGTAGTCCGCGTCGGCGACCTGCTCGGCGAGGTCGTCGGCGGCGGCCACCTCGCCGAAGTCCGGGTCGCCGGTACGGGCCGTACGGCCGACGCCGCGCACCCGCAGCCCCACGCCGGCGAGCATGCGCGCGACCGCGCGACCGATGGGCCCGACTCCCACCACGACCGCGACCCGGCGCTGCACGCTGTGGGTCTCGCGGTGCTGCCACTCCCGGCGCTGTTGGCGCTGCCAGGTGCCGATCATGTCCTTGGCGGTCACGAGCACCAGGCCGGTGACGTACTCGGCGATCGGCGTCTCGAACACGCCGCGGGCGTTGGTTACCACCACGTCGCTGTCCACGACCTCCGGCGTCAGCACGTTGTCGACCCCGGCGCTGGCCGTGTGCACCCAGCGCAGCCGGTCGGCGCCGGACCAGGCCGACCGCAGGGCCGGGGTGGTGAAGTCCCAGGCCAGCAGGACGTCGGCTCCGCGCAGGGCTTCGGCCAGCTCCGAGGGCCGCGCGGTGCGGACCTCCCGGGCCAGCTCCTCGACCGCCTCCATGCCGGGCGGGAGGCCCCCGTCGTGCAGCACCGTCACGATGGGCTCGGTTGGCAAAGCCATGTCCTCCCTCGGCCTCGGCGCCGGTGGTTCGCGCTGGGGATGGGCGCTGGGGTCTGCACGCTACCTGACGCGAGAATCACACTTGCCTTGGATCGTAGGATTGTCAACAATCAACGGTCGTTGTGTCGTTTCGACGATTGGACGGCGGGATGGCTGACAAGTCCGCCCCCTGGGAGCCCTGGGAGGAGCACGCCTACGGCGTGATCGTCCCCTACGACTTCGCCCTGGACCGGGAGATCTGGCGCTGGGTGCCCGACTCCGTGTCCCTGCTGCTGACCCGCACCGCCTTCCATCCGATGTCCTCCAGCGTCGAGATGGCCGAGCTGATCAGCACCGACGAGACCCTCCGTACGAGCACGGCGAACCTGCTGGCCGCCGAGCCCCAGGTCGTCGTCTACCTCTGCGCCTCGGGCAGCTTCGTCCGCGGCGTCGTCGGCGAGCAGGTGATGCGCGAGGAGATGCTGGCGGCCGGCGCGCCCAAGGCGGTCACCACGTCGTCGGCGCTGCTCGAGGCGCTGGAGCACCTCGGCATCCGCCGGATCGCGGTGGCCACGCCGTACGTACCGAGCCTGACCCTTCGGCTGCACATGTTCCTGGCGGAGGCCGGCATCGAGGTGCTGTCCGGACGCGAGCTGGGCCTGGGCGAGCGGATCTGGCGGGTGACCGGGCCGACCGTGCACGACCTGGCCGTGGCCGCGGACCACCCCGACGCGGAGGCGGTGTTCATCAGCTGCACCAACCTCGCCACCTACAACGTGATCGCCCCGCTCGAGGCCGCCCTCGGCAAGCCGGTCATCACCGCCAACCAGGTGTCGATGTGGTCGGCGCTGCGGGCGGCGGGTCAGCCGATCGAGCCCAACGGCCAGCGGCTGTTCGACTCGACCTGGCCGTACGAGCCGCAGGTGCTGCCCGCGGCCGGCTGATCCGCCGGGCGGCAGCCTCACCGGCCCATCCCGAGGCTCACCGTCGCAGCGGGCTCGCCGCACACACCTCAGACGTCGCCCTCGTGCCGGGCGAAGTGCAGCGTCTCCCCCTCCGCCCCGCGCCGCCACAGGTCCTGCGCGCCGGCGGCGATCTCGTCCAGGCCCTGCACGATCGTGGCGAACACGTTGCCGGGCACGAAGCCGACATCGGGGTTGAGCAGCAGGTTGTTGCGCTCGTAGAACACCGCGAGGTCGATGACGTGCTCCGCCGCGCGCTGCGTGGAGTCGGCCGCGTAGCCGTACGCGGCGTTGGCCATCTCCCACTGCTCGAACGGGAAGTAGACGACGTCGCCGGGGATCGGCGTGATGGTGGTGTTCTCGCGGCCGGGCGCGACCTCGGCGAAGGTCGGCACGAACGTGTAGATCTCGTTGCGCGCGTACTTCGCGTGGTACACGTCGGCGCCCAGCGGCAGCGCGTCCCAGACCGCGGCGCACGTGCGCGGCGCCTGCTCGTCCAGCAGGCGCGCCACGCAGGTGATGCCTCGCTTCTGCAGCGTGATGTCGATGTAGCGCGCCATTCTTCGCCCTTCGTGACAGAGTCGTGACCGTGTCCTGACGAGGCCGTCGGACCCTCAGTCCACCACGCGGCAGCGCCGCCGCAGGGCCGGGCCCGTGGCCGACCAAGGGAAACCTATGTAGGATTGTCAACAATGTCTGGTGAGAGGCCGACCGAACCGTCCACCGTGGGGATCCTCTATCCCGGCTTCTCCGCGGAGGACGACTTCCCCCGGCTCGCCGAGCTACTCGGGCCGGGAGTCTCGCTTCCGCTCCACCACACGGTGATGGTCGAGGACGCCCATCGTGCCGACGCGCTGCTCGACTGGGGCCGCGACGACCGGCTGGCGGAGGGTGCGGAGGCGCTGGCGCCGTACTCCCCCGACGCCGTGGTGTGGGCCTGCACGAGCGGCAGCTTCGTGTACGGCTGGAACGGCGCGCACGCGCAGGCCGCGGCGCTGGAGCGCGCCGCCGGCGTGCCCGCGTCGAGCACGTCCCTGGCGTTCGTGCGTGCCCTGCACAGCCTCGACGTCCGCCGCGTCGCGATCGTGGCCACCTACCCCGACGACGTCACCGCGCTGTTCGCGCGGTTCCTCGGCGACGCGGGGCTCGAGGTCGTACGCACGACCAGCCACGACATCTACACCGCGGCCGAGGTGGGAACACTGGGCCGCGAGGCCTTACTGGACATGGCGTCCGCGGGCGGTGCCGCCGACGCCGAAGCACTGCTGATGCCCGACACCGCACTGCACACTGCCGACCATCTCGACGCACTCGAGGAGCGGGTCGGCAGGCCCGTGCTCACCGCGAACCAGGTCTCCGCATGGGAGGGCCTGCGGTTGCTCGGACGGCACCAGGCGCGACCGCGCCTCGGTTCGCTGTTCGGCCCGGTGAGCGCGCAAACCAGGAAGTAGGAGCGATGAGCCCCGCTGACCATGTGAAGCCGATCGAACGCGTGCCCACCTCGACCCTGATCGCCGACCAGCTGCGGGAGGCGATCATCTCCGGCGACTTCTCCCAGGGCGACCAGGTCGGGGAGGCCCACCTCGCCGAGCAGCTCGGGGTGAGCCGGGGCCCCCTGCGCGAGGCCATGCAGCGCCTGGTCCAGGAAGGCCTGCTCGAGAGCGTGCCCCACCGCGGCCTGTTCGTGGTCACGCTCTCCGAGGACGACATCCGCGACATCTACGTGAGCCGGCTGGCGATCGAGACCGCCGCCGCCCTGGAGATCATGAAGCGGGCCGACGTCGAGGCGTCGGCACGACGGCTCGACCGGTCGCTGCAGCGCCTGGCGCACGCCGCCGAGCACGGGACGGCCAGGGCGATCAGCGAGGCCGACGCGGCCTTCCACGAGCTGCTGGTGGAGGAGTCGGGCAGCCCGCGGCTGCAGCGGATGGCGAGCACCCTGCTGGTCGAGACCCGGATGTGCCTCAAGGCCCTGGCCGACATCTACGTCGCCCCGCGCGACCTGGCGCAGGAGCACGCCGTGATCGTCGACGCCATCCGTGCGGGCGACCGCAGCTCCACCATCGAGGTGATGCGGGTGCACATGCACGACGCGGCCGGCCGCCTGCTGCCCGTACCCGTCGGCGAGTAGTGGGCCGCCGCCCGACCTCACCCGCCCGGTCTCACCCGCCTGACCTCACCGGCCTCACCTGACCGGCCTCACCTGACCGGCCTCACCTGACCGGCAGGGCCGCACGGCTTGGCCGCGTGGCGCCCGGCCGCGGTAGCGTCCGGAGAGACACGGGCTGTCACGGGCCAAACCGGTCGATGGAGGCGAGAGCATGGCGAAGCTGTCACCGATGCTGAAGCAGGCGACCCCGGTACTGGTGGACCACGCCGAGGGCGTCTACGTGTACGACGAGGACGGCCGAAGGCACCTGGACTTCACCGCCGGCATCGGCGTCACCTCCACCGGGCACTGCCACCCGCGCGTGGTCGAGGCGGTGCAGCAGCAGGCGGCCCGGCTGATCCACGGGCAGTACACCACCATGCTCAGCCAGCCGCTGCGCCGGCTGAGCGAGCGGCTCGGCGACGTGCTGCCGCAGGGCCTGGACAGCACGTTCTTCGTCAACTCCGGCAGCGAGGCCGTCGAGGCGGCCATGCGGCTGGTGCGGCACGCGTCCGGCAAGCCCAACATCGTGGTGTTCCACGGGTCGTTCCACGGCCGCACGTTCGGCGCGGCGGCGATGACCACGTCCGGCACCAAGTTCCGTGCCGGCATCGGGCCGCTGCCCTCCGGCATCTCGGTGTCGCCGTTCCCGTACGCGTTCCACTACGGCTGGGACGAGGAGACCGCGACCGACTTCGCGCTGCGCGAGCTCGACTACGTGCTGGCCACGACGTCACCGGCGGCCGACACCGCCGCGTTCTTCGTCGAGCCCGTGCTCGGCGAGGGCGGCTACGTGCCGGCCAACTCCCGGTTCATGGCCGGGCTGCGCGAGCGCGCCGACAAGCACGGCATCCTGCTCGTCGTCGACGAGGTGCAGACCGGGTTCGGCCGCACCGGCCGGTTCTGGGGCCACGACCACTTCGACGTTCGCCCCGACGTCATCATCACCGCCAAGGGGCTGGCCAGCGGCATGCCGCTGTCGGCCATCGCGGCGCCCGAGGCGATGATGGCCAAGGCCTGGCCGGGCTCGCAGGGCGGCACGTACGGCGGCAACCCGGTGGCGTGCGCGGCGGCGCTGGCCACCATCGACGTGATCGAGCAGGAGCACCTGGTCGACAACTCCGCGAAGATGGGCCAGCGGCTGCGGGAGGGCCTGCAGAAGGTGGCCGGCGAGCACAAGGCGATCGGCGACGTACGCGGTCTCGGGCTGATGCTCGGCAACGAGTTCGTCACCGCCGACGGTGCTCCCGATGCCGAGGCGGCCGCGCGGGCGCAGCGCGAGGCGGGCGAAAGGGGCCTTATGCTCCTTATGTGCGGTGCGTACAACAATGTCGTACGCATGATCCCCGCGTTGGTGGTCGACGGCGAGCAGATCGACGCCGCGCTCGACATCTGGGCGGGTGCGGTCGGGGCCGCGGTGTAGGTGTACTACGCTCCCCCGGACCAAGCCTGCGGGGTAAAGAATTTCGTGGGCTGACCAAGGCGCAGGGCAGTCTCGGGGACTTGAAATCGCCTCGGACGGGTAGGTGTCACTGTGCTGTGCCCGAGTCCGAGGAGGAGAAATGTCTTCCGAAGCAGCTGCCCAGCCGAACGCATCCAGCTCAGCCAGCGCCTCCCCACAGACGCTGCACCGGGCCATTGGCGCGTCCGCCATGGGGAACATGACCGAGTGGTTCGACTACGGCGTCTACGCCTACGCGACGACGTACATCACCGCCGAGTTCTTCCCCGACGACACAGCAGCGACCCTGTCGGTGTTCGCGGTGTCGTTCGTGTTCCGCCCGCTCGGGGGCATCATCCTCGGGCCGCTCGGCGACAAGGTCGGGCGGAAGGCCGTACTGGCCACCACCATCCTGTTGATGGCCGGCGCGACGTTCTGCATCGGCCTGCTGCCGAGCCACGACTCGATCGGCGCCCTGGCGCCCACCCTGCTCATCCTCCTGCGCGTCGTCCAGGGATTCTCGGCCGGCGGCGAGTACGGCGGTGCCGCGACGTTCATGGCCGAGTACTCGCCCGACCGGCGGCGCGGGTTCTTCGGCAGCTTCCTGGAGTTCGGCACCCTGGCCGGGTTCACCCTCGGCGCGGCGGCGGTGCTCATCACCTCCACCATCGTCGGCGAGCAGGCCATGACCAGCTGGGGCTGGCGCATCCCGTTCATGTTCGCGCTGCCGCTCGGCCTGGTCGGCCTGTACCTGCGGTCCAGGCTCGAGGACACCCCGGTGTTCCAGGAGCTGGAGTCCAAGAAGGAGGGCGAGAGCAGCCTGAAGCAGGAGTTCAAGGACCTCTTCCGCGACTACCGGCGGCCCCTGCTGGCGCTGGCCGCGCTGGTCGTCGCCTTGAACGTCTGCAACTACACCCTGCTCGCCTACACCCCGACCTACCTGCAGGAGCAGCTCGGCATGGCTGAGACGCCCGCGCTGCTGGTCGTGATCATCGGCCAGGTCGCGATGATGTGCGTGATCTCCATCGCCGGCCGGCTGTCCGACCGGTTCGGCCGCAAGCCGATGTGGTGGATCTCCCTGGTCGGGCTGTTCGTCGTGGCGATCCCGATGTACATGCTGATGTCGGTGAACTTCGCGCTCGCCCTGGTCGCGTTCGCCGTGATGGGCGTGCTGTACGTCCTGCAGCTGGGCACGATCTCGGCGACGTTCCCGGCGATGTTCCCCACGCACGTGCGGTTCGCCGGCTTCGCGATCGCCTACAACGTGTCCACCGCGCTGTTCGGCGGCACGGCCCTCTACGCCAACGAGGCGCTGATCTCGGCCACCGGCAGCTCGATGATCCCGGCCTACTACATGATGGCGTCCTGCGTGATCGGCGCCATCGGCCTGATGTTCATCCCGGAGACCGCCCGCTGCTCGATCCGCGGCCGCGGTGTCCCGGGCATCGACAACAAGTGCCCGCCGTACGAGAGGGAGGCCGAGCTCGCGGCCACGGGCACGGCCTGACGCGGTCCGCGCCGCTCGCGAGCGCGCCGTCCCGTCCCGCCCAGGCGGGGTGGGGCGGCGCGCTTTGCGTCTGCACCGTGCGGGGAGCCTGTTCGGTCAGTCGTCGTGACCGTGCGTCCGCGAGCCGGCCTGGTGCGGCTCCCGGCGGGCACCCGAGTCGTCGGGCAGACACCGCCCTGACGGCTCCGGCGACTCCCCCGTCGCCGGCTCCGGCGCCGCGCCCCGGCTCTTGAGCAGGCTGGCGGCCGCGGTCACCGCGAGGGTGCCGACGATGACGGTCAGGGACAGCCAGATCGGGATCTGCGGCGCCCACTCGACGTGCTCGCCGCCGTTGACGAACGGGAGCTCGTTGAGGTGCAGCGCCTCCAGCACCAGCTTCACGCCGATGAACGCCAGCAGGAACGACAGCCCGTAGCTGAGGTAGACCAGGCGCTTGAGCAGGCCGCCGATCAGGAAGTACAGCTGCCGCAGGCCCATCAGCGCGAACACGTTCGCGGCGAAGACCAGGTACGGCTCCGAGGTCAGCCCGTAGATCGCCGGGATCGAGTCGAGCGCGAACAGCAGGTCGGTGGTCCCCAGCGCGAGCATCACCAGCAGCATCGGGGTGATGAGCTTCCGGCCGTTCTCCGTCACCAGCATCCTGATGCCGTGGTACTCGCTGGTCGCGGGGAAGCGCCGCTCCACGAACCTGATGAGGCGGTTCTCCTCGAACTCGTCCTCGTCCTGCTGGCCCTCCCTGGCCAGCTTGTACGCGGTGTAGACCAGGAACGCGCCGAACAGGTAGAAGACCCACGAGAACTCGTGGATCGCGGCGGCGCCCACCGCGATGAAGATCCCCCGCATCACCAGCGCGAGCACGATGCCGACCATCAGCGCGGACTGCTGGTACTCACGCGGCACCGCGAACTTGCTCATGATGATGATGAAGATGAACAGGTTGTCGACCGACAGCGAGTACTCGGTCAGCCAGCCGGCGAAGAACTCGCCGCCGAACTCACCCCCGGCGAACATCCACACACCGATGCCGAACACCACGGCGGAGCCGACGTAGACCGCGAGGGCGGTGCCGACCTCCTTCATCGACGGCTGGTGCGGTCGCCTGCCGATGACGACGACGTCGACGACGAGCACCGAGACCGTCACGATGACGGTCACCCACCACACCCAGACGGGAACGTTCAAGGCTGCCTCCTCCGGACAGACGAGCTGGTCGGCCCGGAGGTCTCTTCCGTCCATCGCCCCGGGGCGGCAGACCGACTGGGCCGGACAGGCACTGGTGCCTGACGAGGTGACGACCCGGTCGCTGGGGAGTACTCCCCTCCACGCAGGATCTATTTTGTCAAACTTCCGCGGCTACGGCGAAACTCGTAGTGGTTCGCACCGCGCCTACGCTGGCCGCATGGATACCTCCCCCGCCACGCTTGCCCGCCGGGTCCGCGGCCGCGTCACCGGGTCCGGTGACGAGTCCCCCGACCTGCTGCTCGAGCTCGACCTCTCACGCGGGGTCGCGGAGGCGCCGCCGTCCAGCCCCGTGGAGGCGGCGCGCGCCCGGCACGTGCCGGTGCTCCGGCACCTGGTGGAAGGGCTCCACCAGGGTGCGGACGACCCGCGCGTGGTGGGCCTCATCGCCCATGTGGGCACCGCGCAGCCGTCGATGGCGATGGCCGACGAGCTGCGGGCCGCGGTGCAGCGCTTCCGCCGCACCGGCAAGCCGGCTGTGGCCTGGTCGGAGTCGTACGGCGAGATGGGGCCGGGCAACGTGGCCTACTACCTCGCCAGCGGCTTCGGCGAGGTGTGGCTGCAGCCCTCCGGCGACGTCGGGCTGACCGGCGTGGTGGCCCAGAGCGTCTTCGTGCGCGACGCGCTCGACCGCCTCGGCATCACCCCGCAGCTGTCGCAGCGGCACGAGTACAAGACGGCCGCGGACATGTTCCTGCGCAAGTCGATGACCGACGCGCACCGGGAGATGGCCGAGCGGCTCACCGAGTCGGCGATGGACACGATCGTGCGGTCGGTGGCCGAGGGCCGCGGCCTGACCGAGGAGGACGTGCGGGCCGCGGTGGAGCGGGCGCCGCTGCACGGCGAGGACGCCCGCGAGCTCGGGCTGGTGGACCGGCTCGGCTACCGCGACGAGGTGTACGCCTCGCTGCGCGAGCGGCTGCCCGACGCCCGGCTGAGGTACGTCGAGAGGTACCGGAAGCGGCCGTCGGCCTCCCCGGCACAGCGGCTGGCGAACCGGAACAAGCCCGCGGTCGCGGTCATCCAGGCGTCCGGGCCGATCCACCTCGGCCGCTCACGGGGCCAGACTCCCCTGAGGGGCCGGTCGATCGGCTCCGACGGGCTCGGCGCCGCGCTGCGGGCGGCCCGTGAGGACGACTCAGTCCGCGCGGTGGTGCTGCGGGTGGACAGCCCCGGCGGGTCCTACGTCGCCTCCGATGCGATCCGCCGCGAGGTGCTCGCGCTGCGCGAGTCCGGCCGCACCGTCGTGGCGTCGATGGGGACCGTGGCCGCGTCGGGCGGCTACTACATCTCGATGCCGGCCGACACGGTCGTCGCCGACCCCGGCACCATCACCGGCTCGATCGGCGTCCTGGCCGGCAAGCAGGTCATCCGCGACGCGCTCGAGCGGCTCGGAGTGCGGGTCGAGAGCGTCTCGGTCGGCCGGAACGCGGAGATGTTCTCCACCCAGCGCGAGTTCACCGAGGACGAGTGGCAACGGCTGGAGGCCTGGCTCGACCGGGTCTACGACGACTTCACCAGCAAGGCCGCGCAGGACCGCCGGATGGACGTGGGCCGGCTGCGCGACGTGGCCAAGGGCCGCGTCTGGACGGGCGCGGACGCGCACCGGCAGGGCCTCGTCGACGAGCTCGGCGGGCTCGAGGACGCCGTGGACCTCGCCTGCACCCGCGCCGGGATCCGGCGCAAGGACGCACAGCTGCGGGCGCTGCCGCGGACGCACCCGTTGCAGGCGCTGCGGCCGCCGCAGTCCAGCGAGAGCCCCGCTGCCGCCGTCGCCACCACGTTCGGCGGCGACGGCGGCAGCCTGCTGGGTCGCGTGTTCGAGGCCCTGCAGGTGCCGGCGTACGGCGTGCTGACCGCGCCGGTGCTCTGGGACCTCCGCTAGGCGCGCCTTAGGCGGTGGCCTCCAGCCGTCCGACGGACGAGGCCGCGGCGCCGGCGGTGAACAGCGGCATCGTCGGGATGACGCCGCCGTACTGCGCCTCACCGATCGCCAGGTTGCGCTCGGCCATCTCGCGCGCTGTCGTGCGCAGCGACGGCTGACCGCTGACCCAGGCCTGCATCAGCGAGGCGACCACCGGCCGGATGTGCGCGGTCAGCATGCGCCGGGCGTCGTCGGGGCCGTGCCCGGTCCCGAACAGCACCCACCAGGCCCAGGCCACCGCGCCGGCGTTGGCGACGAAGTCGGGGATGACGACCACGCCGCGCTCGACCAGCCGGTGCTCGGCGGCCGCGGTGATCGGCACGTTCGCGGCCTCGGAGATCAGCCGCGCACGCACCCGGTGGCAGTTGGTCTCGTCGATGCAGTACCCGACCGCGGCCGGCACCAGCACGTCGGTGTCGACGTCGAGCCACGCCTCGGACGGGAGCTCCTCGTCGTCGAGCCGCAGCAGGCTGCGGTCGATCACGCCGCCGGGCTGCCGGTGCGCCAGCAGCTTCGGCACGTCGAGCCCGCGGGTGCTGTTGACGATCAGCCCTCGGGCGTCGACGAGGCCGACCACCTTGACGCCGGCCTTGTGCAGGTACAGCGCGGTGGAGCCGCCCATGGCGCCGAAGCCCTGGACGACCGCACGGGTCGACAGGGGCTCGAGGCCGAGCGGGACCATGCCCTGCAGCACCGACTCGGCGACGCCGTAGCCGCCGACCATGTCGGACATGACCAGGCCGTCCTCGTCGACCTCGTTGAACAGCATGCCCACGCGCGCGGCCTCGGCCTCGGGGTCGTCGGTCCGCTGCAGCGGCGCCCGCATCGAGGACGTGCCCAGCCCGGCGCGGGCGAAGACGTTGTCGAGACGCGCCTGGGGGGTGCCCAGGTCGCCCGCGGTGGTCCAGACGGTGTCCAGCAGGGGCTTGACCGCCTGCAGGAAGCGCTCCCGCACGTCGTCGACGTCGGGGGCGTCGGCGGGGTAGTCGATCCCGCCCTTGGCGCCGCCGACCGGGAGGCCGTACAGCGCGGTCTTCAGCGACATCTCGGAGGCGAGGTCGGCGACCTCGTCCATCGTGCACCCGGCGCGGGTGCGCATGCCGCCGGTGGCGATCCCGCAGATCAGCCGGTCGACCACAACGTAGCCGGTCGCCGTGCTCTCGGGGTCGTTCCAGGTGACCTGCAACAGCGGGCGATGCTCTGGAAGCCTTACTGGTGTGACCGAGGACATCGGCAACCTCCCCTCTATATGCATGGACGGCGCCCTCGATGGCGCCGCTGAGTAGGATTGTCAACAATCCAACACTCTGATGGTGCACGATCGGGCAAACAAAAGTCCACTCTTTGCGCGTGGTGGCGGGCGCGGATTTTTTCCACCGCCCTGCACTGCTCCCTCATCCGTCCTGTACCCGTGCCCCGGAGGCGGATATGCGGCCTCTAGCGCGCTGACTGGCGCGTAGCTTCCGGCCCGTTCCTGCGGCCGGTTCCGGGCCGGCTGCGGGCGCGAAAGTGCAGGTCAGGCACCCTCGGGACGGCGCTTCTTGGGCAGCCGCGCGACGACCAGGGAGTAGGACGTGTCGATCGCCTCCCGGATCTCGTCGTCGGGGATGGCCCCGCCGACCTCGAGGGTGTTCCAGCCCGACCGGCCGATGTAGGCCATCACCCGGGCGTCCTCGGGGTAGCGCACCAGCCACTCGTCGGCGTCGTCACGGCTCGAGCCGCACTTGACGCCCACCGCGGTCCCGCCGCCGAGGAACACGAAGATCTTGTCGGCGACCTTGGCCACGAGGTCGCCCTCCCACGGCTCGTCCTGCCACGCCCCGGGCTTCTCGAGGCAGTAGCTCAGCAGGTCGTCGGGCGTCACCGGCGGGTCACCTGGCGCCGGCCTCGACCATCTGGCGGAGCTCCTTCTTCAGCTCCGAGATCTCGTCGCGCAGCCGGGCGGCCACCTCGAACTGCAGCTCGGCGGCGGCGTTGTGCATCTGGTCGGTCAGCTGCTGGACCAGGTCGGCGAGGTCGGTGGCCGGCAGCCCGGCGAGGTCGGGCGCGTGCGCGCCGGCCTGGTCGGCCTTGCGGCCCAGGCCGGGCACCGGCTTGCCGCGGCTCTGCGCGCGGCCGCCGCCCCCGACGCCGAGCAGCTTCTCGGTGTCGGCGTCCTCGCGGGCCAGCATGGCGGTGATGTCGGCGATCCGTTTGCGCAGCGGCTGCGGGTCGACGCCGTGTGCGACGTTGAACTCGACCTGCTTGGCGCGGCGTCGGTTGGTCTCGTCGATCGCCCACTGCATGGAGTCGGTGACGGTGTCGGCGTACATCACCACCTGCCCGGACACGTTGCGGGCCGCGCGTCCGATCGTCTGGATCAGCGACTTGCCGGAGCGCAGGAAGCCCTCCTTGTCGGCGTCGAGGATCGCGACCAGCGACACCTCGGGCAGGTCGAGGCCCTCGCGCAGCAGGTTGATGCCGACCAGCACGTCGTACTCCCCCAGCCGCAGCTCACGCAGCAGCTCGACCCGGCGCAGGGTGTCGACCTCGCTGTGCAGGTAACGGGTGCGCAGGCCCGACTCGAGGAGGTAGTCGGTGAGGTCCTCGGCCATCTTCTTGGTCAGCGTGGTGACCAGCACGCGCTCGCTGCGCTCGACCCGCAGCTGCACCTCGTGGATCAGGTCGTCGATCTGGCCCTTGGTCGGCTTGACGATGACCTCGGGGTCGACCAGCCCGGTGGGCCGGATGATCTGCTCGACCACGTTGTCGGGACCGCCGACCTTGGCCAGCTCGTAGTCGCCCGGGGTGGCGGAGAGGTAGACGGTCTGGCCGATCCGCTCCAGGAACTCCTCCCAGCGCAGCGGCCGGTTGTCCATCGCGCTCGGCAGCCGGAAGCCGTGGTCGACCAGGGTGCGCTTGCGCGACATGTCGCCCTCGTACATGCCGCCGATCTGCGGCACCGACACGTGGGACTCGTCGATGACCAGCAGGAAGTCCTCGGGGAAGTAGTCGAGCAGACAGTTGGGCGCGGAACCGGACGCGCGGCCGTCGAGGTGGCGGGAGTAGTTCTCGATGCCGGAGCAGCTGCCGACCTGGCGCATCATCTCGATGTCGTAGGTGGTGCGCATCCGCAGCCGCTGCGCCTCGAGCATCTTGCTCTGCCGCTCGAGCTCCTTCAGCCGCTGCTCGAGCTCGTCCTCGATGCCGCGGATGGCGCGCTCCATGCGCTCGGGACCGGCGATGTAGTGGGACGCCGGGAAGATGTAGACCTCGGCGTCCTCGGTGACGACCTCGCCGCTGACCGGGTGCAGGGTGTAGAGCCGCTCGATCTCGTCGCCGAAGAACTCCACCCGGACCGCGAGCTCCTCGTACATCGGGAAGACCTCGAGGGTGTCGCCGCGGACGCGGAACGTGCCTCGGGTGCCGGCCAGGTCGTTGCGGGCGTACTGGATCTGCACCAGCCGGCGCAGCAGCGTCTCCCGCTCGACCTCCTCGCCGACGCGCAGCCGCACCATGCGGTCGACGTACTCCTGCGGGGTGCCCAGGCCGTAGATGCAGGACACGGTCGCCACCACGATCGTGTCGCGGCGGGTGAGCAGCGAGTTGGTGGCGGAGTGGCGGAGGCGCTCGACCTCCTCGTTGATGGAGGAGTCCTTCTCGATGTAGGTGTCGGTCTGCGGGACGTAGGCCTCGGGCTGGTAGTAGTCGTAGTAGGAGACGAAGTACTCGACCGCGTTGTCGGGGAACAGCTGCCGCAGCTCGTTGGCGAACTGCGCGGCCAGTGTCTTGTTGGGCTGCATGACCAGGGTGGGCCGCTGCAGCCGCTCGACCAGCCAGGCCACGCTGGCGGTCTTGCCGGTGCCGGTGGCGCCGAGCAGCACCGCGTCGTTGTCGCCGCCCTTGATCCGGCGCTCGAGCTCGTCGATGGCCGCGGGCTGGTCGCCTGAGGGCGAGAACTCGGAGACGACCTTGAACGGCGCGACGCGGCGCTCGATGTCGGTGACGGGACGCATGCCTCCACCGTACGGGGAGCCCCCGACAGTCCCGCGGCGCCGCAGACCGGGGCCGGAGCAACTAGATTGCGCATCATGGGCATCAGAGGTCACGGCGGGGGCGGCGGCCGGGCGGGCCGCGCGCGAGGCCGACGCGTCAGGCTGAGCCTGGCCGCACTGCTGACGGACACCGTCAAGCGGATGCTGCTGTTGATCGGCAGCCTGCAGCTGGGGGTCATCCTGACGCTGGTCGGGATCGACGCCTGGCGCAAGCGGGTCAAGCCGCGTTCGGCGGTGTTCCCCCACAGCGAGCCGTCGTCGGCCGCGATCGGCACCTCCAAGGTGACGGCCTACACCTACGGCGAGGACCTGTACGCCTCGATGCTGGCCGCCATCCGGGGTGCCCGCGAGCGGATCATGTTCGAGACCTTCATCTGGAAGTCCGACAAGCTCGGCCAGGAGTTCAAGGACGAGCTGGTGCGCGCCGCCGAGCGCGGGGTCGAGGTCTACGTCGTCTTCGACGCGTTCGCGAACCTCGTGGTGCCATCCGGCTTCAAGCGGTTCCCGCCGTCGCTGCATGTGCTGGAGTACCCCGTGTTCCCGCCCGGGTGGCGGTTCTACGACCTGCGCCGCACCGGACGCGACCACCGCAAGATCCTGGTGGTGGACGGGGAGATCGGGTTCGTCGGCGGCTACAACATCGGGTCGATGTACGCCACGCAGTGGCGCGACACGCACGTGCGGATCGAGGGCTCGAGCGTGTGGGACCTCCAGAACGCCTTCATCGACTTCTGGAACCTGCGTCACGGCGCCGAGCTGCCGGCGCTGGACGACCCCGGCACGACCCAGTGGGAGTCGCGTATCCGGGTGCACCGCAACGTGCCCCGGTCGTGGCTGTTCCCGATCCGGGGGATGTACCTGGAGGCGTTCGACCGGGCGCAGCACCACATCTACCTGACCCAGGCGTACTTCATCCCCGACGAGGACTTCCTCGGATCGCTGCTGGCGGCCGCGCGCCGCGGTGTGGACGTGCGGGTGCTGGTGCCGCAGGTGTCCAACCACGTGGTCGCAGACTGGCTGTCGCGGGGGTTCTACTCCACGCTGCTGCGGGGCGGCGTGCGGCTGATGCTGTACCAGAACGCGATGGTGCACGCCAAGACCGCCACCATCGACGGCCAGTGGACGACGGTGGGCACGGCGAACATCGACCGGATCAGCCTCACCGGCAACTACGAGGTCAACGTGGAGTTCTACGACTCCGACCTGGCCGAGCAGATGCAGCGCATCTTCGAGACCGACTGCAGCAACGCCCGCGAGCTCACCCTGCCCGAGTGGGAGCGCCGGCATCTCGCTGCGAAGTTCAGCGAGGCCGTGCTGGCGCCGCTGCGGCCCTTGCTGTAGACCCTCCGCTGGACACGGCCGCGAACAGCACGGCGGCGGTTGCCGTACAGCGCGGGTCAGGGGCGCGGCTGCGGTAGGTGGATGGTTGCGTCGGTCGGCCGGCGCCTTTGGTCTGTGGTAACGCTGAGAGGGCCGATTAGGAGGACCGCTTGAGGCGGCCTGGCAGCTAATCGTGCCGCCCGGGGGTGGTTCCGCGGACGTCGGCGCGGCTTTGGTCTGTAGTGACGATGCGAGTGGCGTTGAGGAGGACCGCTCGACACGGCCTGGCAGCCGAGAGTGCGGGCCCGTACGTGGCTCGGTGGTCGGCTGCGGGTTGTGAGTGAAGAGGCGGCCCGGGTGCGCAGCACTACCCGCCGCGTTCAGGGACTTCCCGACCTCTGCAGGAGGTGGGGAGGCCAGGGAACAGGCGGTTACATCCCTTCCAGCGCGGCCGCCGCGGACGTTTGCCGACACTTCGTGGAAGACGACACCGAGCCGCTCCACCGGGGCGCCGTCTGCCACCACTTCGTGAAAAACGGTAAAGGTGAGAGCGCTGGCCCAGGTCTCTTTCACGCTTGAGTGAAAGACGCACGCTTACGGGCGGTTATCCGCGTCCACGTTCCATGCATGCGTAGAAGACGCGCACGACCTTGCGGCACCCAGACACGAGGACAACCCACACCCACAACCGAGCCGGAACCGGCGCACCCAACGTCAGCGCCGCCCTTCTTCACTGCCGCCTTTTCACCGCGTCGAAAAGCAGCGCGGTCGCGGGCCCGTGCGAGCAGCGTCTGGATCCGACGCCCCTGCTCGTGACGCGTCAATCCGTCACCCAGGCCGCACCCGGAATCTTGGCGCGTCACCACCAGATGGGTCAGGGGCGGAGGCGCGAGCGGACCGCCCGCCCGGACGCCACCATCGCGACCAGCGCGAGTGCGGCTCCCCCGACACCCCACACCGTCGTGGCGAGGTGTCGCTCGGGCAGCCGGATGGTGGCGTCCGGGGGATAGTGGACCAGCGTCACCGGCCCGACCCGCCCCTTGTAGACCTGTCGGACCTCGACCCGGTAGGTGACCGGGTCGCCGCTGCTCATGGCCGGCCAGGACGGGTGGGAGACGTCCTGGCCGACCATGTCGCCGTCGAGCACCACGTCGGCCGTACGCGCGTGGTGCGCCGGGCCCGCGGCCACGCACGAGCACGCGTACGCGCTCGCAGGCGCCAGCAGCAACCCAGCCGCCGCCAGCACAACGGCTGCGCCGAGGCGGGCGGCGGTCGCGGGCATGCCGATGAGACTCCGCCGGAGCCGGATCGGTTCCCGCGAACGCCCCCAACTCTCGTGACGCGTCAGTTTGTCGCCCGGAAGCTTTGGCGCGTCACGAGAAAAGTTGACGCGTCACGACCAGAAGGTTCAGTCGGGACGGGTTAGCCGGGGAGGTGCGTGCGCGGGGGCATCCGCGGCCCGCGTCGCGGCGCGGCGGCGCCGCTGAGCTCGAGCAGCCGCTGCACGCGGTAGCGGTGCGGCCGGTACGGCTCCAGCAGCGTCTCCAGCGCGGCGTCGTCGATCCGCTGGCCGGTCAGCGCCCACCCGATGTTCTTGGCCACGTGGTAGTCGCCGAAGCTGACCGCGTCGGCGTCGCCGTGCGCCCGCTGGCGTACCTCGGCCGCGGTCCACACGCCGACACCCGGCAGCGACCGCAGCCGCCGCTCCACCTCGGGACCGGGCAGTCCGACCGTGCGTTCGAGGGAGCCGGCCACCCGGGCCGCGGTCACCACGACGCGTGCCCGAGCCGGGTCGACGCGGCAGCGCAGCCACTCCCACGAGGGGATCCGCCGGACGTCCTCGGGCGCGGGCAGCACCCGCATGCGGCGCTCCTCGCCGGGCCCCGGAGCCGGGTCGCCGAAGCGGCGCAGCATCGTGCGCCAGCCGTACCAGGCCTCCTTGCCGGTGACCTTCTGCTCGAGCGCGGCCGCGACCAGCGCCTCGAACACCAGCCCGGTCGCGGACACCCGCCAGCCGGGATGCCAGCGCGCGGCGTCCTGCAGCCGCGGGTGCACGGGCACGAACCCGCTCGGGTCGTCGTCGGCGCCGAGCATCGCCGGCATCCGGTCGAGCATCCACGCCGCGCCGGGCCCCCACGCCGAGCCGTGCACCTCCCCCGCGGCATGGTCGGTGCGCAGGTGCAGCGTCACCGGGCCATCGGGTGTGCGTGAAGCCCGCCAGACGCTGCCGTCGCGGTCGACCTGGAAGGTGGGGTCGCCACGGCCGCGCCGGAGACTGGACAGCGTCGCCCCCACGTCGCAGGGGTACGAGGGACGCCACACGCGGAGAGCCACCGGGCTGAGCACTGACGGCACTGTCGGCACGACACAGCAGAATAGGCCCGTGCTCCTACAGTCGCTGGTCGGCACCTCCGGCGAGATCTCCGCGACCCGGTCCCGGTCGGCCAAGACCCGCCTGATCGCCGACGCGCTGCGCACCGCCGAGCCCGACGAGGTGCAGACCGTGGTCAGCTACCTCTCCGGCGAGCTGCGGCAGCGGCGCATCGGCGTCGGGTGGCGCTCGCTGGGCAAGCTCCCCGACCCCGCCACCGAGCCGACACTGACCGTCGCGGAGACGCACGACGCGTTCGAGCGGATGAGCCAGGTGTCCGGATCAGGCTCGCAGGCCGCCCGCGCCGACCTGGTCACCGACCTGTTCGGGCGGGCCACCGGCGACGAGCAGCGCTACCTCGCGCGGCTGGTGATGGGCGAGCTGCGCCAGGGCGCCCTCGACGGGGTGATGCTCGCCGCCGTGGCCGAGGCGTCCGGCGTGCCCGACCACGTCGTACGCCGGGCCGCGATGCTGTGTGGTGCCACCGGGCCGGTGGCGGCCGTGGCGCTCACCGAGGGCGAGGAGGGGCTCGACCGGTTCGGCCTCGAGGTCGGCCGCCCGCTCCGGCCGATGCTCGCCGCCAGCGCACCCGACGTCGCCACCGCGATGGCCAAGGTGGCCGACGACGCGCCGGCCGCGCTGGAGTGGAAGATCGACGGCATCCGCGTGCAGGTGCACCGCGACCACGACGACGTGCGCGTCTTCACCCGCTCGCTCGACGACATCACCGCCCGGGTGCCCGAGATCGTCGAGGCGGTCCTGGCGCTCCCGGCCACCGCGCTGGTCCTCGACGGCGAGGCGGTCGCCCTCGACGACACAGGCCGGGCGCGGCCGTTCCAGGCCACCGGCTCGCGTACCGCCAGCAGCGCCAACGTCGCCGAGCTTCGCCGGCAGGTCCCGCTCACGACGTACTTCTTCGACCTGCTGCACCTCGACGGGACCGACCTGCTCGACCTGCCGGCGAGCCGGCGGCACGAGCGGATGGCCGCGGTGGTGCCCGAGCACCAGCGGATGCCGCGGCTGGTGACCGCCGACGTGGCCGAGGCGTCCGGCTTCTTCGCCGAGGCGGTCGCGGCCGGGCACGAGGGCGTGGTGGTCAAGCGGCTCGACGACCCGTACGAGGCCGGGAGGCGCGGCTCCGGGTGGGTGAAGGTCAAGCCGCGGCACACCCTCGACCTGGTCGTGCTGGCCGCCGAGTGGGGCCACGGGCGCCGGCAGGGGTGGCTGTCCAACCTGCACCTGGGTGCGCGCGACGACGAGACGGGCGAGTTCGTCATGCTCGGCAAGACGTTCAAGGGCATGACCGACGACATGCTGACCTGGCAGACGGCACGCCTGCTCGAGCTGGAGTCGCGGCGCGACCGTCATGCCGTCTACGTTCGGCCCGAGCTGGTGGTGGAGATCGCGTTCGACGGGGTCCAGACCTCGCCGCGCTACCCCGCGGGCATGGCGCTTCGGTTCGCGCGGGTGCTGCGCTACCGCGACGACAAGACCGCCGCGGAGGCCGACGCCGTGAGCACCCTGCGGGCGATCCACACAGGCGACACCCGGCCGACAGGCGTTTAACCGCCGGTTACCACCGGCGATAGGGTTGCGCGGTGGCCTCAGACCCCTCCTCCGCTTCCGCGGGTGACGCGCCCCGTGGCGGCCACCGCAGCACGGCGGCCGTGCGCAAGCGCGAGCGCGAGCAGGCCATCATCGCCGCCACCCGCACGTTGTTCGACCAGCGCGGGGTGCGCGATGCCCAGATCGATGACATCGCCCGGACGGTCGGGGTCAACCGCGCCATCATCTACCGGCACTTCACCGGCAAGGAGGAGCTGTTCGGGCTCACGCTGGTGGGTTACCTCGACGAGCTCGCCGAGCACCTGCTGGCCGCCGACCGGCCGGACGCCGACGCGGGGACGCGACTGCGGCTGATGACCGCGGCGTTCCACGAGTTCGGGATGGCGTATCCCGCGTTCGTCGACTGCGCGCTGACGATCATGCGCAACACCGGGTCCGAGCTGTTCGAGGAGTTCAGCGAGGGCGCGGTGTTCCGGCTGGGACGGGCGATCGCGCGCTGCCTGGGCCACCTGGTGCAGGTGCTCGACGCGGGCAACCGGTCCGGCGAGTTCCACATCGACGACCCGCACCTGCTGGCGAACACGCTGTACGCCCAAGGTCTGGGCGCTATGCAGCTGGCCCGTGTCGGGCTGCTGGTGAAGGAGGCCGCGCCGGGCATGCCGACGGTCGCGTCGGTGTCGGCCGAGCAGGTCAAGGACTACCTCGTGGCAGCCAGCGTGGCGATGGCGGTAGGTGTCCCCGACGAGCACGACCACCGGCCCGGCAGCGGACTGGGGAGTCCACCCGGCAACGACGGCACCCGACGCGGTCAGGAGAGCACGTGAGCCGACGCATCATCGTGTGGGGCGCGACCGGCTACACCGGCGGGCTGGTCGCGCGGCGGCTCGCCGAGCACGGCGTACCCGACGTCGTACTCGCGGGGCGCAACGGACGGCGGCTGGAGGAGCTGGCGTCGACGCTGCCCGGCGAGCAGGAGGTCGCGGTCGCCGACTCCGACAGGCCGCAGACCGTGCGCGCGCTGGTGCGTGGCGAGGACGTCGTGATCGCGACCGTGGGGCCGTTCACCCGGCACGGCTGGCCCGCGGCGCAGGCATGTGCGGAGTCCGGCGCCGCCTATCTCGACTCGACCGGCGAGCCGCCGTTCATTCGGCGGGTGGCCGACGAGCTCGGACCGGTGGCTACGGAGCGTGGCGCGGTGCTCGCTCCGGCGTTCGGCTACGACTTCGTGCCCGGCCAGCTGGCCGCGCTGCATGCGCTGCGCAAGGCGCAGACCGCGACCCGCGTCCGGGTCGGCTACTTCACCTCGGGTAGCGGAGCGGGCCGGATGACGTCCGGCGGTACGCAGGCGTCCATCGCCTCGATCCTGGCCGAGCCGTCGTACGCCTGGCGCGGCGGCCGTCTCGTACGCGAGCGCTCCGCGGCGCGGGTCCGGCGTTTCCCCGCGTCCGGCGGGCGGCTGACGGCGATCAGCGTGGGTGGGTCCGAGCACCTGTTCCTGCCGCGTACGGTCGGCCGCCTCGAGGAGGTCGACGTCTACCTCGGGTGGGCCGGCCGGCAGTCGCGGGTGGTCCAGGCGGGGTCGGCGGTGACCAGCGTGCTCACGCGAGTGCCGGGCGTTCCGGGGCTGGTCGACCGGGCGACCGAACGGTGGGTGCGCGGGTCGACCGGCGGGCCCTCGGAGGCCGACCGGGCCAAGGTGCTCACCCGGGTGATCGCGCACGCGGTCGGCGACGACGGCGCCGTGCTGGCGCGCTGCGAGCTGCGCGGGCCCAACCCGTACGACCTGACCGCGTCGCTGCTGCGGCTCGCGGCGCAGCGGCTGCGCGACGGCGAGGTCAAGCCGGAGCCGGGCGTCGTCGGGCCGGCCCAGCTGCTCGGTGTCGACGGCTTCCTCGCCCTCGGCGAAGAGGTCGGGCTGCGCGTCGTGGACTGACGCCGGTTCCTACGCGGCCGGGGCGGGAGGACGCTCAGGGACCCCACTCCGCTAGGCGTATGGGCGCCTCCCGGGGCGCATGACCCGAGGGAGGCGCCCACAACCCCCGGTCACATGGCATCTGGCACCGGGCCGAGCGCAGGTCGCACACCCGGCAGGCAACCGGTCCGCCTACTGTCTCCTAGCTGCCCGCCTGAAACGCAACGCCAAACGCCAGTCAGCCGACAGGCGCCGGACGTGGGCCAGGAAACCACCTCGCCACCTGGCCGGCGACGGCAAGCGAAGAGCGCCCTGGACCGACGAAGGCCCACCCTTCCCGACGCGAGTGGGCACTCCCCCAGGCGCACAACCCGAGGGAGGCGCCCACAACACCCGGTCACATGGCGTGTGGCGGCGCGCTCAGCGCTCCATGCGGCCGGTCGCGTCCGCCTCGCCCGCTCGCTGCGCTCGCGCGCTCCGGCTCAGCGCTCCATGATCGCGGTGACGCCCTGGCCACCGGCGGCGCAGATCGAGATCACGCCGCGGCCGGAGCCCCGCTCGGCCAGCAGCTTGGCCAGCGTCGCCACGATCCGCCCGCCGGTCGCGGCGAACGGGTGGCCCGCGGCCAGCGAGCCGCCGGCCACGTTGAGCTTGCTGCGGTCGATGGCGCCGAGCGGCGCGTCAAGACCCAGCCGCTCCTTGCAGAAGATCGGGTCCTCCCAGGCCTTCAGGGTGGCCAGCACCTGCGACGCGAACGCCTCGTGGATCTCGTAGAAGTCGAAGTCCTGCAGCTTCAGGCCGGCGCGGGACAGCATCCGCGGCATCGCGTACGCAGGCGCCATCAGCAGCCCCTCGCCGCCGTGCACGTAGTCGACCGCGGCGGTCTCGCTGAGGGTGAGGTAGGCCAGTGGCTCCAGCCCGCGCTGCTTGGCGTACTCCTCGCTGGCCAGCAGCACCGTGGAGGCGCCGTCGGTCAGCGGCGTGGAGTTGCCCGCAGTCATCGTCGCGGTCTCACCCTTGCCGAACACCGGCTTCAGCGCGCCGAGCTTGTCGACAGTGGTGTCGCCACGCAAGTTCTGGTCGCGCTCGAGACCCAGGAACGGCGAGACCAGGTCGGCCAGGAAGCCGCGGTCGTACGCCGAGGCGAGGTTGTGGTGCGAGGCGACCGCGAGCTCGTCCTGCTCCTGCCGGCCGATGCCCCACTCCAGCGCGGTCAGCGCGGCGTGCTCGCCCATCGACATGCCGGTGCGCGGCTCGGAGTTCTGCGGGATGGCGGGGACCAGGTGCTGCGGCCGCACCTTGGTCAGCGCCTTGAGGCGGCCCTGCATGCTCTTGGCCCGGTTGGCCTCGAGCAGGATCTTGCGCAGGCTCTCGTTCACCGCGATGGGCGCGTCGGAGGTGGTGTCGACCCCGCCCGCGACGCCGACCTCGATCTGGCCCAGCGCGATCTTGTTCGCGACGTTGATGGTCGCCTGGATGCCGGTGTCGCAGGCCTGCTGGATGTCGTTGGCCGGCGTGTCCGGAGACAGCCGGGAGCCCAGCACCGACTCGCGGGCCAGGTTGAAGTCGCGGCTGTGCTTGAGCACGGCGCCGGCGACGACCTCGCCGAGGCGCTCGCCGACGAGGTCGTAGCGCTCGGCCAGCCCGTCGATGGCGGCGGTCAGCATGTCCTGGTTGGACGCCTTGGCGTACTTGGAGTTGGACCGCGCGAACGGGATGCGGTTGCCACCGAGCACGGCGACCCGACGAGTCTCAGCCATTGCCTCTCCTCACGTGCACGGACCCGCCTCGGCTGGGTACCGGATCCTTTGCGAGTCTCGAACCATCATCAACTCCACCAGCCGTAACCGGCATGGCGAGAGCCACACTCCGCGAGCGTGCGCTCACGTGTAAATCAAAGTTACTGTTTGGTAGGCCGCCGCAGTAAGCCACCGTACGGAGAGATAGGACACAAACCGATGACCGACCGCTATCAGTTCCTCGCGCACACGCCGGTGGGCCGGTTCCTGGTCAAGAACCTCGGTCTGCCCGATCCGGTCCGGCTGGAGCGCTACCGCGAGGGCCAGCCGCTGGTCGAGGGCGTCGTGCTTCTCGGGGCCGCCCCGGGCGGCCGGCTGCGCGACAGCGTCAGCGCCTCCCTGGCCCAGCTCGGCATCGCCGAGGTGGGTACGGCCAGCACCGACCAGCGCTACAAGGGCCTGGTCTTCGACGCGACCGGCATCAAGTCCACCGCCGACCTGGCCCACCTGCAGGAGTTCTTCACCCCGGTGCTGCGCAGCCTCAGCAGCTGCGGGCGTGTGGTCGTGCTGGGTACGCCGCCGGAGGCCACCGAGACGCCGGAGGAGCACGTCGCGCAGCGCGCACTGGAGGGCTTCACCCGCTCGCTGGGCAAGGAGGTCGGCAACGGCTCGACCGTGCAGCTGGTCTACGTCACCCCCGGCGCCGAGAACACGCTCGAGTCCACGCTGGCGTTCCTGCTCTCCCCCAAGTCGGCGTACGTGTCCGGCCAGGTCGTGCGCGTCGGCGCGACCGGCGTCACCCAGGCCGACGAGGTCGGCGACGCGCTGCGGCCGCTCGACGGCAAGGTCGCCCTGGTGACCGGCGCGTCCCGCGGCATCGGCGAGGCGATCGCGCGCACCCTGGCCCGCGACGGCGCCACCATCGTGGGTGTCGACGTGCCGCAGATGGCGTCGGAGCTGCAGGGCCTGATGGACGAGCTCGGCGGCGAGGCGGTGACGCTCGACATCACCGCGGTCGACGCCCCGCAGCGCATCGCCCGGCACCTGGAGGAGAAGCACGGCGGCGTCGACGTGGTCGTGCACAACGCCGGCATCACCCGCGACAAGAAGCTGCGGAACATGAAGGAGGACGGCTGGCGGTCCACCATCGCGGTCAACGTCACCGCGCCGGAGCGGATCACCGCCGAGCTGCTCGACCAGAAGCTAATCAAGCCCAACGGCCGGATCATCGGCATCGCCTCCATCGCCGGCATCGCCGGCAACGTGGGGCAGACCAACTACGGCGCGTCCAAGGCCGGCGTCATCGGGTTCGTCGAGTCGCTGGCGCCGCGGCTGTCCGACGCCATCACGGTCAACGCGGTCGCGCCGGGGTTCATCGAGACCCAGATGACGGCGAAGATCCCGCTCGCGACGCGCGAGGCCGGCCGGCGGATGAACTCGCTGAGCCAGGGCGGTCTGCCCGTCGACGTCGCCGAGACCATCGCCTGGTACGCCAGCCCCGGCTCCAGCGCCGTCAACGGCAACGTGGTGCGGGTCTGCGGCCAGAGCCTGCTGGGGGCCTGAGCCTTGGCGACGCGCTCGTACGACTCCCCGCCGTCGGTGCTGCCGATGTACGCCAAGGCGGTCGCGCCGGCCGTGCCCGGCCTGTCGCTGCTGCCCGGCGTACGGCGCGGCGGCAAGGACCTGCCCGACCTCGAGCTGCAGCAGCCCGGCGCGCGGATCGACGCCGACCGGCTGGCCGCGTACAACGAGGTCTGCGGGTTCGGGCTGCGCGACGAGATCCCGGCGACCTACCCGCACATCCTCGCGTTCCCGCTGCACATGGCGCTGATGACCGACGGTGCGTTCCCGTTCGCGCCGATGGGGCTGGTGCACGTGGCGAACCGGATCAGCCAGCACCGCCCGATCGGCAGCACCGAGACGCTCGACCTCACCGTGCGTGCGGAGAACCTGCGGCCGCACCCGAAAGGCCGCCAGTTCGACATCGTGTCCGAGGCGAGCGTCGACGGTGAGGTCGTCTGGCGCGACGTCAGCACCATGCTGCGGCGCGGTGGCGGCGGCTCCGGTGGCGAGTCCGGTGGCGAGTCCGGCGACGGCAAGGCCAAGCCCCGCGAGGACCGCCCGGTGCCCACGGGGGCGACCAGCTGGCGCCTGTCCGGAGACCTCGGGCGGCGCTACGCGGCGGTGTCCGGCGACCGCAACCCGATCCACCTGTACGGCGTCACCGCGAAGGCGTTCGGCTTCCCGCGGCAGATCGCGCACGGCATGTGGAGCAAGGCGCGGGCGCTGGCCTCGCTGCAGCCGCGGCTGCCGAAGGCGTTCGAGGTGGACGTGGAGTTCAAGAAGCCCGTCCTGCTGCCCGCGACGGTGGCGTTCGGAGCAGAGCAGTCCGGCTCGGTCATCGACTTCGCTCTCACCGACGCGAAGAAGGGCACTCCCCACCTGGTCGGCTCCGCCCGTCCGCTCTGACCGGCCACCGCACGGCCGGGAGCCCTGCCTGATCACCTACCCGCTGGGGAGCCCGCTGCGAACCCGTTCTGGCGCGGCGCTCCCCTGCACCGAACCTATTGGCACAGGGGATCCCCGCGCCAATACGGGATTGGAGCGGTGGCGCCCAGTGGGTCAGTGGGCGGCGGACTCGGCCTTGGCCCGCAGGGCCTTGACCACCGCGTCGGGGTCGTCGGCGCCGAACACCGACGAGCCGGCGACGAACACGTCGGCCCCCGCGTCGGCGCAGCGCTCGATGGTCTCCTCGGAGACGCCGCCGTCGACCTGTAGCCACAGCTCGACCCCCCGCGCCCGGGCGATCTCGCGCGCCCGGCGCAGCTTGGGCAGGCACAGGTCGAGGAACTTCTGGCCGCCGAAGCCCGGCTCGACGGTCATCACCAGCAGCATGTCCAGCTCGCCGAACAGGTCGGCGTAGGGCTCGACCGGCGTGGCCGGTTTCAGCGCCATCCCCGCCCGGGCACCCAGCGCGCGCAGCTCGCGGGCCAGCCGCACCGGCGCGTGCGCGGCCTCGACGTGGAAGGTGACGCTGCGCGCCCCCGCCTCGACGTACGCCGGCGCCCACCGGTCGGGGTCGTCGATCATCAGGTGGCAGTCCATCGGCAGCGTCGTGGCCCGCCCGAGCGCCTCGACGACCGGCACGCCGAGCGTCAGGTTCGGCACGAAGTGGTTGTCCATCACGTCGACGTGCAGCCAGTCGGCGCTGGGCACCGACGAGGCCGCGGCCGCGAGGTTGGCGAAGTCGGCCGACAGCAGGCTCGGCGAGATCTGAATGCCCATCGACCGCGACTCTAGCGAGCCCTAGCCGTGCATCCGGCGCCGCAGCACGGCGAGGAACATCGCGTCGGTCCCGTGCCGGTGCGGCCACAGCTGGACCGCCGGCCCCGGCCCGAGGGCGGGCAGGTCCGGCAGCAGCGCCCGAGCGTCCTCCTGCACGACGTCGTCGCGCTCGGCCAGCACCGTCTGGACCACGTCGGTGGTCTCCGCCGGGTGCGGCGAGCAGGTCACGTAGCCGACGACTCCGCCGTCGCGGCAGCTGTCCAGCGCCGCGCGCAGCAGGTCCCGCTGCAGCGCGCTCAGCGGGCCGAGGTCGTCGGGACTGCGGCGCCAGCGGGCCTCCGGGCGACGGCGCAGCGCGCCCATGCCGGTGCAGGGCACGTCGGCCATCACCCGGTCGAACGACTCCGGCGGCCACGGCGGGCTCGTGCCGTCAGAGCAAACCACGCCCAGGACGCCGTCGCTGCCACGCAGCGCCTGGCCCACCAGCCGCGCCCGGTGCGGCTGCCGCTCGTTGGCCAGCAGCCGCGCGTCCCGCTCGCCGGCGAGCCCCGCCAGCAGCGCGGACTTGCCGCCGGGGCCGGCGCACAGGTCCAGCCAAACCCGGTCGGTGCCCTCGACGCCGGCCTGGGCCAGCGCGGACGCGACCAGCTGGGAGCCCTCGTCCTGCACGTGTGCCCGGCCGTCGCGAACCGAGCGAAGCTCCCCGGGGGCACCCGCGGGCAGGTAGACCGCGTACGGCGAGAACGCCCCGGGCGCGCCGCCCACCTCGTCGGCCAGGTCCACCGCGTCCACCCGACCGGGCCGGGCGCACAGGTGCACGGTCGGCGGTTCGTTGTCCTCGGCCAGCA
>CBFGZI010000035.1:0-31731 GCA_965653225.1 uncultured Propionibacteriales bacterium | reverse complement strand
GGCTCGGGCCGTGCCACGAGCCATGTAACCGGGGGTTATGGTTCCTTTCCTCGGCGTATGAACCGCGGGAAGTGACCACCCGCCGAGGGAAGGCCCTCGAAGCGAGCCCTCAGGACCGCGAAACCCGCACCTCCCCCGCGAACGCGCCACAACCGTCCCTTTTAACCCGCCAAACAACGCAACCACAGCAAAGCCGCTCGCCCGAGACCACGTGCCCATGAGCGGACGGACGGTCCCAGCGCAAGGCGCTATGTCCGGCGAAGAGCGTGGCTGCAACGCGGCACTCAGGCAGCGGCCGAGTCCTTGAACCGGCGCCCGCGCGTCCAGACGCCGGTCACGTGCGCCGGGTCGCTCAGCACCGCGATGTCCTCGAGCGGGTCGGCGTCGAGCGTGATCACGTCGGCGTCGTGGCCGGCCATCAGCACGCCCGCCTTCGGAGCCTGCGGTCCCAGTGTGAGCGGCGCGTTCGCGGTGGCACAGCGGATCGCCTCGAGTGGGCTCAGGCCCGCCTCGACGAGGTACACGAGCTCCTGGCCGTGCCGGCCCCACGAGCACGCGTCGCCCGTGGAGCTGGGCAGCGCGATATCGGTTCCCATGGCGATGGTGATGCCGTAGTCGGCGGCCATGGCCAGCGCGTCACGGTGCTGCTCGGCCACCACCTTGAGCTTCCTCATCGCATAGTCCGGAACCGCGTCGTTGTGACGCAAAGCCTCCACAATCAACCGGGTCGGTACCAGGATCGCGCCCGTCTCCTTCATCGCGGCGCAGCACTCGGCGTCGAGGTACGTACCGTGCTCGATCGTCAGGCAACCCGCCGCCAGCGCGGCCATGATCCCCGCCTTGCCGTGGCAGTGCGCCGCGACGGCACGCTGCGACAGCGCGGCGGTCTCGACGATCGCCTCCAGCTCCTTCGCCGTGAACAGCTGGTGGTGCGGGTCGTCGACCTCGGTCAGCACGCCGCCCGACGCGCACACCTTGATCAGCTTGGCGTTCTGCCGGAGCTGCTCGCGCGCGGCCCGCGCGCAGTCGGCAGGCCCGTCGCACGTCCTCAGCTCACCGCCGCGATGGCTGAAGTCCGTCACCCAGTCGGACGGGAACGCGTGCAGGTCGGCGTGGCCCCCGGTCGCGGACAGCACCGCCCCGGCCGCATAGATGCGCGGCCCCGGCACGCTCCCCTCGTTGACGGCTCGCGCGAGGTGGATGCCCAGCCCGCCCACCTCGCGCACCGAGGTGACTCCCGCCTCGAGCGCGGCGCGGGCGTCCGCGGTGATACGCGCAGCCCGCAGGGCGATCGGCTGCAGCGGAAGGGCGTTGAGGTCGACGACCGGACTGCCGATGAAGTGCGTGTGGCAGTCCCACATCCCCGGCATCACCACCGGCGCCCTGACGGTCGTCGCACCCGGCGTCTCCGGGGCGTCTGACGCCGGACCCGCGTAGGCGATGGTCTCCTCGTCGATGACGACGACCGCGTCTCGTACGGAGGCACCGTCGCCCGGTAGCAGCAGGTCGGCCTCGATGCGTTCCATGGCGTGCACTTCCTCGGTTGGGGTGGCGGGTTGGGGGAACGCCGCGTGCCTGCGAGCGCGCAGGCTCAGGTGCGCGGCGCCGAGGTGAGCTTGTAGCGGGTGTCGGTCTCGGCGAAGTGGCATGCGCTGGGGTGCCCGTGCCCGCGGTCGGTGAGCTCCGGCTCCTGCTCCGCGCACACGTCCTCGGCCTTCCAGCACCGCGTGCGGAACCGGCATCCGGACGGTGGCGCTGCCGGGTTCGGCACGTCGCCCTGGAGCACGATGTGCTCCTTCTGCCCGCGCTCGCGCGGGTTGGAGATCGGCGCCGCCGACAGCAGTGCCTGGGTGTACGGATGCGTCGGCGTGCTGTACACGTCGTCACGCCTGCCGGTCTCCACGAAGTGACCGAGGTACATCACCGCAACGCGGTCGCACACGTGCCGTACGACGGTCAGGTCGTGACCGATGAAGATGTAGGCGAGCCCGAACTCGGTCTGGATCCGCTTGAGCAGGTTGACGACCTGTGCCTGGATGGACACGTCCAGCGCCGACACCGGCTCGTCGAGCACCAGCAGCTGCGGGTTCAGCGCGAGAGCACGGGCGATGCCGATGCGCTGCCGCTGGCCGCCGGAGAACTCGTGCGGGAACCGCGTGTCGTGGTCGGGGTTGAGGCCCACGATCTCCAGCAGCTCGCGGATCCGGCTGCGGCCGCCGTCCTGGCGCAGCACTCCCTGCGCGCGCATCGGCTCGGCGATGAGGTCGCGCACGGGCATGCGCGGGTCGAGCGACGCGAACGGGTCCTGGAAGACGATCTGCATGTGCCGGCGCAGCTCACGCAGCTGGCGCTTGTCGAGGCCGGTGACGTCTGTGCCGCGGAACTCGATCCGCCCGCTCGTCGGCTCCAACAGCCTGAGCACGGTGCGACCGAGCGTGGTCTTCCCGCAGCCCGACTCACCGACGATGCCCAGGGTCTCGCCGGCGGCGAGGTCGAAGCTGACGCCGTCGACGGCGCGTACAGATCCCACCTGCCGGCGCAGGAGCCCACGATGGATCGGGAAGTGCTTGGTGAGGTGCTCGACCCGCAGGATGGTCTCGCCCTTGGGCGCCCGGTCCGCCAGGGTGCCCACCTTCTCCCGTGCGCTCGTCGTCATCACAGCCTCTCCGCGGTCGCCAGCATCCGCGCCGACTCGCTCTCCAGCTCGTCCTTGTAGTGGCATGCCGCGAGGTGGTTGCCACCGGTCCCGGCGAAGGCCAGCTCCGGCAGCTCGGTCCTGCACAGCTCACGGTCCTGCGACAGCAGGCAGCGCGGGTGGAACGGGCAGCCAGGCGGGGCCTTGACCAGGTTCGGCGGGCTACCGGGAATCGGGCGCAGCCACTCCTCCTCGCTGTCCGCCTGCGGCAGGCTGTTCATCAGCCCGAGCGTGTACGGGTGGCGCGGCGCGTTGAAGATGTCCTCGACCGTGCCCGACTCGACGATGTGGCCGGCGTACATGACGATCACCCGGTCGGCCATCTCTGCGATGAGGCCGAGGTCGTGGGTGATGAGCAGCACCGCGGCATGCGTCTCGCGTTGCGCCGTCTGCAGGAGCTCGAGAATCTGGGCCTGCACGGTGACGTCGAGCGCGGTCGTGGGCTCGTCCGCGATGAGCAGTGACGGCTCGTTCGCGATCGCCGTCGCGATCATGGCGCGCTGCCGCATCCCGCCGGAGAACTGGTGCGGGTACTGGTCGTAGCGACGCTCCGGCTCGGGTACGCCGACCAGGCGCAGCAGCTCGACCGCCCGGGCCTTGGCCTTCTCGCCCTTCATCGACGGGTGGTGCGCCGTGACCGCCTCGGCGATCTGCTGGCCAACCCGGTACACCGGGTTGAGCGAGGTCATCGGGTCCTGGAAGACCATCGAGATGTGGTTGCCCCGGATCTCGCGCAGCTTCTTCTTCGGGGTCGCGAGCAGGTCGCGACCCTCGAAGACGGCCTCGCCGGCGACGATCCGGCCCGGTGGCTCCCGGATCAGCCGCAGCAGCGACATCACCGAGACGCTCTTGCCCGAGCCGGACTCGCCCACGATGCCGAGAGTCTCGCCCGGGTAGACGTCGTAGCTGACGCCGTCGACGGCGTGCACGATGCCTTCCGGGACCTTGAACTCGACGGTCAGGTCACGAATCGACAGCAGGGGTGTCGACGAGGGGTTTGCCATCGGCTCTTGCCTCATGTCCGCAGGTTGGGGTCGAGGGCGTCCCGGAGTCCGTCGCCCAGGAGGTTGAACCCGAGCACGGCGAAGAAGATCGCCAGCCCGGGGAACGTCGCCATGTACGACGAGCTGAAGATGTACTCCCGGCCGTCGCCGAGCATGGTGCCCCACTCGGCGGTGGGTGGCTGGACTCCGAGCCCGAGGAAGCCCAGACCGGCCGCCACCAGGATCGTCACACCCATGTTCAGCGTCGCGTACACGATGATCGGGGTAAGGGCGTTGCGCAGGATGTGCCGGCGCAGGATGGCGAAGTTGCTCACCCCGAACGCGGCAGCGGCCTCGACGTAGGTCTGTTCCCGCAACGACAGCGCGAGCCCTCGCGACAACCGGATGAACTGCGGTATGACGCCGATCCCGGCGGCGATGATCACGTTCTTCAGCCCGACCCCGAGCACCGCGACCAGTGCCAGCGCGAGCAGGAAAGTGGTGAACGACAGCAGGATGTCCGCGACCCGCTGGATCGTCATGTCGACCCATCCGCCGAGGAAACCCGAGATCAGACCGAGCGGCACGCCGATGACGACCGCGAGGCTGACCGCGAGCACCCCGACCAGCAGCGAGATCCGGCCGCCGAACAGGATGCGGGTGAAGATGTCGCGCCCGAGGTTGTCGGTGCCGAACCAGTGCTTCGACGACGGAGGCTGCAGCGCCGCCGCCAGGCTCTGCTGGTTGGGGTCGTAGCTGGTGATGTAAGGCGCCAGCAGTGCCAGCACTCCCAGCCCGACGATGATGATCAGGCCGACGACCGCGGCCTTGTTGCTCAGCAGCGCACGCAGCGCCTGCACCGCCGGGCGACGAGGCGACAGCTCGGTCGGCTCGTCGTACTTGCGTGCCAGTGTGTCAGTCATACAGGCGCACCCGTGGGTCGACGACCGTGTACAGCAGGTCGGTGATGATGTTGACGATGATGAACATGACCGCGTAGGTGAAGACGATGCCCTGCACCATCGGCAGGTCACGGCTGAAGATCGAGTCCACCAGCAGCCGCCCGATCCCGGGCCAGCCGAACACCGACTCGGTGAGCACGGCACCACCGAGCAGGTTGCCGAACTGCAGACCGATCACGGTGAGCACGGGGATGAAGGCGTTACGCAGGGCGTGCTTGTAGACCACGACCCGGTCGGCGAGCCCCTTGGCCTCCGCGGCGCGCACGTAGTCCTGCCCGAGTATCTCGAGCATGTTTGCTCTGGTCATACGTGACACCAGCGCGACCGAGAACACCGCGAGCGTGAACGTCGGCAGGATCAGGCTGGACAGGTCCTCGGCCCCGGCCGCCGGCAGCCACTGCAGGTGCACCGAGAAGATGATGATCAGCAGCAGGCCGAGCCAGTAGACCGGCGTCGAGACACCCATGACCGCCAGGGACGACAGCAGGTGGTCCTGCCACCGCCCCCGGTGGGTCGCTGCGCTCACCCCGAGCATGATGCCGACGACGGCGCCCAGCGCGGTCCCCATCACCGCGAGCTCGACCGTGAACGGCAGCCGGGCCAGGATCTCGGACACCACGGGGTTGCCGGTCCTTGCCGACACGCCCATGTTGCCGTGGACGAGGTGCTCCAGGAACAGCCCGAACTGGGTGAGCAGGGGCTGCGCCAGCCCGAGCTGCTCCCGGATGCGGTTCACCTCTTCCTGACTCGCCTGCAGCCCCGCGATCACACGTGCGGGGTCGCCCGGCAGCAACCGTACGAGGGCGACGACGATGAACGACACACCGAGCAGCGTCACCGCCGACGCCGCCAGCCGGCGGCCCATGTACAGGCTCAGCCCTCGCACAGCAGCTCCCGCGTCAGGTTGACGAAGTCCAGGCCGTCCTGGTCAGCTCGCGGGCTTGGCATAGACGGCGTTGAACTTCTCGTTGGGCAGGTAGGACACTCCGGTGACGTCGCTGGAGTAGACGATCGGGTACTTCTGCACCCACAGGAACAGCCAGGGTGCGTCGTTCCAGACCGTCTTCCACGCCTTGCAGAAGTCCGCGTTGCGCTGCTGGGAGTTCATCTCGGTGTTGGCCGCGTTGGACAGCGCGTCGACCTTCTTGTTGCTGTACATCGAGGTGGCGAGCCCCGCGGGCGGAGCCTGGTCGGTGCGGAACTGCAGCATCTGCTGCGACGCGTCGAGGAATGCGGGCGCCCAGCCCAGCAGGTGCATGTCGAACGGCTGCTGGCTGGCCGGGACGTCGACCGCGCCGAGGTAGGAGGCCCAGTCCATCGTCCGGATCTGCACCTTCAGGCCCACGTCGCGGAGGTTGCCCGCGATCGCGTCCGTCGCCTCCTTGTCCTGCAGGTAGCGGCCCGTCGGAGTGCCGACGGTGATCGACACCTTCTTGACCCCGGCCTTGGCGAGCATCGCTTCGGCCTTCTTCGGGTCGAACGGGTAGCTGCCGACCTTGCAGTAGCCCTCGACCGACGGCGCGACGGGCGCGGTCATCGGCTCGGCGGCGCCGAACAGGACGTTCTTGATGATGGCCTGCTTGTTCACCGCGTAGTTGATCGCCTGGCGCACCGTCGGGTCGTCGAAGGTGTTACCGGGGGTCTTGAACGCCATGAAGATGGTGCGGTCGCTGGGTGCCATCAGCACGTTGGTGTCGTCACCCTGCTGCAGCTGCTGCAGGTCGGCGACCGGCGGCAGCACGGCCATCTCGTCCTGTCCGGAGAGCACCAGGCTCTCTCTGGTGGCGGCCTCGGGAACGATGTGGAAGACCACGTTCTCGTAGTAGGGCTTCGGGCCCCAGTAGCCGTCGAACTTCTTGAAGTGGACGGAGTCGCCCTGCTGGTAGCTCACGAACGAGTACGGCCCGGTACCCACCGGGTGGGTGACGTTGGTGTAGCTGTTACCCGGTGCGTTGATCGACTTCGGCGAGATGATGCCCGCCGAGCTGGCCGACAGCGCCGCGACGAGCGCGGGGTCGGGGTGGCTGAGGTTCAGCTTGACGGTCGACTCTCCGACGGGTTGGACGCTGGCGATCGACTCGTACGGCGCCCGCTGCGGCGACTCGACCTTGGGGTCGAGCAGACGGTCGAGGTTGAACTTGACCGCCTTGGCGTTGAACGGCGTGCCGTCCTGGAACTTGACGCCCTTGCGCAGCTGCAGGGTCAGCGTCTTGTTGTCGCCGGAGAGCTGCCATGACGTCGCCAGGCCTGGCACGGTCTGGCCGTTCTTGGCCAGCTTGGTCAGCGTTTCGACGCTGTAGTCGACGAGGTTGGCGACCGTCGTCGTGGTCATCTGCGGCGGGTCGAGCGTGTCGAGGTCGATGCCGACCGCGACGTCGAACGTCTTGTCCGACGAGCCGCTGCCGCCGACGTCGCTGGACCCGCCGGTCGTACAGGAGGCTGCCGTGAGTGCGACGGCCAGCATGCCGCTCGCGAGGCTCAGTCGGCGGCGCCGGCTCATCGAGCGCGCGCTACGCCGGATTAGAGGCAGGGGGGGCCTCGGGACGGATGTCATGGTGCTTACCTTCTCTCGTGGGTGCTGTCGCGCCGGTTGGTTTCTGGCTAGTCAGTTGCTGGCGAGGCGGCGGGCGGCCAGCGTCGCGTACAGCGCCGAGCCGTCCGGCAGGACCGCGTCGTCGAACGCCGCGAACGGCGAGTGGTTGTCGGGCGCTCCGTCGTGGTTGCGGCCGTCGGTCACGGCGCCGAGGAAGACCATGGCACCGGGAACCCTGGCGATGACCCTCGAGAAGTCCTCGGACCCGGTGATCGGGTTCTCGGCCAGCTTGAAGCGCTCGTCACCGAACAGCTCGGTGGCGGTCTCGGCGGCGTACGCGACCTCGTCCGCGGAGTTCACCGTCACGGGGTACTCCGCGTGGTACTCCACGTCGACCTCGACGCCGTGTGCGGCGGCGATGCCCTCGCAGACACGCGGTACGCCCTGCGCGAGGATCTCCCGCACCTCGGGCTTGAACGACCGGACGGTGGCCTCGAAGCGGGCCTCCTCCGGGATGATGTTGCGCCGGGTCCCGGCGTGGAACTCGCCGACGGTCAGGACCGCGGGCTCGAACGTGTCGATGCTGCGGGTGACGAACGTCTGCAGCGCCGTCACCATCTCGCAGGCCACGGGTACGGGGTCCTTGGCCCGGTGCGGTGCCGAGCCGTGACCGCCCTTGCCCCGCACGATGACCTGCACCGCGTCGGAGGCGGCGAGCAGCGGACCGGGGCGGGTCGCGAACGTCCCGTTGGGCCAGATCGACGAGGTCACGTGCAATGCGTAGGCCGCGGACGGCTCGGACCCGGCCGCCTCGAGCACGCCCTCACGCAGCATGTGCCCGGCGCCGTCCCAGCCCTCCTCACCCGGCTGGAACATGAACACCACGTCGCCGGCGAGATGGTCGCGGTGCGCCGACAGCAGCCGTGCGGCGCCCGCCAGCATGGTGGTGTGCAGGTCATGGCCGCAGGCGTGCATCCGGTCGTCGACCTGGGAGCGGAACGCCACGTCGACCTCCTCCTGCACGGGAAGAGCATCCATGTCACCGCGCAGGAGGACCGTCGGGCCGGGACTGCCGCCACGCAGCACCGCCGTCACCGAGGACAGCGACTTGCCCAACGACACCTCGAGCGGCAGGCCGTCGATGGCCTCGAGCACCTTCTCCTGCGTTCGCGGAAGGTCGAGCCCGACCTCGGGCTCGCGGTGCAGCGCATGACGCATCGCGGTGAGCTCGTCTGCCATCGAACGGGCGTCGTCACGCAGGTCCATGTCTCTCCTCGGGGTCGCGGTGGGAAGGCGGCGTCGTGCCGGACGGCGGTGACGTCGCGAGCTCGGCTAGGGCGTTGACGAGAACGTCTGCGCCGCGCGCGAGTCGCTCGGGTGCGGTGTACTCCTCGGGGCAGTGGCTCCTGCCGTCCTTGGAGGGCACGAAGACCATCGCGGTGGGCGCCACCATGGCGATCTTCTGCGCGTCGTGCCCTGCGCGCGAAGGCAGCGGCATGGACCGGAGGTCGAGCCGGTCGGACACCGAGGCGACCAGCTTCTGCAGCTCTGCGTCCATGAACACCGGGTCGGCGAGGTGGGCCCACTGGAACTCCACCGCCGTGTCGTGCTCTGCGGCGGAACGCTGACCGGCGGCGACCACCGCATCGCGCAGGCTCTCCAGCCCCTGGCTGTCGGGGTCGCGGAAGTCCAGCCGGCACACCGCCTCGCTGGGGACGATGTTGTCGGCGCCGGGGGCGACACGTATGTCGCCGCACGTCACCACTGCGTCGGTGCGTCCCAGCTCAGCGGGCAGACGAGGCAGACCGAGCACGAACGCTCCCGCGGAACGCACGGCGTCACGCCGGCGGTCCATGGCCGTGGTGCCCGCATGGTCGGCACGACCGGTGAAGACCGCCTGACCGTGGACCAGGCCGACGATGCCCGTGACCACGCCGATGTCGGCCCCGGCGTCCTCCAGCCTGTTCCCCTGCTCGATGTGCAGCTCGAGGTAGGCGTGCGCCACGGGCTGGTCCTGCCTGACCCGCAGGGCGGCGTCGGGGTCGCGACCGCTGTCCCGCAGTGCGCTGCGAAGGGAGCGTCCCTCGCGGCCCACGATGTCGTCGAGGTCTCCGGCCGACAGACCGTCGACGACGGCTCCGGACCCGAGCAGTCCCTGGTAGCACCCCTCCTCGTCGGTCCACACCACGACCTCGACCGGACGGGTGAGAGGTACGCGCTGTTCGCGCAGGCACCGCACCGCCTCGACCGCCGCCATCACGCCCGCGGCTCCGTCGAAACGACCGCCGTTCGGCACCGAGTCGAGGTGCGAACCGGTCCACACCGCAAGCCGTCGCCGTGCCTGGTCGTCCTCGGGGTCCAGACGGATGAAGAGGTTGCCGATCCCGTCCTCACGCACGCTGAACCCTGCCTGCCGGCAACGTTCGACCAGCCAGGCACGCGCGTCGGAGTCGGCCTCGGAGAACGACGGACGGTCGACACCACCTTCGGCGTTACCGCCGAAGGTGGCCAGTGTCTCCATGTCCTCATGCAGGCGCTCACCGTTGGTGCGCAACGGGGTCATCGCCTACCACCTCAGTCCGATGGTGGTGTTCGCCAACCTTGTAGGGATCGAATCAACGTAAGAGCAACCGATTGCGCTGTCAACAGTTAGACTCGCGCGGTGCCCACCCCGCGACCCTCGTCGTCGTCCGGCCACCGACGCCGTCCGACCATGCGCGAGGTCGCGCAGAGAGTAGGCGTCAACAAGTCGACGGTGTCTCGCGTCCTCAGCGGCAAGAGCCCGACGGGGGCGTCTGCGGAGACCGCGGATGCGATCCGCAAAGCGGCGCGCGAGCTCGGCTACTTCGTCGACCCCTGGGCAGCCAGCCTGCGCACGCAACGCACGCAGACCATCGGGGTCGTGCTGCCACGGCTGACGGACAACGTGCTCGCGACGATCTACGAGGCGATCGACGACGTCGCCACCGAGGCCGGCTACCAGGTGCTGGTGGCGAGCACCGGTGACGACGCACAGGAGCAGCGACGTCGCGTGCAGCTGCTGGAGGGACGCCGGGTCGACGGCCTCGTGATCACGACTGCTCGTGTCGGTGACGAGAAGTACCTCAACAAGCTGCGGGACCGCGGGACCAGGTTCGTGCTGGCGAACCGCGCGGTGGGCCGGCATCCGGTGGCTCGTGGCGACGACCGTGACGGCGGCCTGCAGGCGACGCGGCATCTGCTCGCGGCGGGCCACCAGCGCATCGGCATCATCGCCGGCGCGAAGTACGCACGCACCTCCGCGGACCGTGCGCGGGGCTACCGTGACGCTCTCGCCGAGTCGGACATCGACGTCGACCCTCGGCTGGTCGTCCAGTCGGGGCCGCACCTCGACGACGGCATCAACGCGACCCGTCAGCTGCTGGCCGTCGACCCCCCGCCGACCGCGATCTTCGCCGTGAACGACCAGATCGCGGTGGGTGCGATGGCGGCGATCAAGGACGCCGGGCTCGAGATCGGGTCGGAGGTCGCGGTGGTCGGCTACAACGACACCCCGCTGTCCTCCCGGCTGCCGATCCCGCTGTCGAGCGTGCACCATCCCGTGGACTCGATAGGCCGGCTGGCGATGCAGAGCCTGCTGAAGCTGATGGACGGCCAGGAGGTCTCCTCCGTCACGCTGCCGGTGCGCCTCACTGTGCGCGCGTCCAGCGACAGGGGCTGACCAGCCGGTCACGGCGACCCGTCGCATCACTCGTCGCGTGCGAACGCCGCGAGGACGGACGCGGCGACCGCCGTCCGCTCCAGCATCCCCGACACGGTCGCGTGCTCGTGGCGGGCGTGCGCGCCGGCACCGACCGCACCCAGCCCGTCGAGCACCGGGATCCCCAGCGCGGCGGCGAAGTTGCCGTCGCTCGCTCCGCCGACGGCCTTCTCGCCCAGGTCGACGCCGATCTGCGCGGCCGCCGCGCGAGCCAGGTCGTACAGCGCAGCGACACCGGGCGTGCGCGCCATGACCGGCCGGTTCCAGCCACCCGTCACCGAGAGGCTTGCCGACTCATGGTGCGGCGTCAGGGCATCCATCGCCCGATCGACGCGTTGCTGCTCCTCGACAGACGTCACTCTGACGTCAATCGATGCGCTCGCTCGACCCGCGATGACGTTGGGACGCGTGCCTCCGCTCAGGACACCCACGTTGACCGACGTCCCCCGGTCCAGGTCGGCCACGTCGTGCAGCGTGCGTACGACTCGGGCGATCTCGTCGACCGCGCTCACACCCGCGCGCGGGTCCAGACCGGCATGCGACTCCACGCCGTCAACGGACACGCCGAACAGCCCGACGCCGCTGCGCTGGGTCTTCAGCGCACCGTCGGCACTCGCCTCGAAGACGAGGACAGCGGAGGTGTCGGTGCATGCGTCCTCGATGACCGGACGGGAGAACGGGCTGCCGATCTCCTCGTCACCGGTCAGCACCAGGCGTACGGGAGGGCGCGGCACGTGCAGCGCGTCGAGCGCGCGCAGCGCCCACACCGCCTGCACGAGACCCGCCTTCATGTCGAACACACCCGGGCCGGTGATCGTGTCGCCGTCGAGCGACACCGGCCAGTCGTCGAGCGTGCCCGCGCTCCACACGGTGTCGTAGTGGCACAGCAGGGTGACGGCGTCGCCGCCGGCCCCGGGGTAGTCGAGAACGACCACGTCGCCGTAGGAGGCGGACGGGTGCTCCACCCGTGTCACCGGCGGCCCGAGGCGATCATCGAGCCACTGCTCGAGGTAGGCCAGACCGCGCGCGAGCAGCGGCACGTCGTCGCTCGGCGTCTCGTGCTCGACGTAGGTGCGCACGTCGTCGACGAGGTGGTCTCGCTGGATGCTGACCCAGTCGTACAGGGCCCGGCCGTCGGTCGAGGCGACGCTGTGCGGGTCGGGCAGCGCGGCGGTCACGCGAGTGCCTCCGCCACGTCGTCGAGGCGCTCCCGCCCCATCGCCTCCCCTGCCTCGAGCTCGCCGATGTGCCGCAGCAGGCGCGCGATGGCCGGTGTCTCGATGGCGTGCCGGGCCGCACGTTCGAGCACGGGTGTGTAGTGCACGGGAACCTCCGTTGGGCGACGGCGCACGGCGATGTCTCGCCAGATGCCGCTGCGGTCCTTGGACTGGGTGCGCAGCCACGCGACGAGCTTGTCGGTCGCGTCGTCCTTGGCGTTGTCGTCGTCGCCTGCGTACGGATGTGGGTCGTAGGCGTCGAAGGCCTCCAGCACGACTCCCTCGGCCGAGGCGACGGCGTACACCTCCGCCGCCAGCCCGTGCATCAGGCGACGATGCGTGTCGATGAGCTCGGCCATCGGGGCGTCGGCCAGCGAGGTGGCCACGAGCATCGCTCCGAACCCGAGCTTCGACCACAGGTAGCCGTACACGTTGGACGTGGACTGGGCCGGTCCCCACGCCTGCAGGTCCTGCACGACCGAGCGCACGCGCTCGGAGTCGCGGCCGTCGAGCTCGCCGACCACGAGCGCCCCGAGGCCGCCGTCGCGGATCTCACCGGGCGCGGTCACGTCCGCGAACAGGTTGACGAACGCGCCCACCGTGCGGTCCGCTCCGACGTGCTCGGCGATGACCTGCTCGTTGAGGCCGTTCTGCAGCGACACGACGAACCCGTCGGCGGACAGCCGCGGCGCGAGCCAGCGCATCGCGTCCCCTGTGGCCTGCGCCTTGACGGCGAGCAGCACTCGGGTGGCGGGCTCGTCCAGCACCTCCGCCACCGTGATCGACCTCGCGACGGGGACCGTGCGGCTGCCCTCACCCCGTGTCACGGTGATGCCGTGCTCGGCGATGCGGCGCGCGTGCTCCTCGTCGGCGTCGACCACGCAGACCCGGTGCCCCGCCTCGGCGAGGTGGAAGGCGAGCGTGCCGCCGATCGCGCCGGCGCCCACGACCGTGTACGACGACGGTGTCTGCTGGAGCTGCGGCATCACGCAAGCTCCCCCTCCGCCGCGACGACCTGCAGGTCGGTCTCCTCCGGGTAGTGGGGCGGCAGCGCCGTCGTTCCGGCGGTGGCGCCACCGTCGACCCGAAGCACGGACCCGGTGGCGAACCCCGCGTCGTCGCCGGACAGCCAGTACACCGCCGCCGCGATCTCGTCGGCCCTTCCGGCGCGACCCAGCGGGTTCGCCGACACCTTCGCGGCGTAGTCGGCGCTGACCGGGTTGACCGGGCTGTCGACGTCGACGAAGCCCGGAGCCACCGCGTTGACCCGGATGCCCTGCCCGGCCAGCTCGACCGCGCACGCCTTCGTGGCCATCTCGAGCGCGGCCTTGGAGGCGCAGTAGTGGGCCGCCCCCGGCCTGGCCCGGGTCGCGGCGCCCGAGCTGATATTGACCACACATGGCCTCCGTTGCGCTTCCGTCGCCTGCGCGGCGAGCGCGATCGTGAGGAGCACGGGGGCGCGGACGTTGACGTCCTGGACGCGGCTCCAAGACGCCGCCGTCATCCTCGCCAGCGGTGTCGCGGGGTAGATGCCGGCCGCGTTGACGAGCACGTCGATGTCGCCGCCCTCCGCCCGGGCCCGGTCCACGACCGCGGCACAGTCCGGCAGCGCCAGGTCGGCCACCAATGCGCGGGTGGTGACGCCGTGGTCTCCCGCGAGCCGGTCCATCACGGCGGCGAGGACGTCGTGGCGCACGTCGACCCCGGTGACCGAGTCGCCCGCCGCCGCGAACCTCGCGGCGACCGCGTGGCCGATGCCGCTGGCGGCGCCGGTCACCACGACGTGCCGTGACCTCGTCACACCAGCTCCTTCGCCCTCGTCTCGGGCATGACGGCGTAGACGACCACGCCGACCAGGGCGGCGGCCGCGACGTAAGCCCAGACCAGGTCGCCCATGCCGTTGCTGAACATCCACGTGGTGACGTACGGCGCGGTTCCGCCGAACAGCGCGACGGCCAGTGCGTACGGCAGGGCGATCCCGGTCGTGCGGACCTCTGCGGGGAACTGCTCGGCCATGACCGCGGCGCAGTTGGCGGAGTAGCCGGTCAGGAAGGTCACGCCCAGCACCTCCACCACGAGCAGCGACCAGAAGCCGCCGACCTCCAGCAGCTGGAACGCCGGGTAGGAGATGACGACGAAGCCGCCGGCGAACGCGAGCATCGTCGGCTTGCGGCCGTAGCGGTCCGAGAGACGGGCGACTGCGGGCAGCAGGCACAGGAAGTACGCGACTGCGATGGTGTTGGCGAGGTAAGCCTGGTCCAGCGGGATCCCGACCGCGGTGTTGGCGTAGCCGGGCATGAAGCTGATCCAGACGTAGTAGATCAGCGTGCCGGCGATAGTGATGCCGACGATGCGAAGAGCGGCGCGTGGGTGCTCTGTCAGCATCCGGACGACGGGGTTGCGATGGGACGTCCGGCCCTCGGTCACGGCGCGCTGGAAGCTTTCCGTCTCCTCGACGCTTATTCGCAGCCAGAGGCCGACCAGACCGAGCAGGCCGCCGACGGCGAACGCGACGCGCCATCCCCAGCTCGCCATCGCATCCTCGCTGAGCATGGTCGTCAGGACGTAGCTCATTCCCGAGGCGATGAGCACGCCCGCGCCGACGGACACCTGCTGCCACGAGCCGGCGAAGGCTCGCCGGTTGGGTGCGGCGTACTCGACCAGGAACGACGACGAGGAGCCGAACTCACCGCCGGCGGAGAAGCCCTGCACGAGGCGGGCGAGCAGCAGGATGAGCGGAGCCGCGACCCCGATCGCCCCGTAGGTGGGCGTGAGGGCGATGACGAAGGACGCAGCGGCCATCATCGAGATGGTCAGCGTGAGGCCCTTCTTTCGGCCCTTGCGGTCGGCGAACGCTCCCAGCACCGCGCCGCCGATCGGCCGCATCACGAAGCCGACCGCGAAGATGGCCAGCGTCGACAGCAGGCTTGCCGTCTCGTCCTTGCTGGGGAAGATCTGGGTCGCGAAAACGGGCGCGAGCAGCGCGTAGACCGACCAGTCGACCCACTCCACGGTGTTGCCGATCGACCCGGCGACCAGCGCCTTGCGCTGGTTCTGCGTCAGCCTCGTGCCGGCGGCGGTTGCGACTGTGCTCTGCGTCATGACCTCTCCTGTGCTGGGTTGTCGAGCTCGGCACGCACCAGGTCGGCAACCTGGGCGTGCGTCGCGAACCAGACACCGGAGTGCGCGCGAATGTGCTCCAGCAGCGCGCGCAGGACCACCATGCGTGACCGGTGTCCGATGATGTGGGGGTGCAGCGTGAGCTGGAACAGCCCGCGCTCGGCATATGCGGCGTCGAACTCGTCGCGCCAGATGTCCAGCGCGCCGCGTGGCGGCATGTACGGCCGCAGTGACGCGAAACGGTCCATCATGAAGTAGGGCGCGTCGTCACGGATCCACTCGACCGGGAGCTCGACCACGCCGGTGCGACGCCCGTCGGCGAGCAGCTCGTACGGCTCGTCGTCGGCCATCAGCGAGGAGTCGTAGTCGAAGCCGAGCTCCTCGATGATGGCCAGCGTGTTCTCGGAGAAGTCCCAGCTCGGTGTGCGGATGCCCGTGGGACGACGACCGGCCAGCTTCTCCAGGGTGTCCATCGCGCGCCCGGTGAGGTCGAGCTCGTCTGCGCGTGAGAGCAGCATGTTGCGCTCGTGGATCCAGCCGTGCACCGCGACCTCGTGGCCACGCTCGACGTAGGCCTCGATCTCGTCGGGGTGCAGCAGCGCGGACACCGCCGGGACGAAGAAGCTGGCTGGGACTTCTAGCTCCTCGAGCATCCGCAGGATGCGCGGAGCCCCCACCCGCGCGCCATACTCCCCCTGCGCGAGCTTCCCCGGGCTGGTGTCCCCGTCACGCAGCGGGATCGTCTCGTGGTCGGAGTCGAAGGAGACCGCCACGGCCACCCGGGCGTCGTCCGGCCACTGCACCGGCAGCAGCGGGCGCCCCGCGCGGACGCGGTCGACGTGACCCCGCCAGGTCGTCTCGTCCCACTGCCAGGGCTCGGGAGCACTCATCGTCTCCGACCTTCCTTTCGCCGAGTTCCGTCCGGTTCCACGTCGAGCCATGCGGTCTTGAGGGTGCGCACCTGCAGGGTGATGTCGGCGGCGCGCAGTCCGGGCAGGGCGCCGATGACGTCGGTCGTGTAGTGGTAGAGGTCGCCGTAGCCGGGCAGGACGCCGTGCAGGCACAGGTTGAACCGGCCGGTCGTGGCGCTGACGTAGCGCGTCGAGCGCTCCTTGGAAAGCTGCACGCCCACGTGCTCGAGCTCCGCGGGGTCGACGGTCAGCCACTGCAGGAACTCGACGTCGAGGCCGATCAGGGACGCGTCGAACACGGTGCGGAACCGCAGGCACCCCCGGCGGACGAGTGACTCCACGCGTCGCGCCGCCGTGGACTCGCTCACGCCCACGGCACCGGCGATCTGCTTGTAGCCGGCGCGGCCCTCTACGGCGAGCACCTCAGCGATCGCGAACTCCTGCGGGGTCAGGACCTCCGGCTCGTGCCAGTCACGATGGCCCCGCGAAGTGTCGCCCTGCGCAGAACGCAGCATCGTGACCGCAGACGGGGGACGCAGACCGGTGTCCCACTCCTCGACCGCGGCGAACTTGCGCATCACCATCATCGACTCGGTGTCGACGACGTCGTCGGGCCGCGGCAGCTCCTCGACGAGGATGCGCGCGACGTCGTGGTGGCTGGGCACGACGAACTCCGCGGCGACGTCGGCGGAGCCGGTGACCAGCGTGACGAACCTGGCGGAGGGCATGGCCGCCAGCGCGGTCGCGACGTCGCCGGCACGTCCGGGTCGGCACCGCAGCCGCACCTGCAGCGAGATGCCCAGCCCGCAGCGCAGGTGGTCGAGAAGGCCGGTGACCGACACGAGCCGCGAGTCGAGCAGCTGTTGCCCGCGGCGCGCGACCGTCGACTCGGACGCCTTCAGGGCAGCGGCGACCTGCTTCCACGACGCGCGACCGTTGAGCTGCAGGGCAGCGACGATTCGCCGATCGAGGTCCCCGAGTTTGGGCCGATCAGGCACTCAGTGACTATGGGATGCGCGAAAGCGTCATGTCAAGGGTGTCTGCTGGCTGATTGCCTCAGAGGAGCCGTTCTGTCGACGCGCCGCATGTCGTGGTTGCTACCGACGTTGTAGTTGTGCCATAAAGAACGACTATCCATGGGCCCGCGGTTGCGTGAGGCCGTCGGCGAGGTCGACTCGCCTCGAGGGGCATGCCCCAGTCGACCGCAGCAGCATCGCGAGAAACGCGAATGCATCTCCCCGAGGTCGGGGAGCTCGGTCGGACCTCCGCGGAGCACGACGCGCAGCGAAAGTGCTGGAGGAGATTCAGGTGACGGAAGAGTCAGCGCACCACACGGCCACCCGCAGAACCGTTCTGAAGGGCGGTGCCGCGGCAGCGGCGCTGGCGGCGGGAGGGAGTCTGACGCAGCGCGCGTCCGCGGCTCCCGCCGGTCGCACGAGTGCAGCCGCGACCACCCAACAGTCGGGGGGAGCGCCGACGAGTCCCACACCGTTCGGTGAGCCGAGCGCATCTATTGCGGAGCCGGGGGCAAGCATCACGGCCGTGCGCGGGGACCGTGCTGCCGGCTGGTCGGAGCAGACGCGCTCGGAGGTGCTGGCACGCAACGGGGTGGTGGCCACCAGCCAGTCACTGGCGGCCGAGGCGGGCGTACGCGTGCTCCAGGACGGCGGAAACTCCGCCGACGCCGCGGTGGCGACGGCGGCCATGCTCGGCCTGGTGGAGCCGTACAGCACCGGCATCGGCGGCGACGCGTTCGTGATCCACTACTCCGCCGACCAGCGCAAGCTCTACGGCCTCAACGCGAGCGGTTGGTCGCCCCGTGCGTGGTCACCGCAGTACTTCGCCGACCGCGGCCACACCGCCAAGAACGGCATGCCGTTGTACGGGCCGAACAGCGTGACGGTGCCGGGTGCCGTTGACGGCTGGAGCGAGCTGCTCGACCGGTTCGGCAACCAGACCTTCGCCACCGTCCTGCAGCCGGCCGTCGACCTGGCGGAGGAGGGTTTCGCGGTCACCGAGCGGATCCACCACGACTGGGCGGAGGAGACCGACCTGCTGCGCAAGGACCCCGACTCCGCGGCTACGTACCTCGAGAACGGCGAGCCGCCGGCGCTGTACTCCATCTTCCGCAACCCCGACCTCGCCCGGGCGTACCGCGAGCTGCAGACGCTCGGACGCGACGCGTTCTACACCGGTGACATCGGTCGCGCCGTCGTGGCGAAGATCCAGCGCCTCGGCGGGGCGATGACCCAGGACGACGTGTCGGACTTCCACGCGGAGTGGGTGGACCCGCTCAGCGTCGACTACTACGGCTACGAGGTGCACGAGATGCCCCCGAACTCGCAGGGCTTCGCCACCTTGATCCTGCTGAACATCCTGGAGAAGGTCGAGCCCGTACTCGGCAAGAGCCTTCGGGATCTCGGCCCACGCTCGCCGCTGTTCTGGCACATCCTGATCGAGGCCAAGAAGCTCGCCTACGACGAGCTGAACCGCTACAACGGCGACCCGCGCTTCGTCGACATACCGCTGGGCATGCTGCTGTCCAAGAGCTTCGCGGAGCGGCTGTGCCGCCGGATAGACCTCGACCACGCCATGAAGCCGAAGGAACCCGGCGCGGTCAACTCCGGCACGGTCTACCTCACCACGGCCGACCGCTGGGGCAACATGACGTCGTTCATCTACAGCAACTACCAGCACTTCGGCTCCGGGATCACCGTGCCGGGGTACGGGTTCGCGCTGCAGGACCGGGGAGCGCTGTTCAACCTCGACACCGACTCGCCCAACGTCGTCGCCGGACGCAAGCGGCCCTACCACACGATCATCCCGGCGTTCGTCACCAAGGACGACCGGCCCGTGCTCTCGTTCGGGAACATGGGCGGCTCCGAGCAGCCGCAGGCGCAGGCCACCGAGCTGGTCAACATGATCAACCTGGGCATGAACGCCCAGGCGGCCACCGACGCCGCGCGGTTCCACCACGACCAGTTCGAGAACACGCTCGAGCTCGAGCCGCAGCTCGACCAGCTGGTCGGGTCCGCGCTGGCGGCCAAGGGACACGACCTGCTGCCGGCCGACAGCAGCAGCATGGGCGGCTACCAGGCCATCCACTTCACCCCCGAGCAGGCCGGCGACTGGCCGTCGGGGACGGGCGCCAACGGCCCGGTCAACGGCGTCTACCGGGCGGCCTCCGACCACCGCAAGGACGGTTCGGCCATCGGCTGGTAGCCGAACGCGGGAGTCGAGGCCAAGGGCCGCCGGTCGCGTACCGGCGGCCCTGGCTGTTTCCGAGGACATTTTTCCGAATTCCCCCTGCGCATCGGCCCGTGCAGCCGCGACAATGGAGCGCCCGCGCCGCCCGGCCGTACTCTTGCAATGCCTGCCGCGCCCGCCGGGACCAGCCCGAGCACTAGCCGGGCAGGAGCAGCAAGGGGGACTCGTGATCGGAAAGACGGGCAGGGTCACCGGCAGGGTCGGTCCCGGCCTGGTCGGCGAGGTCATGCTCCCCGTACGCGGCGGCGTCGAGGCGTTCTACGCCTACCCGGTCGACGACAAGGTCATCGAGGTGGGCACGCGTGTGGTGGTCATCGACTTCGAGGAACCCCGCAACGCCTACGTGTCCCCCGCGTTCACCGGCTAGCCGCCGTTGCAAGAGCCACCAGGCTCATCACCGTCCACCCACCCAACTCTCACCACCCATCTCTCACAGAGAGCGAACCACCAGCCATGAGCCCACTCCTACTGTTGCTCGGCCTCGGTGTCGCGGCGCTGCTCGTCCTGGTCGTGCTGTTCCGACTGGTCTGGCGGGTCGCCGAGCCGAACGAGGCCGTGATCATCTCCGGCCTCGGCGCGCACGGCGACAACGGCACCACCCTGGACAGCCTCGGCTTCAAGATCGTCGTCGGACGCGGCACCGCGGTCATCCCCGGCTTCCAGACCGTGCGCCGGCTGCCGTTGGACATCCGCGCCACCGGCCTGGTCGTCAACGCGGTCTCCAACCAGTCCATCCCGCTGGTCGTCAAGGGCGTGGTGGCGTTCAAGGTCGGCGACGACCTGCAGTCGATCGCCAACGCCGCCCGGCGCTTCCTCGACCAGAAGCAGGAGGTCATGCTCGGCACCATCCACGAGCTGTTCGCCGGCCACCTGCGCGCCATCGTCGGCGGCATGACCGTGGAGGACATGCTGCACAACCGCGAGGAGCTGACCGCGAACATCCGCGCCAGCCTCGCCGACGACCTGCTCAAGCTCGGCCTGGTGGTCGACTCCCTGCAGATCCAGGAGATCGACGACGAGGGCGAGTACATCAAGAACCTCGGCAAGCCGCAGGCGGCCGCGATCGCCGCGCAGGCCCGCATCCACGCCGCCCAGCGCGACCAGGAGGCCACCAAGGCCGAGCAGGACGCGAACGCGGAGAAGGCCGCCGCGTACCGCGAGTCCTCCATCAAGCAGGCGGGCTACCAGGCCGAGATCGACAAGGCCAGCGCCGAGTCCAAGCAGGCCGGCCCGCTGGCCGAGGCGCGGGCCCGCCAGGAGGTCGTGCGCGCCGAGACCGCCGCGGCCGAGCTGGACGCCGCCCGCATGGAGAAGACGCTCGAGTCGGAGGTCCGCAAGCCCGCCGACGCCGAGGCGTACAAGCAGGTGACGCTTGCCAACGCCGAGCGTGAGGCCGCCATCGCCCGCGCCCAGGCCGAGGCGCAGCAGACCACGCTGCGCGGCGAAGCCGAGGCGAAGGCCACCGAGCTGACCGGCAAGGCCCAGGCGGCGGCCATCAAGGAGAAGGGGCTGGCCGAGGCCGCCGGTATCGAGGCGCGCGCCAAGGCGCTAGCGGAGAACCAGGAGGCGGTCATCGCCCAGCAGATCGCCGAGACCTACCCCGAGATCGTGCGGGCCGGCGCCTCGGCGATGGGCAACATCGACAACCTGGTGGTGCTCAACGGCGGCGAGGGCATGGCCGACCTGCTCGGACAGGCGATGACGATGGGCGGCGCCGGGTTCGGCCTGGCCAAGCAGCTGATCAACGCCATCGGCGGCAACGGCCAGGCGAGCCAGAACGGCCAGGCGGGCCAGCCGTCCGGCGTCGCCGCCCCCGCGCCGGCGCAGGCGGTCACCCCGAACGGGGCAGCCACCGGCTGACCTCGGCGCGTCCAGCGACTGCTGACGAGGGGCCGCACCCGCACGGGTGCGGCCCCTCGTGCTCTTTCTGACACGCCGGACTTGATTATCGCTAAAGTCTATCGACTTGCTACTGTTTCCTCTCCGCACTCCGGGGTGACCCGGCCACAGCCGACCGACACACGGCAAGCCCACCCCGTGAAGACACCGTCGACCACGTGCCAAGGAGACCAGATGCACAGCGTTCCACCGCGACGCACCCGAACCGGGGCGACATTGGCCGTCCTGGTCATCTCCCCGATCGCGCTGACCGGATGCCTGCCCGGAAGCAGCAGTGACGAGGCGGAGGGACCGCACCTCAAGCTCACCGCCGCAATCCCCGACTCAGGAGCCAAGAAGACCGTCCTGCGGGTGGGCGACCCCTACACCCAGGTGGCGCTCCAGATGTCCGGCCTGGGCAAGAACCTGCCGATCAAGATCCAGTGGGCCAACATCTCGGGCGGCCCCGAGACCCTGCAGGCGTTCCGCGCCGACGCGATCGACGTGGGGTCCGTGTCCGACATACCGCCGCTGTTCGCGCAGTGGAGCGGCACCGACGTCAAGATCATCGCGGCCCGCTACACCAAGGACCCGCTTGACCACCCGGTCTACGAGCTCGGCATCGCCCCCGGGGCCGACGTCAAGACGCTCGCCGACATCAAGGGCAAGAAGATCGCCTACAGCCCCGGCCAGGCGCAGGGCGCCCTGGTGCTGAAGCTGCTCAAGAAGCTCGGCCTGTCGAAGAACGACGTCGACCTCGTCGAGATGGAAAGCGTCGACGACGTGTACGTCAACGCGCTCGGCAGCGGGCAGGTGGACGTGGCACCGCTCGGCCAGGCGCTCGTCCCGCCGCTGATGTCCAAGTACGGCAAGGACGGTGCCCACACCCTCTCGCCCGGCATCCGGGACGACGCCTGGCACCTGTACACCCCGACCGACGTGCTGCAGGACGCCCACAAGGCCGCCGCGCTGAAGCAGTACGTCGCGGTGTGGGGAAAGGCGCAGCGCTGGATCAACGCGCACCCCGACGAGTACGCGAAGGGCTACTACGTCCAGCACGAGGGGCTGTCCCCCTCGGACGCCGACTACATCGTCAAGGCGCTCGGCAAGTACACCGTGCCCGCCGACTGGTCGTCCGCCATCGCGCGCGAGCAGAAGACCGTGAACCTGCTCGTCAAGGAGCAGGGGCACCCGCCGCTCGACCTGACCAAGCTGTACGACCACCGGTTCGAGGGCGTCGGCGCCGACCCGACCGGTGCCGCAGCCGAGTCGGGCGCCAAGTCCGGTGAAAAGTCCGGTGAAAAGTCCGGCGCCAAGTCCGGAGCTACCACGTCGGGAGCCGCCAAGTCAGACGCGTCGGCCAAGACCGGTGGCGCCAAGAAGGGGTCGTGATGACTCCCGGCTCGACGACCACAGACACGAAGACGACGCGTCCTGGCAGCGCGAGCCCGGCCACGGGCGCGACCGGCTCCGAGCCGCAGGCGAAGGAGCCGGGCACCCGGACCGACGAGCGGGTCAAGCGACGTCGCCTCGGGCCCGGCCGCCGCATCCCGATGGGCATCCTGCTGGGTCCCATCGCTTTGGTGGCGGTCTGGTCCGCGGGGTCTGTAGCAGGCTGGATCGACCCGGTGACCCTGTCGGCGCCGTGGACGGTCGTCACGACGGCCGGTGACCTGATCGGCAAGGGGCAGCTGCAGAGCGACCTGGCGATCTCGGCCATCCGCGCGTTCTGGGGGCTGGTGTTCGGCGTCGCGGCCGGGACCGTGCTGGCGATCATCGCCGGTCTCTCCCGGTTCGGCGAGTACCTCGTCGACGGACCCGTACAGGTCAAGCGCTCCATCCCCAGCCTCGCGCTCATCCCGCTGCTGATCCTGTGGTTCGGCATCGGCGAGGGCATGAAGGTGACCACGATCGCGCTCGCGGTGCTGGTGCCGATCTACATCCACACCCACAACGGGCTGCGCAGCATCGACAGCCGCTACGTCGAGCTCGCCGAGACCTCCGGTGTGGGACGCATGGAGTTCATCCGGTCGGTGGTCCTGCCCGGCGCCATGCCCGGCTTCCTGCTCGGCATGCGGTTCGCCGTCACCTCCGCGCTGCTCGCGCTGGTGGTGGTGGAGCAGATCAACGCCACCAGCGGAATCGGCTACATGATCACGCTGGCTCAGAACTACGGGAAGACCGACGTCATCATCGTCGGCCTCGTCGTGTACGCCGTCTTCGGACTGCTGGGCGACGGTCTCATCCGACTCGTGCAAAGGAGGGCGCTGACATGGCGACGCACCCTGGAGAGCTGACCGGCTCGGCGGTGCAGGTGCACAACCTGCACCGCAGCTTCAGCAAGGCCGGTGGAGTGCTCCACGGCCTGGACCTGCAGATCGCCGCGGGCGAGTTCGTCGCCCTGATCGGTCGAAGTGGAAGCGGCAAGAGCACGCTCCTGCGGGCGCTGGCCGGCCTCGACAGGGACGTGTCCGGTCACGGTCGCGTCCGGGTCCCGGACAAGGTGTCGGTGGTGTTCCAGGACTCCCGGCTGCTGCCGTGGAAGCGCGTCCTCGACAACGTGGTCTTCGGGCTCAAGGGCCGCGAAGCGACCACACGCGGACGCGAGGCGCTCGCGGAGGTGGGCCTGAAGGGCCGGGAGAAGGCGTGGCCGCACGAGCTATCCGGCGGCGAGCAGCAACGGGCGGCGCTGGCCCGGTCGCTGGTGCGTGACCCGCAGCTGCTGCTGGCCGACGAGCCGTTCGGTGCCCTCGACGCGCTCACCCGGATCCGCATGCACGGGCTGCTGCACCGACTGTGCGAACGCCACCGCCCGGCCGTGCTGCTGGTGACCCACGACGTCGACGAGGCCATCGTCCTCGCCGACCGCGTCATCGTCCTCGACGACGGCCGGATCCGGTCCGACGTGCCGATCGACCTCGGCCCCCGCAGACAGCAGAGCGACCCGCGTTTCGCCCGACTGCGGTCGACCCTGCTGGCGCAGCTCGGGGTGGTCGACGAGCTCGACGACGACCCGTCCGAGCCGGCCACCGAGACGCCCGACCGGGTCGCCTCCTGAGCCGGTAGCCACCCCCACCGACCCTGCCCACCCTGACGGGCCGCGCCGCGTGCTCCGCGGCGCGACCTGGAGGAGCTGCCATGACCCAGCACGACCCCGCGCGCAGGCAGATGAACCTCAACCTGTTCATCTACCCCTGCGGCCACCACGAGGCCGCCTGGCGCTACCGCGGTGCGGCGCCCGACCGCGTCCTCGACATCGCCTACTACCAGGACCTCGCCCGCCACGCCGAGCGCGAGAAGATGGATGCGGTCTTCTTCGCCGACGGGCCGTCACTGGCCGACAACATCCGCTACGCCGCACGCTTCCGGCTCGAGCCGATGACGTGGATGTCGGGCATCGCCGCCGTGACCAGCCGCATCGGCGTGATCGGCACCGCGTCGACCACGTACGCCGAGCCGTACAACCTCGCCCGCCAGTTCGCCTCCCTCGACCACCTCAGCAACGGGCGAGCCGGCTGGAACATCGTCACCACCGGCGCGCCCGACGCGGCCCACAACTTCGGTCTGGGCGAGCACCCGGTGCACGCGCAGCGGTACGACCGGGCGCACGAGTTCGTCGACGTCGTCACCGCGCTGTGGGACTCGTGGGAGGACGACGCCCTGGTCGCCGACCCCGGCAGCGGCGTCTACGCCGACGACGACCTCATCCACCGCATCGACCACGAGGGTCGGCACTTCGCCGTCCGGGGGCCGCTGAACACACCGCGGTCGCCGCAGGGCAGGCCGGTCTACGTGCAGGCCGGCTCCTCCGAGGACGGCCGGTCGTTCGCCGCCCGCTACGCCGAGGTCATCTTCACCGCGCACCAGACGCTCGACAGCGCGCAGGAGTTCTACGCCGACATCAAGTCGCGGGCCCGCCACCTGGGGCGCAACGCGGACAAGCTCAAGGTCCTGCCCGGGATCAGCCCGTTCCTGGGCTCGACCACCGCCGAGGCACAGGCCCTGCACGAGGAGCTCAACGACCTCACGCAGCCCGACTACTCCCTCGACGTGCTCCGGCGGCTCACCGACCTCGACCTGTCCTCGTACGACCTCGACGGGCCCTTCCCACGGCACCTGCTCGACGCGTCCGGTGAGCGTGGGCGCAGCAGCCGGTTCCAGGTCGTGGTCGACATCGTCGAGCGCGAGCAGCCGACCCTGCGCCAGCTCATGCACCGGCTCGCCGGCGCGCGCGGGCACCGGGTCGTCGTCGGAACCCCCGACTACGTCGCCGACGAGATGCAGACCTGGTTCGAGTCCGGCGCCGCCGACGGGTTCAACGTGATGCCGCCGTGGCTGACCGGCGGGTTCGAGGCGTTCGCCGACGAGGTGCTGCCGATCCTGCGTCGCCGCGGGCTGTTCCGCGAGGAGTACACGGGGAGCACGCTGCGCGAGCACTACGGCCTCGACCGGCCGGCCAGCCAGTTCGGCAGGCGTGAGGCCGTGCGGGGCACCGCCTGACGCCGCCGGTCAGCCGTCCCCGTGCGTGGTGACGATGTCGTTCTCGGCGGCCCAGGTGGTGATGTCGCGGCGCTCGATCGCGGCGGCCATCAGGTCGGGGAACTGGTCGGGCGTGCACGCGAAGGCGGGTACCCCGATCTCAGCCAGGGCCGTCGCGTGTTCGGCGTCGTACGAGGGCCGGCCGGAGTCGCTGAGGGCCAGCAGCGCGACCATCGTCGCGCCGGAGCCGACGATCGCGGCCGCCCGGCGCAGCATGTCCTCGGCGATCCCGCCCTCGTAGAGGTCGCTGATCAGCACCAGGATCGTGTCGGTGGGGTGTTCGACCAGCCCCTGGCAGTACGCCAGCGCCTGGTTGATGTCGGTCCCGCCGCCGAGCTGCACGCCGAACAGCACGTCGACGGGGTCGTCCAGGTCGTCGGTGAGGTCGACGACGCTGGTGTCGAACACGACCAGCCGCGTCGTGACCGACCGCAGCGACGCCAGCACGGCTCCGAACACGCTGGAGTAGACCACCGACTCCGCCATCGAGCCGGACTGGTCGATGCACAGGATGATCTGTCGCTCCACCTGTGTCTGCCGTCGTGCGAACCCCACCAGCCGTTCCGGCACCACGGTCCTGTGCTCGGGAAGATAGTGCTTGAGGTTGGCGGCGATAGTGCGGTTCCAGTCGACGTCGCGCAGCTTCGGACGCCGGGTGCGCGCGGCCCGGTTCAGCGCACCGCTGACCGCCTGCACCGTGCGGGAGCGGAGCCGTTGCTCGAGGTCGTCGGTGACGGCACGCACGACCGCGCGTGCCGTCTCACGCGACCGTTCGGGGATGACCCCCTGCAGGTTGATCAGGGTCGACACCATCGAGATGTCGGGCTGGACGGTCTCCAGCAGCTCCGGTTCGAGCAGCAGCTCGGTGAGGCCGAGCCGCTCCATCGCGTCGGTCTGCATGACGCGGACCACCGATGACGGGAAGTACCCGCGAATGTCTCCGAGCCACCGCGCGACGCGTGGTGCCGAACCGGCCAGCCCGCCACGGCGGTCGGCGTCGTAGAGGTCGCGCAGCACCTCGTCGCGATGGTCGTCGTCGGCGGTCAGCGTCACCGCCTCCCCGATCCCGTCGCCGTCGCCGCCACCGAGCACCAGCCGCCAGCGGGTCAGCCGGCCGCGAGGCTCCTCGCGCCCGCTGCTTTCGTCCGGTGCTTGCAGGCCGTCGGCGCGACCCGTGCGTGGTAGGTCGGGGCTCATCGCGCCGCCTCCAGTCCCAGCAGCCTGGCCACCAGCTCCATCGCCGGGCGGCCCCGCTCGATGTCGATCTCCGCGGAGGGCACTGCGGCGCGGGGCCTGCCCAGGTCGCGCAGGTGCGCGCCGATCTGCCGGCGCTCCCCTGACTCGAAGCGCGAGAACGTGCGCCGCAGCAGCGGCAGGAGGTCCTCGAACACCTGCTCCGGCACCGACATCAGCCAGTCGTCGACGACGGCGAGCAGCTCGTCGTCGTGGAGCAGCAGCAGCGCCTCGCCCGTGAGGAACCCGTCGAGCCACGCCGCGCCGGTCACGGCGTCGGCGCCGACAGACAGTCGCCGGGACATGCGCCGCGCGGCCTCGTCGGAGGACAGCAGGCCGGCGTCGAGCAGCATGCGGTTGACCCGCCCCGACACCGAACCGTGCACCCCGACCTCATCACCGATCCGCAGCAGGGCGGCGCGCCACGGCTCGGTCAGCGCGGGGTCGTCCAGCAGTGCAACGCCGCGCTGTGTCCCCTCGATTGCTGCTCGCAGCTCGGTGGCGCCGTCGTCGTCGAGCGACTGGCACGCCGCGCGCAGCCCGAGCGACGCGCGTACGACGATGGTCTCCAAGACGTGCGGGATGCCCGCGGTCTCGACGCCGCGCACGTCGCCGTACCGACAGGTCCGCGCCAGCGGCTCGACCGCGCGCAGCAGGGTGAGGGTGTCGTGCTGGCGTGCGGTGCGCTCGGCGAGGACACCGACCACGGCGGACAGACCCGCCGACAGGTCGGCGAGCAGGCAGTCCTCCACCAGCGTCGCAAGCTCTGCGATGTCTGCGGTGGCTGCCTTCTCCGCGGCCGAGGCCTCGGCCGCGGTGAGCACGGTGTTGCCGTACACGCTCGCCTCGACCAGCGCCACCGCCAGCTCGGGACGCCACTCCAGCTCCCAGGCCTCCTTGAACGTGCCGGTCGTCGCGCCGGCCGACACCTCCTCGGCCCAGTCGATGCCGAGCACACGCAGCCGGTGCAGCAGAACCGAACGCGCCAGCCCACCCTCGCGACGCAGGTCGAGCTGCACGACGGTCGACGTCGCCGACGGCCTCAGCCGCAGGGACCGCTGCTGCCTGGCCAGGTCGGCGGCCAGCGGCACCATCGGCGTCTCGTCGGGCACCCGACCCAGCTCCTCGCCGACCACGAGCTTGCGGTCGATCAGCGCCAGCGGCAGGTCCGACCCCTCGGTGAGCACCGCCCGGGTGGCGTCCTGCAGCTCGCTCAGCCCGACGCTGGGTCGTCCGCGCACCGCCGCCAGCGCGTCGGCCAGCCGCGTCGCCTCCACCACCGATGCCGGCGCCGCATCGAGCGACTCCTCCCGCAACGCCTGCGCGACCTGCACGAGCCAGCCGGCGACCACGTCCTCGTCCGGGGTCGTGAACAGGTGCCGGTACCAGCCCGGAGACCGCACCCCGGCGCCGTATCCGCTGGCCGTCGCGAGCCGGCCGGCGGTCCAGGGCACCCAGGTCGCGGCCACCTTGGTCTTCGGCAGCTTGGCGAGCAGGCGGTTGTCGGCCGTTTGGGTCGGCCACGCCTGCTCCTCCAGCGCGGGTGCGTGCCAGGCACCGCACACCACCGCGACCCGCTCACGTCCCGCGCGCTGAACCGCTCGCAGGATGCGCCGCATGGCCGCCTCGCGACGGTCGTTGTCCGCGTCCTCCGGTGCCTTGCCGCGCACCGAGGCCATCGCCTCCGACAGCATCGCGAACCGGTCGAGGGTGGAGTCGCGGCGGTGCTCGATGGCGTCCTCCCACCACCGCTCCGGGTCGTCGTAGCCCGCCACCGCGGCCAGCTCGGCGATGGGGTCGAGGGGTACGGCGCGGGGTGCCTGGTGTGGTGCGGTGTCGTTCTCGTCGTCCTGCTCGTCCGAGTCAACGTTCGGGGCCAGCATGTGCACGGCCGGCAGGTCGGCGAACCGCACCTCCACCCCGCGGCTGATCGACCACCGCAGCGCCACCCACTCCGGGGAGAACACCGCGAACGGGTAGAACGCGGCTCGTCGCGGCGAGTCGACGGCGTACACGAGTCCGGCCACCGGCGGGGCGAGGTCGGGATGCGCGGCCAGCGGCACCAGCGCGTCGAGCTCGGGTGGACCCTCGATCACCACGCAGTCTGGGTCGAGCTCGTCGAGCGCGGACGCGACGGAGCGGGCCGAGCCGGGCCCGTGGTGCCGGATGCCGAGGACGTGTAGCGACAAGGTCAGGCCAGCTCCCGGCAGGCGCGGTACAGGTCGTCCCAGTCGCGCCGGTCCTTCACGACCGTCTCGAGGTACTCCTCCCACACGATCCGGTCCTGCACCGGGTCCTTGACGATCGCGCCCTGCAGGCCGGCGGCGACGTCGTCGGCACGTACGACACCGTCACCGAAGTGCGCGGCCAGGGACACCCCGCTGGTCATGACCGAGATGGCCTCGGCGGTGGACAGCGTCGCGGACGGCGACTTCACCGTCGTGCGGCGGTCCTCGGTCACGCCCGAGCGCAGCTCGCGGAAGATCGTCACCACGCGGTCGATCTCGGCCAGCCCGGACAGTTCTGCGGGCAGCCGCAGCGAGGCGCCGAGGGCGGCGACCCTGGTGCGGACGATCTCGACCTCCTGCTCGTGGCTGTCCGGCAGTGGCAGCACGACGGTGTTGAACCGCCGCTTCAGCGCCGAGGAGAGGTCGTTGACGCCCTTGTCGCGGTTGTTGGCGGTGGCGATCACGTTGAACCCGTGGCGTGCCTGGACCTCGGAGTCGAGCTCGGGGATGGGCAGGTGCTTCTCGGACAGGATCGTGATCAGTGAGTCCTGCACGTCGGCGGGGATGCGGGTCAGCTCCTCGATGCGCACGAGCGCGCCCTTCTCCATCGCCCGCATCACCGGGCTCGGCACCAGCGCCTCGCGCGTGGGTCCCTCGGCCAGCAGCCGCGCGTAGTTCCAGCCGTAGCGCAGCGACTCCTCGGGCGTTCCAGCGGTGCCCTGCACCACCAGCGTGGACGAGCCGCTGACCGCCGCGGCCAGGTGCTCGCTCACCCATGTCTTCGCGGTCCCCGGCACCCCGAGCAGCAGCAGGGCGCGGTCGGTGGCAAGCGTCGCGACGGCGACCTCGATGATCCGGCGGTGGCCGAGGTACTTGGGCGTCACCTCGGTGCCGTCGGGAAGGCTGCCACCGAGCAGGTAGGTCGTCACCGCCCACGGCGACAGCCGCCACTGCGGCGGGCGGGGCCGGTCGTCGACCGCCTCCAGTGCGGCGAGCTCGTCGGCCCACGCGTCCTCGGCGTGTGCGCGAAGCAGGTCCTCGCCCAGCTTGTCGGCGGTGGGGGTGTCGGTCATGTCTGGAAGGCCTCGCTGATCGTGTGTCGGAGAGTGCTGGTCTGGATGACGGAGCCGATCTGCAGGTCGTACCGCGGCGGTAGCTTCGTGCGGGCGCGCCATCGCTGGAGCGCGGGGACGGCATCGGGGTGCAGGCCGCGTACGACGCCAGGCAGCACGGCCTCGAGCACCCGGCCGGTCTGTTCGGGCTTGAGCCGGGCGAGCCGAGCCACCGCCGCGGCGCTCAGCTGCGGCGACCACGGCGCCGGCAGGCCGGCGAGGAGCGCGGGCACGCCGGTGTCCGCGGCGCGTTCGAGCTCGTCGACGGTTCGCCGCTCCCGCTCCTCCGGCGGCAGCACCGCGAGCAGCTCCGGGTCGGTGCCGAGGTCGAGCAGTGCGCGCGCCCAGTCGGCGTCGCGACGCATCGTCGCGGCGGTGCGCAGTCCGGAGAGCACGTCCTTGTCCTTGATCCGCGCGACGACCCTGTCGGCGGGACCCTCCCAGACGTCGAACGGTGAGCCGGCCACGATCAGCTCCAGCCACCAGCTGCGCGAGCTGCGTCCTGCCGGGGGCCTGCCGAGCCCGTCCCGCCGGCCTGCGGCGTCGGGGTCGTCGGGCAGCCTGACCTCCAGCTGTCGACGCAGCCGCCCGGCCTCGCCGACGAGCGGCCGCAGCCGCTCGGCCATCCGGGCGGCACGCCTGCTGCCCGGCAGCGCGTCGAGGAGCTGGGCGGCCAGGTTGCGCACCGCCATGGCGCGGTCGTCGAGCGCACTCTCGAGCAGGGCCTCGTCGGCAGGGCCGAGGTTCACCAGCAGTGTCTCCAGCAGCGCTGCCCGGTGCTTGGCGGAGTCCTTGGACCAGGTGGTGAGAAGGAGGTCGCGCCCGGCAGCAGGGTCGCGCCGTCGTACGTCCCGCAGCTGCTCCACCCGTAAGGCTCCCGGCGCCAGCGCCCATCGGCGCGGGTCGACGTTCAGCTCGTCCGCCCCGTGGCTTGCGGCCCGGACGTGAGGGTTCTCGTGCATCCACGCCCAGTCGGGGTTCTGCGCGGCGAGCCACGCGCCGCGTTCACCGGCCACCTGGGCGACCCGCGCGCGCTGCTCCGTTCCCGTCGCGCTTTCCAGCAGCACCGGCAACAGCCGGTGCGGGACCCGGTATCCCGCCTGGTGGCAGGTCGCCAGCCAGTGCAGCACCAGCTCCTCGGTGCCGGTGGGCTCGGTAGGTGGCTGGGTGAGCAGCAGCTCGAGCAGCTGCCGGGCCCGCGGCGGGGCCTCGGGCAGCCGTTCGGGCGGCGCCTCGGGTACGACGACCGGGCTTGCCGAGGCGACCCGGCCGGCGCGCCGCAGCGCCGCCCCCAATGCGGCAGCGTCGAGGGCG
>CBFGZI010000034.1:0-31932 GCA_965653225.1 uncultured Propionibacteriales bacterium | reverse complement strand
GCGAAGATCGACGCGATCGGGTTGGTCGAGGTCGGCTTGCCCTGCTGGTGCTGGCGGAAGTGCCGGGTCACCGTGCCATGCGCCGCCTCCGCCTCGACGGTGCCGTCGGGGGTCATCAGCACCGAGGTCATCAGGCCCAGCGAGCCGAACCCCTGCGCGACGGTGTCGGACTGCACGTCGCCGTCGTAGTTCTTGCACGCCCAGACGTAGCCGCCCTCCCACTTCAGCGCGGCGGCGACCATGTCGTCGATCAGACGGTGCTCGTAGGTGAGGCCCGCCTTCTCGAACTCGTCCTTGAACTCGCTCTCGAAGACCTCCTGGAACAGGTCCTTGAAGCGACCGTCGTAGGCCTTGAGGATCGTGTTCTTCGTCGACATGTAGACGGGGTAGTTGCGCTCGAGGCCGTAGCGGAAGGACGCACGGGCGAAGTCGCGGATGGAGTCGTCGTAGTTGTACATCCCGACCGCGACGCCACCGCCGGAGAAGTCGGCGACGTCGAACTCCATCGGGTCGCCGCCGTCGTTCGGGGTGTAGGTGATGGTGACCTTGCCGGGCCCGGGAACGACGAAGTCGGTGGCCTTGTACTGGTCGCCGTGTGCGTGACGGCCGATGATGATCGGCTTGGTCCAGCCGGGTACGAGCCGGGGGATGTTGGAGATCACGATCGGCTCGCGGAAGATCACGCCGCCGAGGATGTTGCGGATGGTGCCGTTGGGCGAGCGGTACATCCGCTTCAGGCCGAACTCCTCCACCCGGGCCTCGTCGGGGGTGATCGTGGCGCACTTGACGCCGACGCCGTACTCCTTGATCGCGTTGGCGGCGTCGACGGTGATCTGGTCGTCGGTGGAGTCGCGGCTCTCGATGCCCAGGTCGAAGTACTTGAGGTCGATGTCGAGATAGGGGTGGATCAGTCGTTCCTTGATGAACTGCCAGATGATCCGCGTCATCTCGTCGCCGTCGAGCTCGACGACGGGGTTCTGCACCTTGATCTTGGCCATGGAGTCCCTCTCCCGCCTGGTTTCGCCTCGGTCGAATTTCGCTTGACGTCAAGATACCTTCCGCGGGTCGGGCCCGCACCCGCGGTCCGTACCCACGCCCAGGCTTGCTAGCGTCCCAAAGATCGCGTCCGGACGAGAACCCCAGGAGCACGTCGTGAGCAAGAGTCCCGTCAAGGTGGCCGTCACCGGTGCGGCCGGACAGATCGGCTACAGCCTTCTCTTCCGTATCGCCAGCGGTGCGCTGCTCGGCCCCGACACGCCCGTGGAGCTGCGCCTGCTCGAGATCACGCCGGCGCTGAAGGCGCTCGAGGGCGTGGTGATGGAGCTCGACGACTGCGCGTTCCCGACCCTGGCCGGCGTGGAGACGGGCGATGACCCCAACGTGGTCTTCGAAGGGGCCAACGTGGCACTGCTCGTCGGCGCGAGGCCGCGAACGAAGGGCATGGAGCGCGGCGACCTGCTCGAGGCCAACGGCGGCATCTTCAAGCCGCAGGGCAAGGCGCTCAACGACCACGCGGCCGACGACATCCGCGTCACCGTGACCGGCAACCCGGCCAACACCAACGCCCTGATCGCGATGAACAACGCGCCCGACATCCCGCGGGAGCGCTTCACCGCGCTCACCCGGCTGGACCACAACCGCGCGCTGGCGCAGCTGTCGGGCAAGACCGGGTCGCCGGTCTCGGAGATCCGGCACATGACCATCTGGGGCAACCACTCGGCCACCCAGTACCCCGACATCTTCCACGCCGAGGTGGGCGGCAAGAACGCCGCCGAGCTGGTCAACGACCAGGCGTGGCTGGAGAAGGAGTTCATCCCGACGGTGCAGAAGCGCGGCGCGGCGATCATCGAGGCGCGCGGAGCGTCCTCGGCCGCGTCGGCGGCGTCGGCCACCATCGACCACGCGCGCGACTGGCTGGCCGGCTCCAGGGAGGGCGACTGGATCTCGATGGCGGTGCCGTCCGACGGGTCCTACGACGTTCCCGAGGGCCTGGTGTCGTCGTTCCCCGTGACGACCAGGAACGGCGAGATCGAGATCGTGCAGGGGCTGGAGATCAACGACTTCTCCCGGCGGCTGATCGACGCCAGCGCCGCCGAGCTCGGCGAGGAGCGCGAGGCCGTACGCGGTCTCGGCCTGGTCGACTGAGCTCGTTCGGTCGGACGCGGCGTCGCCCGGTCAGCCGCCGGCGACGTCGCGTACGAGCAGGGTGAGCACGACGATCCCGAGGCCGAAGCCACCGAGCAGGACGACGTCGATCGCCTTGCGGCGCACCCGCAGCAGCCCGGCCATCCGGTCGGGGATGACGAACCGCGCCAGGCACGCCAGCAGCAGCGAGGCGCCGACGTAGCCAGCACCCTGGCGGAACGAGCCGACCGCCGCGAGCACGACGCCGATGGCGGACAGGCCCAGGCAGGCCACGAACGCGAGGGTGCCGAGCGAGAGGCCGGCGGGGGTCTTGAACCGGGCCACGTGGAAGCCTTGGGTCATCGCTGGTCGGCGGCCTGCTCGGCGGCGTCGACGACGTTGCTGAGCAGCATGGCGCGGGTCATCGGGCCGACGCCGCCGGGGTTGGGCGAGACCCAGCCGGCGACGTCGTACACGGTCTTCTCCACGTCACCGAGGAGCTTGCCGTCGTCGCCGCGACTGACGCCGACGTCGAGTACGACGGCGCCGGGCTTGACCATGTCGGCGGTGATGATGCCGTGCCTGCCGGCGGCCGAGACCACGATGTCGGCGCGACGCACCTTGTCGGCGAGGTCCCGGGTGCCGGTGTGGCAGAGGGTGACGGTGGCGTTCTCGCTGCGCCGGGTCAGCAGCAGGCCGAGCGCGCGGCCGACGGTGATGCCGCGGCCGACCACGCAGACGTCGGCGCCGGCGATGGGGATGTCGTAGCGGCGGAGCAGCTCCACGATGCCGCGCGGCGTGCACGGCAGCGGGGCCGGGCGGCCGAGGACCAGCCAGCCGAGGTTGGTGGGGTGCAGGCCGTCGGCGTCCTTGGACGGGTCGACCATGCCGAGGATGTGGTTCTCGTCGATGCCGTCGGGAAGCGGAAGCTGGACGATATAGCCGGTGCAGGCGTCGTCGTCGTTGAGCCGGGTGACCGCCGCCTCGACGTCCTCCTGGGTCGCGTCGGCGGGGAGGTCGACCCGGATCGACTCGATGCCGACCTGCGCGCAGTCGCGGTGCTTGCCCGACACGTAGGTGTGGCTGGCGGGGTCGTCACCGACCAGCACGGTGCCCAGACCCGGGACGACGCCACGCGTGCGCAGCTTGTCGACCCGCTGGGTGAGCTCCTTCTTGATCGCCGCCGCGGTCGCCTTGCCGTCGAGAATCTGCGCCGTCACGGTGGGCAAGTCTGCCACCCGCCGCCAGGTTCTCCGTCGAGTGGCGCGTTGCGGTTGCCGTAAAGGCCTGACGGAAACCGCAACTCGCCACTCGACGCACCGGTACACCCGGAACGCGCCACTCGTCTCGGTGCTGGTCAGGCCGCTACTGATCCACAGCCGTGCACGCCGGCGGGGTCGCGCACAGGCGGCCCAGGACCGGGTACGCCCAGGTCGTGCCGGGGCCACGCTCTGGCGATGACGTTGCCCACTGACGCTGCGGCGGCCGGCCGGTCGACGGCCGCCGACGGGCTCGATGCCGTACTCGTGCGCGACGCGGCAGGCTACGACCTGACGCGGGAGCGGCTGCGCAGCCGACGCTGGGTCCGGGTCAGCCGCGGCCTCTACCTGCCGCGAGCGCCCGAGCGGTCTTCGGACGATGTGGCCCGCGCCATCGGGCGCGTGCTGCCCCGTGACAGCGGTTTGGGACACCTCAACTCCGCGACCCTTCGCCGCTGGTGGCTGCCCCATCGGCTGAGGCCGCACGTGGTCATGGCGACAACCGGCAGCCTCGTCCACGTACAGCGCCGAGGCCTGTACGTGCGACGCTCGAAGCTCACCGACCTGGAGGAGATCGACGGCGTGCCCGTCGTGTCGGCGGCACAGACCCTCGTCGAGCTGGCCCGCGACCTTTCCCTTGTCGACCTCGTGCCGATGGTCGACTGCGCCCTCCGCGACGGGACCGATCTCGAGGCGATCCTGGCAGCGGCTCGCCCGCGAGTCCCGGGCGCGCGACGCCTTCGCCAGGCGGTCGGTCTCGCCGACGGCCGCAGCGAGTCGTGGTGGGAGTCCGTGCTACGGCTGCTGCACGTGCTCCCGGGACTCGGGCCCGTCCAGCCGCAGGTGGACATCTGGCGAGGACACACCTTCATCGCCCGCGCGGACCTCCATCTGGTGGGCACCAACCGCTATCCGGAGTGCGACGGCGGCCGGCACCGGGAGAAGGATCGCCACGACCACGACCTTGAGCGTGACAAGAACATGAGCCGGACCAAGCACGAGCGGTTCGGCTACACCACCAGCGAGATCGCGCGTCAGCCCGACATGATCATCCGCGACGCGGAGGACGCGCGCGGCTGGTCGCACGACCCGCGCCGCGTCCGGGCGTGGTGGCGCTACGCAAAGGTCTACTCACTCACGCCGTACGGCCGCACTCTCCTCGCAGCCCGACTGGAGCGCTACCGCCTCGCGGCAGAGCGTCGAGTGGCGCCTTCCGGTTGCCGCTCTGGGTCGTCCAAGCACCGCAACGCGCCACTCGATGCCTACTGACCACCGCAACGCGCCAGTCGACGAGGGTGAGAAGGGCGGGGTGAGGCGCGTCAGTGGAAGAAGTGCCGCGTGCCGGTGAGGTACATCGTGATGCCGGCGGCCTTCGCGGCCTCGATCACCTCGTCGTCGCGCACCGAGCCGCCCGGCTGCACGACGGCGCGCACGCCGCCGTCGGCGAGCACCTGCAGCCCGTCGGGGAACGGGAAGAACGCGTCGGACGCCGCGACCGACCCGGCCGCCCGGTCGCCGGCGCGGTTCACGGCCAGCCGCGCGGAGTCGACCCGGTTGACCTGGCCCATCCCGACGCCGACGGTGGCGCCGCCGGACGCGAGCAGGATCGCATTGGACTTCACCGAGCGGCAGGCCCGCCAGGCGAACCCGAGGTCGGCGAACCCGGCCTCGTCCAGCGGCTCCCCGGCCGCCAGCCGCCAGGTGCTCGGCGCGTCGCCCTCGGCGTCGATGGCGTCGCGTGCCTGCAGCAACAGGCCACCGCCGATCGTCCGCATCTCGATGCCGCCGCGCTGCGCACCAGCGCAGATCAGCAGCCGGATGTTCTTCTTCCCGGTGAGGATCTCGACCGCGCCGTCGTCGTAGGCCGGGGCCACGACCACCTCGGTGAAGATGTCGGCGACCTGCTTGGCCATGGCCACAGACACCGGCCGGTTGGTCGCGATCACGCCGCCGAAGGCCGAGACTGGGTCGCACTCGTGTGCCTTGCGGTGCGCCTCTGCCACCTCCGCACCGATCGCGATGCCGCACGGGTTGGCGTGCTTGATGATCGCCACCGCAGGCGCGTCGAAGTCGTACGCCGCCCGCCTGGCCGCGTCGGCGTCGACGTAGTTGTTGTACGACATCTCCTTGCCGTGAATCTGCTCGGCCTGGGCGAGACCGGGGGCGGGCACGAACCCGGACGTGTACAGCGCCGCCGGCTGGTGGGGGTTCTCGCCGTAGCGCAGGTCGCCGGCCTTGTTCCAGGTGGCGCCGACCCAGGCAGGGAAGCCGGTCCCCTCGCTGGTGTCGGTGACGACGCTGCCCATCCAGGAGGCCACGTTGACGTCGTAGGTCGCAGTGTGCACGAACGCCTCTGCGGCCAGCCGCTGCCGCTGCTCCAGCGTGAAGCCGCCCGCGCCGACCGCCTCGAGCACCTCGGCGTAGCGCTCCGGCGACACCACGATCGCGACGTTGGCGTGGTTCTTCGCCGCCGCCCGCACCATCGACGGCCCGCCGATGTCGATCTGCTCCACGCACTCCTCGGTGGTCGCTCCCGACATCACGGTGTCGGTGAACGGGTAGAGGTTGGACACCACCAGGTCGAACGGCTCGATGCCGAGGTCGTCGAGCTGCTCGCGGTGCGACGCCTGCCGCAGGTCGGCCAGGATGCCGGCGTGCACCCGCGGGTGCAGCGTCTTGACCCGGCCGTCGAGGCACTCGGGGAACTCCGTCAGGTCCTCCACCCGGGTGACCGGCACCCCCGCGTCGGCGATGCGCCCGGCGGTCGACCCGGTGGACACGATGGCCACCCCGGCCTCGTGCAGCCCCCGGGCGAGTTCCTCCAGCCCGCTCTTGTCGTAGACCGAGACGAGCGCCCGCCGGACTGGGCGGCGCTCCTGCGGGGTGCTTGCGTTGCTCACGGGCCGATCCGAACCTTCCTGCCGGTGACGGTGAATCCTTCGCGGACCATACGGCCCACCGTGTCGACGAGCATCTGCCGCTCTGCGGTCTTGATCCGCTCGGTGAGGCTGTCGACGTCGTCGTCGTCCTCGACCCGTACGGCGACCTGCTCGACGATCGCGCCGGTGTCGACGCCCTCGTCGACCACGAACAGGGTCGCGCCGGTGATGCGTACGCCGTAGTCCAGCGCGTCCTGCGGGCCGTGGATACCGGGGAACGACGGCAGCAGCGCGTTGTGGGTGTTGACGAACCGGCCGCCGAACAGGTCCAGGAACGTCTTGCCCACCAGCTTGAGGAAGCCGGCCGACACGACCAGGTCCGGCTCGTGCTCGGCGCAGGCGCTGGTGAGCGCGGCGTCCCAGTCCTCGCGGGACTCGAAGTCGCGCAGCCGCCGCACGAAGGTCGGCACCCCGGCGCGCTCGGCGCGGGCCAGCCCCTCGATGCCGTCGCGGTCGGCGCCCACGGCCACCACCCGCGCGCCGTAGCCCGCGCTGTCGCAGGCGTCGAGGAGGGCCTGCAGGTTGGTGCCGGTTCCCGAGACGAGGACGACGAGGCGGGCGGTCACCCGCGACACCCTATCTCCGCGCGCGCCAGCCCAGGACGAGGCCGCCGAGCCCTCCCGCCAGGGTCATCGCCACCGTCGCGGTCGCGAGGCAGGCCAGCACGTCGGCACCCACGTCGACCATGCGCCCCGGCCCGACGGCGCCGCCGCCCAGCGCGGTCAGCCCGCCGGTGAGCAGGCCGCCGACGAGACCGGCCAGCGTGCCGCGCAGCGCCGTCTGGTCCAGCGCGGAGACCTCCGTGCGGCGCAGCGCGACGACTGCCCCGAGCGCCCCGGCCAGCACCGGTACGGCCAGCAGCCCCATGGTCCAGGCCGGAGCCGCACCCGGGTCGGGCAGCGCAGCGAGCAGTGGGAACGCCGGCAGGGGCCCCAGAACCACCCCGCTGGGAGCGACCGTCGTGCCGGTCCCGAACGCGAAGCCGGGCCCGAGCAGGTAGGACACCGCGAGCAGGGACGCGTTCGGCAGCAGCAGGACGCCGGCGGCGGTGAGGATGGAGCCGCCGACCACACCGGCGCCGCTGGCGCGGGCCAGGTTGGCCGCGTCGCCGAAGCCGAGCACCAGTGCCGCGGTGACCGTGAGCATTCCGGCCGCCAGCACGGCGAGCACCGCGGCGGCCGCACCACGCAGCGAGTCCCGGACGTACGCGGGGAGCAGGTCCCACATCTGCCCGAGCAGGCCGGCGCCGTGCAGTATGCCCAGCAGGGAGAACACCGCGGCCAGTAGCAGCGCGACCAGGAACGCGCGCACCGGCGAGACCGCCGAGGCCTCGGTCGCGGTGAGCAGCGCCGCCGCGGTCGCACCCGTGGCGTACACCGCACTCATCATCGCCGCGCCCGACCCCGCCGCGCGCAGGTCCGCCACGCCGGTCGTGGCGGCCGCCCAGCGGCCGGCCCGCCACAGCAGCACGACCGACAGCAGGGTCAGCCCGAGCGGCAGGGCCGTCACCGACACCGAACCGACCTCGAGGCCGCTGCCCTGGGCCAGCAGCCACGCCTGGACGCCGGCCCGCACACCGTCCGCGATGCTGCCGGCGGAGCCGACGAGCCAGCCGGCCACCGCGACGCCGACGCACACGAGGAGACCGACGCCCGCCGCCCAGCAGGCCGCGAGGGGCGCGGTCGTCGCCAGCCTCCGCGGGTCGTCGCCGACCTGCCCGCTGGAGATGGACAGCCCGGCGGACAGACGTGCGCGCGTGCGGTCGAGCAGGGCGGACATGGGCCCATCGTCCCCCGGGGCGGCCCGCTGCCCGGCCCTGACACGCCGCCGCCGACGCTTGGGCGGCGCGCGGTTACCACAGGGCGGTCGCAGGGCGCTGTGTCGGCGGTCACCGCGAATTGGGCCGGGGACGCCTCGTCGTCTACGGTCGGGGTCCTGGTCCGGGCGGTGGGGAGCTCGGGATCCACCTGACCCCGCCCGTACGCCAGCCGTCCACGAGGAGCGCACCACGATGGCACGTGTCGACGACTTCGACGCGTTCTATCACGACACCCGCAGGCGGCTGCTGCACCAGACGTACGCCCTGACCGGCGACGTGGAGGGCGCCGCGGGACTGGTCGAGGAGGCTTACGCGCACGCGTGGAGCCAGTGGCGCAAGGTGCGCCGCCTCCCCGACCCGGCCGCCTGGGTGCGTCATGAGGCCTGGCGCGTAGCCGGCGGCCGGCGCCCGCGGCGACTGCGGCGGAGACGGACGCGCAGAGGCCTCGCGGGCTCCCCCGGGCGCAGCGAGCACGCGGGGCTCCTCGAGGCCCTCGACGGCCTCCCGGACAGCCAGCGCCGGGTCGTGCTGCTGCGCCACCTCGCCGAGCTGCCGACCGAGCGCATCGCCCGTGAGGTCGGCGTCTCCGAGCCGACCGCGGAGTCGCTGCTGGCCAAGGGCCGGGAGGCCTGGCCCGGCCACACCCCCCTGAACACCGCGCTGGACCGGCTCGAGGGCGACATCGCCGCCGTCCGCCTGACCCGCGCGCCGAGCGTGCGCCGGTCCGGAGAGCGCCGGTACCGCCAGCACACCCTGCTGGGCGTGGCCACCGCGGCCGTCCTCGTCGCCGGCGGCGGCCTGCTGATCGTCAACGACTCCCCGGCCGACCTGGCGCAGGCGGCGGCCCGTGGCGCGGCGGCCGCCGACCGGCCGGCCGCGCCCGCCGTCCTTGCCACCGGCGCCGACGGGTCCGGCGGCTCCGACGGCTCCGACGAGTCCGCCCCGGCAGACCCGGCGGACCCGGTGGAGGCACCCCAGCAGATGATGCTCGACCGCAGCGCGCTGCTGAGGACGCACGAGGTCGGCCACCTGACGCACCCGGTGAGCAGGTGGAGCGTCGCGTCCACGACCGACGGCACGACCGGAAACCCCATCTACGCGCCCTGCCAGCGGGAGCCGTTCGCCGACCCCGACGGCAGGCAGTCGCTGCTGCGCCGCTTCACCGCCAACCACTCCCGGCTGACGGCGGTGCAGGTCATCGAGGAGTCCCGCGACGAGACGCAGAGCGCCAAGGCGTTCGCGACCATGGAGGGCTGGTACGCCCGCTGCACCACCGCCGGCGTGCAGCTGTTGAGCACGGAGTCGGTGAAGGGCCTCGGCGACCAGGCGCGCGCCTTCGTGCTGCGGAAGTTCGGCAGGCGCGACACGCTGCTCACCGTCGGCATCGTCCGCACCGGGCCCATCACCAGCGCGGTGGTCGCCTCGACGCAGGGGACCAGCCCCGTGCCGGTCATGCGGGTGCTGGGTCGCGCCGGCGACTCGCTGACGCGGATGTGCCTGCCGGTGAGCGGCGACTGCAGCACCGCGCCGCGGGTGCGGGAGGTGGCGCCGCTTCCGGCGCAGGAGAACCCGGGGTTCGTCTCCGCGTTCGACCTGCCCGAGATCGCCGACGTGTCCGCGCCGTGGGTCGGCACCGACCCCGCGCCCTCCCCCGACAACCCGGCGGCCACCCCGTGCGAGCGCGCCGACTTCGGCCAGTCCCAGCACCCGCGCACCCGGGTGTTCGTGCTGCCGACCGCCAAGCGCGTCCCACGTAGGTTCGGTCTGTCCGAGACCGTCGGCACCTTCGCCACCGGCGCCGACGCGCGGAAGTTCATGCACAAGGCGTACGCCAGCGCGAAGAGCTGCCCCAAGCGGGAGCTGAGCGCCTCCAAGCCGCGCACGCACGAGCTGAAGGACGGCTTCGACGGGCGGGTCTGGCGGTTCGACTTCGAGGTGGCGGCGGGGAACAGCGTGTTCTACCGCGTGGCGCTGGTGCGTTCCGGTCCGCGGGTCGCGCTGCTGTCGATGTCGCCGTCGGAGTCCTACGACGTGGACCCGCTGGACTTCAGCAGGCTCGCGGTACGCGCCGGGCAGCGGCTGTCCGAGGCCGGCTGACAGCGGACCAGCGTCCGGACCAGCGGCCGCCGACGACAGAGCCGAGCGGCGCGGTAGCCGCAGGGCCTACGTTGGAGCGGTGACGAGGGACCCGCACCGACTGGCCGCGCTACGGCGAGACGCCGAGGACCCGCTGGCGTTCACCCGCAAGCGCTTCTCGCTGCCCGAGGGACTGGTCTACCTCGACGGCAACTCCCTCGGCGCGCTGCCGCACGGTGTCGGCGAGCGGGTGGAGCAGGTGGTGCGGCGGCAGTGGGGCCGCGGTCTGGTCGGCTCCTGGAACACCGCGGGCTGGACGGACCTGCCGGCACGCACCGGCGGCAAGATCGCTCCCCTCATCGGTGCCGGCGCCGACGAGGTGGTGACCACCGACTCGACGTCGGTGAACCTGTTCAAGCTGCTGGTCGCCGCCGCCCGGCTGCGGCCGGGCCGCCGGGTGATCGTGACCGAGCCGTCGACGTTCCCGACCGACGGCTACATCGCCGCCTCGGCGGCCCGTATCTGCGGGCTGCAGCTGCGCTGGTGCGACCCGCTGGACCCGCTGGCGTCGGTCGACGACGACACCGCGGTGCTGGCGCTGACCCACGTCGACTTCCGCACCGGCCGGATGTACGACCTGCCGAAGGTGACCGCCGGGGCGCACGACGCGGGCGCGCTGATGCTGTGGGACCTGTGCCACAGCGCGGGCGCGGTGCCGGTCGACCTGCGCGGCGCGGGCGCCGACCTGGCCGTGGGGTGCACCTACAAGTACCTCAACGGCGGCCCCGGCTCTCCCGCGTTCTGCTTCGTGGCCGGCGCGGTCCAGGACCAGGTCGACCAGCCGCTCACCGGGTGGTGGGGCCACACCGAGCCGTTCGCGATGAAGCGCGACTACGTCCCCGCGCCCGGCATCGGCCGCATGCGCGCCGGCACACCGCCGATCCTCGCGCTGGCGGCCCTCGACGCCGCGCTGGACGCCTTCGCCGGCGTGGACCTGGCCGACCTGCGGCGCAAGTCGCTGTCGCTGACCACGATGTTCATCGACCTCGTGCGGCAGCAGACCGACCTGGAGGTGGTGACGCCGCTGGAGCCGGAGCAGCGCGGCAGCCAGGTGTCGCTGCGGCACCCGCGGGCGTACGGGATCGTGCAGGCGCTGATCGCGCGCGGCGTCGTGGGCGACTTCCGCACGCCGGACATCGCCCGCTTCGGGTTCGCGCCCATGTACGTGCGCCACGTCGACGTGTGGGACACCGTCGACGCGCTGTGCCAGGTGCTCCAGCGCCACGAGTACGCCGACCCGGCGTACTCCGTGCGCGCCGCAGTCACCTGACTCGTCTGCGGTGGGGCCGCGGGAAATCCCCGAGTCAACGCAGTCGAGTCGGCGTGGTGGGGGTCAGCTGCCCTTGATGATCTCGCGCATCAGCCGCGCGGTCTCCGACGGCGTCTTGCCGACCTTGACGCCGGCCGCCTCCAGGGCCTGCTTCTTGGCCTCGGCGGTTCCGGAGGAGCCGGAGACGATGGCGCCGGCGTGGCCCATGGTCTTGCCCTCCGGCGCGGTGAACCCGGCGACGTAGCCGACCACCGGCTTGCTCATGTTGGCCTTGATGTAGTCGGCGGCGCGCTCCTCGGCGTCACCGCCGATCTCGCCGACCATGATGACCGCGTCGGTGTCGGGGTCGTCCTCGAACGCGGCCAGGGCGTCGATGTGCGTGGTGCCGATGATCGGGTCGCCGCCGATGCCCACACAGGTGGAGAAGCCGATGTCGCGCAGCTCGTACATCAGCTGGTAGGTCAGCGTGCCGGACTTGCTCACCAGCCCGATGCGTCCGCCGCCGGTGATGTCGGCGGGGATGATGCCGGCGTTGGACTGGCCCGGTGAGGCGATGCCCGGGCAGTTGGGCCCGATGACCCGCGTGGTGCCGCGGGACTGGGCGTGAGCGAAGAAGTGCGCGGTGTCGTGCACCGGCACGCCCTCGGTGATCACCACCACCAGCGGCATGCTCGCGTCGGCGGCCTCAACCACGGCGTCCTTGGTGAACTTGGGCGGGACGAACACCACCGACACGTTCGCGCCGGTCGACTCCATCGCCTCCGCGACCGTGCCGAACACCGGCAGGCTGGTGCCGTCGAAGTCGACCTTCTCCCCGGCCTTGCGGGCGTTGACCCCGCCCACCACGCTGGAGCCGGCGGCGAGCATCCGGCGGGTGTGCTTCTGCCCCTCCGAGCCGGTCATGCCCTGGACGATGATCTTGCTGTCGCCGTTGAGGAAAATAGCCATCAGTCTGTTCCCGTCCCTTACTTACCGGCGGCGAGCCCGGCCGCGCGGTGCGCGGCGCCGTCCATGGTGTCGACCCGCTCGACTCCTGGCAGGTTCGCCTCGTCCAGGATCCGCCGGCCCTCGTCGGCGTTGTTTCCGTCGAGCCGTACGACCAGCGGGCGGTCGACCTCGTCGCCGCGCTTCTTGAGCAGGTCGAACGCGGACACGATGCCGTTGGCGACCGCGTCGCAGGCGGTGATCCCGCCGAACACGTTCACGAACACCGACCGCACGTCGGCGTCGCTGAGCACGATCTCCAGGCCGTTGGCCATCACCTCCGCGGAGGCGCCGCCACCGATGTCGAGGAAGTTCGCGGGCTTCACGCCCCCGAACTCCTCGCCGGAGTACGCCACCACGTCGAGGGTGGACATCACCAGCCCGGCACCGTTGCCGATGATGCCGACCTGCCCGTCGAGCTTGACGTAGTTGAGGTCCTTCTCCTTGGCGGCCGCCTCCAGCGGGTCGGCCGAGGCGGTGTCGCTGAAGTCGGCGTGGGCCTCGTGCCGAAAGTCGGCGTTGGCGTCCAGCGTGACCTTGCCGTCCAGCGCCTCCAGGCGACCGTCGCCGAGCCGCACCAGCGGGTTGACCTCCACCAGCGAGGCGTCCTCCTCGACGAACACCTGCCAGAGCTTGAGCACGACCTGCACGGCCTCGTCGGCGACCTCGGCGGGGAACCGCGTCGCCTCGACGATCTCGCGGGCCTTCGCCTCGTCGACCCCGGCGATCGGGTCGATGGCGACCTTCGCGACCGCGTCGGGGTTGGTGCGGGCGACCTCCTCGATCTCCACGCCGCCCTCGATGCTGGCGATACACAGGTACGCCCGGTTGGAGCGGTCGACCAGGAACGAGAAGTAGTACTCCTCGGCGATCTCGGCCGTCGGCGCGATCAGCACCTGGTGGACCGTGTGGCCCTTGATGTCCATCCCCAGGATGTCGCCGGCGCGGGCGACGGCCTCGTCGGGGTTCTCGGCCAGCTTGACCCCGCCGGCCTTGCCGCGGCCGCCGGCCTTGACCTGCGCCTTCACCACCACGCGGCCACCGAGCTGCTCGGCGGCGGCACGCGCGTCGTCGGGGTTCTGCACGACGATACCGAGCGTCACCGGTACGTCGTGCTTGGCGAACAGCTCCTTCGCCTGGAATTCCATCAAGTCCACAGTGGGGCCCGTCCTTGCTGCAGAGATTCGTTCCGGGGAGAGACCTCTGCGAGCCTAGCCAGGTGGCCTGGGCCACGACGAGCGGGGTACGGGCGGCGGGGCATGATCGGCTGGGAGGGGCACCGGCCGGCGCAGCGACACCAGAGAGGCGGTCAACAGCTTCGATGACGGACTCACCTCGGCAGTACAGCATCCTGTCCGGCGACCTGCGGCTGGCGGTGCGCGAGTACGGCGACCGCGGCTCCTCCGCGCCGACGCTGGTCGCGGTGCACGGGTACCCCGACAACCAGACCATGTGGGAGCCGGTCGCGCGGCTGCTGCAGGACCGCTTCCACGTGGTGACCTACGACGTGCGCGGCGCCGGCGCCTCGGAGGCGCCGAGGTCGCGCCAGGGGTACGTGAGCGAACGGCTCGTCGACGACCTGGTGGCGGTGATGGACGCGGCCGCGCCGGACCGGCCGGTCCACCTGCTCGGCCACGACTGGGGCTCGCTGCAGCTGTGGGACGCGGTGACGACCGAGAGCAGCGACGACCGGCTGCGCGGCCGCATCCTGTCGTACACCTCGATCAGCGGGCCGAGCCTGGACCACATGGCGCACTTCGCGCGCACCATGCCGGCCCACGTACGCCGGCAGCAGGCGCGGCGGTCGTGGTACGTGGCGTGGTTCCACGTACCGGTGGTGCCGGACCTGATGTGGCGGCTGCTGCACCCGGTGATCGGCGCCCAGATGGCGCGCCGGGAGGGGCTACCGAAGTCGGCGTGGGGCCGCGACCTCGGGCGCGACGCGGACAACGGGCTCGACCTGTACCGCGCGAACATCTACCAGCGGCTGCGCTCGCCCAGACCGGGCCTCAGCGACGTGCCGGTGCAGATCGTGGTCGCGCAGCAGGACCCGTTCATAAGCCCGCAGACGTTCGACGCGCTGGACTTCAACCGGTTCCTGAGCACGTGGTACCGGGTCGACGTCGACAGCGGCCACTGGGTGCCCCGCTCCGACCCGGAGAGCGTGGCGCGGCTGGTCGCCGACTGGGCGCAGCAGCACCCGGGGCGCTGACAGCCCACCCTCTCGGACCGAAGGGTCAGGCGGGCGCGTCCTCCTTCTCGGCGGACGCCGCGCCGGCGTCGCCGCCGACGTTCTCGCGCACCCACGCCACGATCTCGTGGGTGGTCGCGCCGGGGGTGAAGACCTTCGCCACGCCGGCCTCGGTCAGCGGCGGGATGTCGGCCTCGGGGATGATGCCTCCGCCGAACACCACGATGTCCTCGGCGTCGCGCTCCTGCAGCAGCGACAGCAGCTTGCGGAACAGCGTCATGTGCGCGCCGGACAGCACGGACAGGCCGATGCAGTCGGCGTCCTCCTGGATCGCGGTCTCGACGATCTGCTCCGGGGTCTGGTGCAGGCCGGTGTAGATGACCTCCATGCCGGCGTCGCGAAGCGCCCGCGCCACCACCTTGGCGCCGCGGTCGTGTCCGTCGAGGCCGGGCTTGGCCACCACGACTCGAATCGGGCTGCTGGCGCTGCTCATCGGCGTGTTCTCCTCGCAGTCGTTGCGGGCAGCGTAGCGAAGACCCGGATGTGGCCCGAAACACGCCACCGCGATCACCCTGGGGAACGGCCAGCGCACGGTGGGTGCCGACGACGGTGTGAGCCCCTCCACAGCGCCTGCAGAGACTGTTTCCCTTCGCGTCACGGTTCCGTTAAGGTGACGCGCGTTTGTGCCCGCCATCCGGAGGTGTCCGTGTCGCAGCACCGTGCGCCGAGGCGCCGCGCCGACCGCCACCGTCCGGCTGACAGGTCCGCGTCTTCCCCGTCGCCCGCGGCTTCGGCCGGACGTCATCGCGCAGGAGACGGTCCTGCCCAGACACCGCAACAGGCCCAGCGACAGACACCGGAGCAGCCGCAGAGGAAGCTGCCGGAGCAACTCCGGCAGCCGCAGCCTGCCCGGGCGGCACGCAAGCCACGCAAGGCAGCCAGGGGACCGAAGGCAGCGCGGACACGCAGCAGCGCGCGGAGTGAACCGAGTGCACCGAGCGCACCGCGGAAGACACCCAGGCAGGCACCGAAGCAGGCGCCCCCCGCGTTCACCCGCGAGCGCCGCCGGTTCCGCCCGTCGGGCTTCCTGGTCGCCGGCACCTCCGCGATCGTCGTCGCCGCCGCCGGCGCGCTGAGCGTCGGCTCAGCCCAGGCGGCGCACGTGTCGCAGGCGTCCGTGCGGACGCTCAACGCCGACTCCGACACCGTGGCCGGCAGCGAGCCCGCGTCGGACGGGCTCGGGTCGCAGCTCGACCGCAACGGTCGGCCCGCCACGATCAGCCGCAACGCCGACCGGGCCGCCCTCGACCAGGCCCAGCAGCAGCGGATGGAGAACGCCGCCGAGCAGCAGGCCGCTGCCCGCAACCAGGCCCTGGCCGAGCTGGCCAGCCGCGCCGAGGACCGCGCCCGCGAGATCAAGTCGAACATGTGGGTGCTGCCGGTCGACCACTACGAGATCACCGCGACGTTCGGCAGCGGCGGCTCCCTCTGGGAGTCCGACCACACCGGACTGGACTTCGCGGCGCCGATCGGCACGCCGATCCACGCGGTCGCGCACGGCGTGGTGACCGAGGTGGGCTACGCCGGGGCGTACGGCAACCGCGTCATCATCACCCACGCCGACGGCACCGAGACGTGGTACTGCCACATGAACGACTTCGCCGTGAGCACCGGCGAGGAGGTCGAGTCCGGCGAGACGATCGGGCACATCGGCATCACCGGCAACACGACCGGCCCGCACCTGCACCTCGAGGTGCGGCCCACGCCGGACGTGCCGATAGACCCCTACACCGCGCTGATCGCGCACGGCGTGCACCCCTGACAGCAGCCCCGTCAGACTTTCTCGATCGGCGCGAACCGCAGCAGCAGCTGCTTGACCCCCTGCGAGCCGAAGTCGACGGCCGCCTGGGTGCGTTCGCCCTCGCCGCGCAGCGATACCACCGTGCCCATCCCGAACGAGTCGTGCAGCACCCGGTCACCCGGCTGCAGCGACGGCACCGGCCGCCGGCCCGACGAGGCATCGACCTTGGACGCGCCGGTCCACGTCGTGCGTCCGCGGGCGCGGGCGGAGTCGTCGCCGCTACGGCTGGTGGCGGAGGTGTTGACCCACGAGGTCTGCGCGGCCTGCGTGCGGCGCCAGTCGACGAGCGTCAGCGGGATCTCGTCGCAGAACCGTGACGGCGGGTTGTGCTGCGGAGTGCCGAACGCCGAGCGCACGACCGCACGGGAGACGTACAGCCGCTGCCGCGCGCGGGTCAGCCCGACGTAGGCGAGCCGCCGCTCCTCCTCGAGCTCCTTGGTGTCGCCCATCGACCGCATGTGCGGGAACACGCCGTCCTCGAGGCCGGTCAGGAACACCACCGGGAACTCCAGGCCCTTCGCGGTGTGCAGCGTCATCAGCGTGACCACGCCGTGGTCGTCCTCGTCGGCGTCGGGGATCTGGTCGGCGTCGGCGACCAGCGCCACCCGCTCCAGGAACTCCGCCAGCGTGGCGACGTCGGACTCGTCGGCGAACTCGCGGGCGACCGCGACCAGCTCGTGGACGTTCTCGACGCGGGTCTCGTCCTGCGGGTCGTCGGACTCCTCCAGGGCGGCGACGTAGCCGGTGTCGGCCAGCACGGCCTCCACCACCTGGTCGACCGGCTCGTCGTCGGCGACCCGCTGCGCCAGCCCGTCGAGCATCTGCACGAACCCTTTGATGCAGGAGAGCGAGCGCGTGGCGATGCCGGGCGCCTCGTCGGCCCTGCGCAACGCGTCGTAGAAGGTGAGGCGGTCGCGTGAGGCCAGAGCCTCCACGCAGGCCACCGCGCGGTCGCCGATGCCGCGCTTGGGGGTGTTGAGGATGCGGCGCAGCGAGACGGTGTCGGCGGGGTTGGCGAGCACCCGCAGGTAGGCGAGCACGTCGCGGATCTCGCGCCGCTCGTAGAACCGCACGCCGCCCACGACCTTGTACGGCAGGCCGACGCGGATGAAGACCTCCTCGAACACCCGGCTCTGCGCGTTGGTGCGGTAGAACACCGCGACGTCGCCGGGCTTGGCCAGCCCCTCGTCGGTCAGCCGGTCGATCTCCTCGGCGACGAACCGCGCCTCGTCGTGCTCGTCGTCGGCGACGTAGCCCACGACCGGGCTGCCCTCACCGGCGTCGGACCACAGGTTCTTGGGCTTGCGGCCCCGGTTGTGCCCGATCACGGCGTTGGCGGCGTTGAGAATGGTCTGGGTGGAGCGGTAGTTCTGCTCAAGCAGCACGGTGCGCGCGTCGGGGAAGTCGCGCTCGAACTCCAGGATGTTGCGGATGCTCGCGCCCCGGAACGCGTAGATCGACTGGTCGGCGTCGCCGACCACCATCAGCTCGGCGGGCTCGGCCGCCGGAGGAGCGTCCTCGCCCGTCTGCTCGACGCCGTCTGGGCCCCCTGCGCCTACCAGGTCGCCGTCGACCGTGCGCCGGGTCGCGGCAGGAGCGCACAGCTCGCGGACGAGGGCGTACTGGGCGTGGTTGGTGTCCTGGTACTCGTCGACGAGCACGTGCCGGAACCGGCGGCGGTAGGTCTCGCGCACCTCGGGGAACGCCTGGAACAGGTGCACGGTGACCATGATGAGGTCGTCGAAGTCGAGCGCGTTGGCCTCGCGCAACCGGGTCTGGTAGACGCCGTAGGCCTGCGCGTAGACCTCCTCGAGGTGGTTCTGTGCGTGCTTGGCGGCGTCGTCGTGGTCGCGCAGCTCGTTCTTGCAGTTGGAGACCCAGTTGAGCACCGCACGCGGCGTGAAGCGCTTGGGGTCGAGCTCGAGGTCGCGGCACACCAGCGACATCAGCCGCCGCTGGTCGGCGTCGTCGTAGATCGAGAACGAGGACTTGTAGCCGAAGCGGTCGATCTCCCTGCGCAGGATGCGCACACACGCGGAGTGGAACGTGGAGACCCACATCGCCGCCGCGGTGCGGGGGGTGGTGAGCTCGGCGACCCGCTCGCGCATCTCGGCGGCGGCCTTGTTGGTGAACGTGATCGCCAGGATCGACCCCGGGTGGGCGTCGCGCTGCGAGAGCAGCCAGGCGACCCGGCGGGTGAGCACCCGGGTCTTGCCCGAGCCGGCCCCGGCGACCACCAGCAGTGGGCTGCCCTCGTGCACCACGGCCGCCCGCTGCGAGGGGTTGAGGTCGGCGAGCAGCGTCTCCGGCTCCAGCCGCCGCCAGCGCCGCGGCCGCTCGCGGGCGGGCTCCGCGCTGCCCTCCGAGCCGTCGGAGCCGCCGGGGACGTCGGAGGCGCCCGGGACGTCGGAGGCGCCGTCGGAGTCGGCCAGGGCGTCGGCGTCTCGGGCGGAGGGGGCCTGCGGGATCGGGAAAGGCACGCTCATGTCGGTCACCAGCGTAGACGGGGACGACGACTGCCCCTGTTAGCGTCACCGCTGTGAGCGCACCGATCCCCGACTCCGAGGTCTCCCGCGTACTCGTGGTCTCGGCACACCCCGACGACGTCGACTTCGCGGTGTCCGGAACCGTGGCCGGGTGGACCGACGCCGGCATCGCCGTCACGTACTGCATCGTCACCGACGGCCAGGCGGGTGGCTTCGACCGCTCGGTGCCGCGGGAGCAGATGGTCGACGTACGCCGCAAGGAGCAGCGGGTGGCCGCCGGCCACGTGGGGGTCGACGACGTCCGGTTCCTGGGCTATGTGGACGGCGAGCTGGAGCCCACGAAGGACCTCGTCGCGGAAATCTCGCGGCTCATCCGCGCGCTGCGGCCGCAGCGCATGGTCATCCCGAGCACGGAGCGCGACTACACGCGCATCGGCCGCAGCCACCCCGACCACCTGGCCGCCGGGAAGGCGGCGCTCGACGCGATCTACCCGGCCGCGCGGAACCCGTTCGCGCACCCGGAGCTGCTCGACGAGGGCCTGGAGCCGTGGACCGTCGCCGACACCTGGCTGATGGGGCACCCGACCAGCAACCACACGGTCGACGTGACCGCGGCGTTCGAACGCAAGCTCGCCGCGGTGATGGCGCACGAGAGCCAGCACCCGGACCCCGAGGGGCTGGAGGCCGGGATACGCAAGGCGTTCAGCGCCAACGCGCGACGCGCGGGGCTGCCGGAGGGCAGCCAGGCCGAGTCGTTCTTCGTCGTCTCGACCGCCTGAGCCACAAGCCATGTAGCCGGGGGTTACGGACGCTCTCCTCGGCGTATGAACCGAGGGAAGTGACCGTTCGCCGAGGGAAGGGCCTGGGTGAGCTCTCCCTTGGTGCGCCGGCCGGACATCAGGTCCAGAAGACCGCGACCGCGATGGTGGCCACGGTGAGGCCGACGATGCCGAAGTACAGGCCGTCGGGGATCGAGGGCTTCTTGCGGTTGACGATGGCCAGCACCGCGATGATCACCGCGAGCGCGAACTTGACCGCGATCTTGGCGTGGTTGACCGGCTCGGCCTGCGACTCGAGCACGCCGACGAGCAGCAGCCCGGACACCACCTGGGTCAGCACGCCGTGCAGCATCGCGTTGTTCACGACCCGCTCGGACGCCTTGATCTGGACGAACGCGCCACCGAACAGGGCACCCATCCCGAGCATGTGGATGAACACCAGGGCGTTGGTCACGATCACCATCTGCGGTCCTTCCCGGATCACGTCGCGCCGCGCGGCGGCGGCGCGCACACCCTATCCAGGCTCAGATCAGCCGGCGGTCGCTGGCCCAGCGGGTCAGCTCGTGCCGCGACGACAGCTGCAGCTTGCGCAGCACGCTCGACACGTGGGTCTCGACCGTCTTCACCGAGATGAACAGCTCCTTGGCGACCTCCTTGTACGCGTAGCCGCGGGCGATCAGCCGCATCACCTCGCGCTCGCGCTCGGTCAGCCGGTCGAGGTCCTCGTCGACGTGGGCGACGTCGATCGAGCCGGCGAACGCGTCCAGCACGAACCCGGCCAGCCGCGGCGAGAACACCGCGTCGCCGTCGGCGACCCGCCCGATGGCCTCCACCAGCTCGGGCCCGGTGATCGTCTTGGTGACGTAGCCGCGGGCGCCGCCGCGGATCGCGCCGATCACGTCCTCGGCAGCGTCCGAGACGCTGAGCGCGAGGAACCGGGTCTGCGGCAGCGAGCCGTGCACGCGGCGCAGCACCTCGACGCCTCCGCCGCCGGGTAGGTGCACGTCGAGCAGCACGACATCGGGGGTCGTACGGCGTACGACGTCGACGGCGCTGTCGACGTCGGCGGCCTCCCCCACGATGTCGACGTGCGACCCCAGCTCGGCGCGCACGCCGCTGCGGAACATGCCGTGGTCGTCGACCAGCACGACCCTGCGCCTGGTGTTCATCGGGCCTCCTCCCCCGCAGGCTTGCTGAGCGTCAGGCGGACCTCCGTGCCCTCCCCGGGTACGGAGCGTACGTCGGCGTCGCCGCCGTGCCTGCGCATCCGGTCGACGATGCTGCCGCGTACGCCGAGGCGGTCCAACGGCACCTGCGCGGGCTCGAACCCGCAGCCGCGGTCGCGCACGAACACCTCGATGCCCTCGGGGGTCGACTCGGCGAACACGTCCACCTGCGCGGCACCGGAGTGCTTGGCGGCGTTGACCATCGCCTCCCGCGCCGCCATCGCCAGGGCCTGCAGGTCACCGTCGAGAGGCCGGTCGCCGACCGTGACCACCTGCACGGGCACGCCGTGGGTGTCCTCGACCTGCGCGGCAGCGGCCTTGAGGGCGCCGGCCAGGGTGTCCTCGGTGCGGCCGGGGTCGTCGTAGAGCCAGGAGCGCAGGTCGCGCTCCTGCGCACGCGCGAGCGTGGCGACCATGCGCGGGTCATGCGCCTGCTTCTGGATCAGCGCCAGCGTCTGCAGCACCGAGTCGTGCAGGTGCGCGGCGACGTCGGCCCGCTCCTGGCTCCGGATGCGCTCGCGCCGCTCCTCGGTCAGGTCGCTGGTCAGCCGGTAGACCCACGGCCACACGATCAGCACCACACCCAGCACACCGAGCACGGCCGCCAGCGCGACGTCGTCGAGCAGACCGAAGTTGCCCGACTGCGCGACCATCGCCCCCACCGCGGACACCAGCAGCGCGAGCCCGAGCAGGATCCGCACGCCCGCGGACACACCGCCGCCGCCGAACACCGCCCGCGCGGTGCTCAGCCGCCCGGACGCGTCGGTCCACCGGGCGCGCTGCGCCTCGTCGGCCTGCCGCCACAGCAGCACGATGCCGACCGTGGCCAGCACCAGCGGCCAGAAGAACACCGAGTTGAACCCGAACCCGAGCTGCCGCAGCAGCAGCGCACCGCCGACGGCCAGCGCCACCAGCGCGACCAGCGGGCCCACGTCGTCGAAGCCGCGGGTGCGACGCGACGGGCGCTTGCCCTGCCGGGTGGCCGCCGCCAGCCCCTGCGGCTGGTCGTCCGGCTCGTGCTCCAGCGGCAGCATGAGCCACAGCCCGGCGTACAGCAGCGGCCCGATCCCGCTGAAGACGGTGGCCACCACGAACCCGACCCGCAGCCAGGTCACCGGCACGCCGAGGTGCCCGGCCAGCCCGCCGCACACCCCGCCCAGGTAGCGATCCTCGGCACTACGAGTCGCCCGGCGGGGGCTGGGGCTGCCGGGGTCGACTGCGGGGTCGACGGCGGCCCTGTCCACTGAGTCCATACACCGTTAATGGTCACACGCGGGTACGCCCCGCGCATGGGTGCGCGCCCCTGCCCGTACCCCCGCCCGGACCCTGACCCGTCCCTGACCCGGTGGGGTCGCCTGGACGTGAAGATCAGGGGCGTCCCCGATGGTTCGCGGACCCGCTGGGAGCGACCATCGAGACATGACGCAGACACCGCACGACACGGCCGCCCCCGGCGGTCAGGGACCACGGGTCCCCTCCGCGCAGATGCGCGAGCTCAACCGGCTTCGCCGCAGCACCACCGACCGCAAGATCGCCGGTGTCGCGGGCGGCATCGGCCGGCACCTCGACATCGACCCGACCATCATCCGGGTGCTGCTGGTCGTGCTGATCTTCTTCGGCGGGGCCGGCGCGCTGATCTACGGCGCGGTCTGGCTGTTCGTGCCCGAGGACGGCAAGGACCAGGCGCCGATCCACATGGGCGAGGAGACCCGCACCGTGGTGCTGGTCGTCGCGCTCGTCGTCGCCGGGCTGCTGCTGATCGGCAACGGCTGGTGGTGGGGCTTCGGCAACGGCTGGCCGCCGCCGGTCATCCCGCTGGTGGTCATCGGGCTGGTGGTGTGGCTGGTGCTGCGCAACCGCGGCCAGCGCGGCGGGCAGCGTCTCGCTGCCGGCGGCGCAACACCGCCGGGGAGCCCGCAGCAGTGGCCGGGCCCGGGGTACGTGCCGCCCGCGTCCCCGTCCACGTACGACACCGGCAGCCACGAGAGGACCGGCGACAGCGGCGGCTACGAGTCCGGCACCTATGGCACCGGGACCTACGGCGCCCTCACCTCCGCGGCGGCACCGACGACCGGCGAGAGCACGTCGGCCCCGACGGCCCCATCGACTTCGTCGGCTGAGCCCCCGGCGCTTCCCCCCGCCAGCACACCGCCGTACCAGCCCCCGCAGCCCCCGCAGCCTCCGCGGGCGCCGAAGCCACCCAAGCCGCCGAAGCCGCGGGCGCTGTTCGGGCTCACGATGGGCGTGGTGCTGCTGGCGCTGGGCGTGGTCGCGCTCGTCGAGGTCGCGGGCACGAACCTGCCCTGGGCGGTCTACCCGGCCACCGCGCTGGGCGTGATCGGTGTGGCGCTGCTGGTGGGCGCGTTCGCCGGCCGGAGCACCGGGCTGGTCTTCACCGGCATCGTGGCGGCGCTGGTGCTGGCGGTCGCGGTGTGGTCCCCCAACCCCAGGTTCGGTGACATCCGCGTACACCCGGTGCGGGCCGACGCCGTGCAGAGCAGCTACGGCCGCACGGCCGGGCTGATCCTGGTCGACCTGACCCGGGTGCAGAACACCGCGGCGCTGGACGGACGCACGCTCGACCTGAACATGCGGGCCGGGCAGGTGGTCGTGCGGGTGCCCGACAGCGTGGACGTGGACGTGACCAGCCACGCCGACGCCGGACAGCTGAACATCCTCGGCAACGTCGTGCAGGGGCGCGACGTCGTCAGCAACCGGTCGACGCCCGACACCGCGGCGCCCGACCTGCACGTCAACGTGAACATGGGCTTCGGACAGGTGAGGGTGAGCAGGCCATGAGCAACACGGGAAGCAACACGGGCTACCAACGACACGCGCTCGAGATCGGGCCCCTGGTGTTCGGACTCGTCTTCCTCGGCATCGTCGCCGTGTGGGGCCTGTTCGAGCTCGGGGTGGTGACCGGCGCGGACACCGCCTGGATCCTGCCGGTCGTGCTGATCGGCGCCGGGGCGCTGGGCGTGGTGGCCGCGCTCACCAAGCCACGGCGCACCGAGGCGCGGCAGGAGGCCAGACAGGCCGCAGCCGCCGCTTACGCCGGTCAGTGGGCGCCGGCCGGACACCCCGAGCAGACGGGCACCTACGCCGAGACCACCGACACCCGGTGGGACCCCACGCATACCGGTTCCTCGGCTCCGGAGGTGCACGACGACACCCTCGAGCAGACCGCCACGACCGACGTACGGGCCGATGACAGCAGCGACACCGACACCTTCACCGACATCTACACAGACACCTACGCCGAGCCCTCGACCGACGAGAGCATCGAGCCGGACACCCAGGAGCGCCGCGATGACTGAGCAACCCACCACCCCGCCCGGGCCCGAGCAGCCCGAGCAGCCCGAGAAACCCCAGCAACCCCCGCAGGCGGGGCAGCCGGGGCCGATGGGCCAGCCGGCTCCGGCCGCAGCGCCCAAGCGCCTGCTGCGCAGCAGGAGCGACCGGATGGTCGGCGGTGTGTGCGGCGGCGTCGCGCAGTACCTCGGCATCGACTCCACGCTGCTGCGGATCCTGGTGGTGGTCGGCACCGTGGTCGGCTTCGGCTCGCTGCTGCTGGCCTACATCATCGGCTGGATCCTCATCCCCGAGGAGGACTGACCGCCCGGGGAACCGAACCCGCAACGAGGGGCGCGAGACGGCTGGGTCACCGCGACCCAACACAGGCGTCTCGCGCCACTCGACGTGTCAGGCCGGTGAGGTCACCGAAGCGCGGGCTCACGCACCGCGGCCCGTTCGGCCAGCCACTCCTCGCGCGCGACCAGGGCAGTGTCGGCGTGGTCCGAGAACACCCCGTCGACACCGGCATCGAAGAACGCGCGGTACTCGCCGAACGCGTCGCCCTTGGTGCCGGAGCTGGTCCCCGGGTTCGTCCCGGTGCTGGTCCCGGGGTCGCCTCCGGTCCGGCAGCACGCGGGCAGGAAGTGGTTCTCGTCGCGGAAGGTGTAGGCGTGCACGGCCAGCCCGGCGAAGTGGGCGTCCGCCACCAGCGACGTCGGTCGCGCCAGCGCTCCGCCAGAGTCCCGCGGAACCACCAGGCTCTTGTCCGGGCCGATCGCCTCAGCGTAGGTCGAGATCTCCCGCAGCCCGGCCGGGGTGAGCAGGTCGGCGAAGGTACGGGGGTCGCCGGCGGCGACCAGGTCGTACGGCGCACCGGCGGCGGCCACCAGCTGCACCAGGGGCACCCGAACCATCGCGTCGAGACGCCGCAGGTTCGCGGTCTCGAAGGACTGCACGAACACCGGCGCGTTCGGCCGGTCAAGCCCGTGCCGGCGCAACGCGTCCGCCAAGGGCTCCTCCAGGGCGAGCCCGACAGAGGCGAAGTACGACGGGTGCTTGGTCTCGGGGTACACCCCGACCAGCTGGCCGCGGCGGGCGCTCTCCTCCGCTGCGAGGTCGAGGATCTCGTCGAACGTCGGCACCGGGTAGCGCCCGTTGTAGCGCGTGTTGTCCGGGCGCATGCCGGGCAGCCGCTCGCGGGCGCGCAGCGTGCGCAGCTCGGCCAGCGTGAGGTCCTCGGTGAACCAGCCGGTGACGCGCTGCCCATCGATGGTCCTGGTGGTCCGGCGGCCGGCGAGCTCCGGATGGTCGGCGACGTCGGTCGTTCCGGAGATCTCGTTCTCGTGGCGGGCGACGAGCACACCGTCACGGGTCGAGACGAGGTCGGGCTCGATGTAGTCGGCGCCCATCCGGATGGCCAGCCGGTACGACGCCAGCGTGTGCTCGGGGCGGTAGCCGCTGGCGCCGCGGTGCGCGATCACCAGCGGGGTCGTCTGCACGTCCACCAGTGCAGCCGCGCCAGGTGGACGAACCCCCGCGACCCGGCAAACGGCACCTGAACGCCTGGTGCAATCGCGTCACACCGACGATTGCGTACTGACCGTCGGACAGCCGCCAGAAGGGCCTCCGGAGACAATCCGTCACCTGTCCGTCACAGCTGCCCAGGAGCCGGAAAATCGTTGGCTGGTGGGCGATTGCGCCGAATAACCTTGTTCGGCCATGCACCAGCTCCCCCTGACCCATCCCGGGACCGCCGACACCCGCTCACCTCACCGCTACCTGTGGTGGGTGGCGCGGGGTCAGTGGGCCACGCTCTCGGGCGCCGTCGTCTTCGGCGTGGTGTGGATGGTCGCCCAGGCGCTGATGCCGGCGATCATCGGCAAGGCCATCGACACCGGCGTGGCCGTGCAGGACACCCGTGCGCTGCTGGCGTGGGGCGGTCTGCTGCTCGCGGTCGGGGTCATCCAGGCCGCCGCCGGGGTCATGCGGCACCGGTTCGCGGTGACCTGCTGGCTGATCGCCGCCTACCGCAGCGTGCAGCTGGTCGCGCGCAAGACCACCGAGCTCGGCGCCACCCTGCCCAAGCGCATCGCCACCGGCGAGGTCGTCAGCGTCGGCGCGACCGACCTGGCGCAGATCGGCAACACCTTCGACGTGCTGGGGCGGCTGGCCGGTGCGGCGGTGTCCTTCCTCGTCGTGGCGGTCCTGCTGCTGCGGACCTCGGTCGCGCTCGGGCTGGTCGTGCTGCTCGGCGTACCCGTGCTGCTGCTCGCGATCGGCCCGCTGCTGCGGCCCCTGCAGCAGCGCAGCCTCGCGCAGCGCGAGCTGATGGGCGGGCTCAACACCCTGGCCGGCGACATCGTGGCCGGCCTCCGGGTGCTGCGCGGGATCGGCGGCGAGCAGGTGTTCCACCGCCGCTACGTACGCGAGTCGCAGAACGTGCGGGGCGCCGGCGTCGAGGTCGGCCGGCTGCAGTCGGTGCTCGACGGGCTGCAGGTGCTGCTGCCCGGCGTCTTCGTCGTGGTCGTGGTGTGGCTCGGCGCCCGGTTCGCCGTACAGGGCTCGATCACGCCCGGCGAGCTGGTGGCGTTCTACGGCTACGCCGCCTTCCTGATGCTGCCGCTGCGCACGGCCACCGAGTTCGCCAACAAGTACATCCGCGCGGTCGTCTCCGCCCGGCGCATCTGCCGGGTGCTCGACCTGACCAACGAGGTGGCCGACCCGAACCAGCCCGCGCCGGAGCCGGACACCGGTGCCCTGGTCGACCACGACAGCGGCGTCACCGTGGCGCCCGGACGCCTGACCGCGCTGGTCTGCTCGCAGCCTGAGGTGTCGGCGGGCATCGCGGACCGGCTCGGCGGCTACGCGGCCGGCTCGGTGACGCTGGCCGGCGTGCCGCTGGGTTCGCTGCCGCGCGCGGTCGTACGCCGGCGGGTGCTGGTGGCCGACGCGACCGCGACGCTGTTCTCCGGTGTGCTGCGCGAGCAGCTCGCGGCGGGCCGCCCGGCCGACGACCTGGTGCTGGCGCGGGCGGTGCACACCGCGGCCGCCGAGGACGTGCTCGAGGCGCTGCCCGGAGGCCTGGACGCACCCGTGGAGGAACGCGGCCGGTCGTTCTCCGGCGGGCAGCGGCAGCGGCTGACGCTGGCGCGGGCCCCCACCGCCGACCCGGACGTGCTGGTGCTGGTAGAGCCGACGTCGGCGGTCGACGCGCACACCGAGACGCGGGTGGCCCAGCGGCTGGCCGCGCACCGGGCCGGCCGCACCACGCTGGTCGTGACGGCCAGCCCGCTGCTGCTCGAGCACGCCGACCAGGTGCTGTTCGTCGAGCACGGCCGGGTCGTGGCCGAGGGCTCGCACCATGACCTGCTGCGTACGCACGAGGGCTACCGGCAGACCGTGACCAGAGGGGCGGAGGACTGATGCGCCAGATCCTTCCGGTGGCAGACGCCGCCGAGGTGCGTCGCTACGCGCGGGCGATGGCTCGCCGGCACCCGCGCGCGCTCGCGGTCGCGGTGTCACTGCACGCCGTCGCCGCCGTCGCCGGCCTGGTCGCGCCGCGGCTGATCGGCGACCTGGTCGAGGCGGTCCAGCGGGGCACCACCGGCGCCCACGTCGACCGCACCATCGCGCTGGTCGGGGTCGTGCTGCTGCTGCAGAGCGTGCTCACCCGGTACGCGCGGCTGCGGTCGTTCACCCTGGGCGAGACGGTGCTCGCCGACCTGCGGGAGAACTTCGTGTCGCACGCGCTCGCGCTGCCGGTCGGCGTGGTCGAGCGCGCCGGCACCGGCGACCTGCTCACCCGCACCTCACGCGACATCGACGCGCTGGGCTGGTCGGTGCGGTTCGCGGTGCCGGAGACGATCATCGCGGTCGTCACGACCGCCTTCACCGTGGGCGCGTGCCTGCTGGTGGGTGCGTGGATGGTCGTGCCCCTGGTGCTCGGGGTCCCCGCGCTGTGGGCCGGCACGCGGTGGTACCTGCGCCGGGCGAAGGACGGCTACCTGCGCGAGAACGCGTCGTACGCGCAGATCAACGCCTCGCTGGCGGAGACCGTCGAGGGCGCCCGCACCGTCGAGGCGCTGCGGCTGGAGCAGGAGCGGATCGACCGGATCGACGCCGACGTGCGCGAGTCGTTCCTGGCCGAGCGCTACACGCTGCGCCTGCGCACGGTCTGGTTCCCGGCGATGGAGCTCGGCTACCTGGTGCCGACCGTGTCGACACTGCTCGTCGGCGGCTGGCTGCACACGGCCGGGCACGCCTCCCTGGCCGACGTCACCGCGGCGACGCTGTACGTGCAGGCGCTGATCGACCCCGTCGACCGGCTGGTGTCGTGGCTGGACGAGCTGCAGGTCGGCGGCGCCGCGCTGGCCCGGCTGCTCGGTGTGGGACGCGTGCCCGACGACCGGAGGCCGACCGGGCGCACACCGGCCGACGAGTCGCTCGACGCCAGCGACGTGCGGTTCTCCTACGTCGAGGGCCGCGACGTGCTGCACGGTGTGAGCCTGCAGGTGGGGCGCGGTGAACGGCTCGCGGTGGTGGGGCCGTCGGGCGCGGGCAAGTCGACCCTCGGGCGGCTGCTGGCCGGCATCCACCCGCCGCGCAGCGGTGCGGTGACCATGGGCGGCGTCGGGCTGACCGAGCTGCCGCTGGGCGACCTGCGCGGCCACGTGGCGCTGGTGACCCAGGAGCACCATGTGTTCGTGGGGACGCTGCGCGACAACCTCGCGCTGGCGTCGGAGGAGGTGCCGGACACGCGGCTGCACGCGGCGCTGGAGGCGGTCGGCGCCTCGGCTTGGGTGCGCGCGCTGCCGGACGGCCTGGAGACCCGGGTGGGGTCGGGCGGCCTCGCGCTCGCGCCGGCGCAGGCACAGCAGGTCGCGCTCGCGCGGCTGGTGCTCGCCGACCCGCACACGCTGGTGCTGGACGAGGCGACCTCGCTGCTCGACCCGCGGGCCGCGCGTGACCTGGAGCGTTCCCTGGGCGCGGTGCTCGACGGCCGTACGGTGATCGCGATCGCGCACCGGCTGCAGACCGCCCACGACGCCGACCGGGTGGCCGTGGTCGAGGACGGTGTGATCAGCGAGATCGGCAGCCACCATGAGCTGGTGCAGGCCGGTGGCTCGTACGCGTCTCTGTGGCGGTCTTGGCACGGCGACGGCGCCACGTCCGAGAGCCAGTCAGGCGCTCCCGTGGCGTGACGCCGTCGCGGGCTGTTCCCCCGTCACCCCGTGATCAGGGGCGAGTCGCGTCGGTCAGGCGGCTACCGGCGGCTTGTTCCTGCCGCTGGGTGCTGCGATCTCCTCGCTCCTCTCCCAGCCAAGCATCGCGTCGAGCGCGTACCGTCCCGGGCCGATGAAGAGCAGGCACAGCTCGCCGGCCAGGATGGCCGTGTCGAGCTCGGCGCCGGCGCCCGGTGGGTTGACGCTCGGGGTGATGAAGCCGATGTGCTGCCTGATCAGCCAGAGCGCACCGATCGAGATCACGATCATCGGCATCACGGCGAAGCGGGTGAACAGGCCGAGAATCAGCAGGACGCCGCCGACCAGCTCCACGAACGCCTGCACCGGCGAGACCACGGAGGAGAGCGGGACGCCGAGGCCGTCGATGAAGGCTGCGTAGTTGCTGACGTGGATGTCGAAGAACTTCTGCCAGCCGTGCGCGACGAATACCACGCCGATACCGATCCGCAGAAGCAGCGGACCGACGTCAGCGGTGCGCCCCATCATGGACCCGAAGGATTTCATTACCTACCCCCAAAGGTGGGCTTGCGATCTGGGTTAGACCGCGGTCACTTCCAGGGTGGTCCTCCTGTGCAAGAGGTTGAAGATTCAGGGGGAACCGACGGCAGCGGGCTCGGTCCGTGGCGGGGTGTCGTGGCCGGTTCCCTCCAGGTCGATCTGGGGCAGCAGCCGGTCGAGCCAGCGTGGCATCCACCAGGTCCAGCGGCCGCACAGCCGCATCAGACCGGGCAGCAGGACCAGCCGCACCAGGGTCGCGTCGAGGATGGTCGCGGTGGCCAGGCCGACACCGAAGACCTGCGTCGTGGTGACGTCGGAGAACGCGAACGCGATGAACACCGCCGCCATGATCACCGCGGCGCCGGTGATGATCCGGGCGGTGTGGTCGATGCCGTGGCGGATGGCCTCCAGGCCGTCGCCGGTGAGCAGGTAGCCCTCGCGCATGCGGCTGACCAGGAACACCTGGTAGTCGATCGACAGCGCGAAGATCACCGTGACGATCGCGTTCAGCGCGAGCACGTTGATGTAGCCCGGGCCGCCCAGCAGGGGGTGGTCGCCGCTGAACAGCAGCTGGAGCAGGCCGAGCGCGGCACCGACCGTGGCGAGGTTGAGCAGCACGCTGAGGGCGGGCAGGAGCAGCGCCCGGAACACCGGCACCAGCACCAGGTAGCTCACCAGCGACAGTCCGGCCAGCAGCCAGAAGAAGCTCTCGTAGGCGCTCTGCGAGAAGTCGTGTACCAGTCCTGCCTGGCCGCCGACCGCGGCGCGCACGTCGGCGGCGTCGGCCAGGTCGTCGGCGTGGTGCTGCAGCCGCTCGGCGAGCGCGTTGGTCTGCGGGTCCTGCGGCGCGCCGTCGGGTATGACCAGGATGCGGCCGGCCTCACCTCCGGAGGCGACGTCGACGGCGAAGTTGGCCCGGTCGCGCTGCGCCGGCGGAGCGCCCTGCAGTGCGGCCAGGACGTAGTAGCCGGAGTCGAAGAACCGCGGGCTGCGGTCGCGGAACTGCTCGATGGCCTGGGCGCCCCTGGTGAGCTGGCTGCCGGAGAACTGCGACGTCGCCTCCTCGCCCCTGCGCAGCCCGGCCGACAGCTGGTCGGTCCTGCCGGCGGCCGGGTCGATGCCGCTCCCGACCCGGCCCAGGGCCGAGCCGAGCTGGTCGATCCTTGCCTGCGCGCCCGCCGCGCCGGCCTGCAGCCGGGTCAGCCCGTCGGCCATCCGCTCCGCACCCTGCTGGGCCTGGGCCAGCTTGCGGGCCAGGGTGGCGTTGCCGCGAGCGAGCCGGCCGACGCCGTCGGCCAGCCGCTGGGTGCCGGCCTGTAGCTGCTCGGCTCCGTCGGCGAGCCGGCCCAGCCCGGCGCGCAGGTGTCCGTGCCCGTCCGCGTGTCGGTCGGCGCCCGACGCGGCCCGCCGCATGCCGGCGGCGGCGCGGTCGAGCGACTCGGGGAGCCCGGGGTAGCGGGGGTCGATCTGCGTACCGGTGACCGGGTCCCTGCCGCTGAGCGCCGCGTGCGCGCGCAGCACCGACGTGAGTGCCCGGGCGTACTGAGGGTCGCCCTTGCCGACGGTCAAGTTCCGCAGCGAGCGCTGGGCGTGGCTGACCTGCCGTTCGGCCGTCACGGCCGGGTCCTTGAGCCGCTCCAGCCGGTGTGCGCCGGAGCGGAGCCGGTCGGCGAGCGTGCGCGCGCCGTGCGGCGCCTCGGCTCCCCCGTGGCGCAAGGAGCGCGCGCCGGTGGCCAGCCCGCTCATGCCGTCGTCGAGGCGCCGGGCGCCGTGCTGGGCCTGGTGCGCGCCGGCGCTGAGTCGCCGCGCGCCCTCGACCGCCC
>CBFGZI010000033.1:0-32716 GCA_965653225.1 uncultured Propionibacteriales bacterium | reverse complement strand
CGGCGTCGGACCCGGCGTCGGACCCGGCGTCGGACCCGGCGTCGGACCCGGCGTCAGACCGTGCGTCTGGCCCGGCGCACGTCGTGGTGGTGGGCGGCGGGATCAGCGGGCTCGCCGCGGCGTACCACCTCAGCCGCCAGTCGCCGCAGACGGTGGTCACGGTGCTCGAGGGGTCGCCCCGGATCGGCGGCAAGCTGCGCGTGTCCGAGGTCGCGGGCGTCCCGGTCGACGAGGGGGCCGAGGCGATGCTGAACCGCCGGCCCGAGGCCGTCGACCTCGCCCGTGCGGTGGGGCTGGGCGACGACCTCACCCACCCCAACACCATCAGCGCCGCGGTCTGGACGCGTGGCGCCATCCGCCCGCTGCCACCGACATTGATGGGAGTGCCGACCGACCTGGCCGCGCTGGCCCGGTCGGGCATCGTGTCCCGCCGCGGCCTCGCGCGTGCCCGGCTCGACCACGCCCTACCGGCCACCGAGGTCGGGACCGACATGGCCGCGGGCCGTCTGGTCGCCCGCCGGCTCGGCGCCGAGGTCAACGACCGGCTGTTGGAGCCGCTGCTCGGCGGCGTGTACGCCGGGCATGCGCGCCAGCTGTCCCTGCGGGCGGCCGTGCCGCAGGTCGCGGCGCTGGTCGACCGGCAGCGCTCGCTGCTGTCGGCCGCGGCAGAGGCGCGGGCTCAGGCGGCCACCGACGACCGGCCGGTGTTCGCCGGCATCCGCGGCGGCGTGGGACGTCTGCCCGACGCCGTCGCTCGCGCGTCGGGCGCGCACGTGCGGACCAACGCGATGGTCCGCGAGCTGCACCGCCGCGACCGCGGCTGGCGGCTGGTCATCGGTCCCACGCGCGCGCCGGAGACCGTCGACGCCGACGCGGTGGTGCTCGCCGTACCCACCGCGCCCGCGTCACGGCTGCTGAAGGGTTTCGCCGCCCAGACAGCCGGACGGCTGGGCGAGATCGACTACGCCAGCGTGGCCGTCGTGACGTTCGCGTTCGCGCGCGAGAAGGTGGGGGAGTCGTTCGACGGCTCCGGCTTCCTGGTGCCGCCGGTCGACGGGCGCGCCGTCAAGGCGGCGACGTACTCCTCCAGCAAGTGGGGCTGGCTCGGCGACGTCGACGACTCGGTCGTGGTGGTGCGCACGTCGCTGGGCCGTTACCGCGAGGAACGCGACCTGCAGCGTGACGACGTCGACCTGGCCGCCACCGCGCTGGCCGACCTGCGCGCGGCCACCGGAGTGCGGAGCGCCCCGGTGGACACCCGGGTCACGCGCTGGGGCGGCGGGCTGCCGCAGTACACCGTGGGGCACCTGGAACGCGTGTCCGCCATCCGTTCCGGGGTCGCGGCCCTTCCTGGCCTGGCGGTGTGCGGTGCCGCCTACGACGGGCTGGGCATCCCCGCGTGCATCGCGTCGGCGGAGGTCGCCGTGAACCAGGTGCTCACGGACCTGCGACGGCGCGGGAGGACTACGGTATGACTCCGGGAGGGCGGAACGACCGACGAGCCAGCCTTCAGGAGCAGCGATGACCGAGCCGTACAAGCGACCCAACGCCGGCAAGGAGGCCAAAGGGCTCAACGAGACGATCCGCTACACCATGTGGTCGGTGTTCCGCGACGCGTACCCGCTCGAGGACGAGGACCGGGGCCCCCTCGTGGCGGAGGTGGAGAACCTCTTCGGCCAGCTCGAGGCCAAGGACGTGCGCATCCGCGGCACCTACGACGTGGCCGGGCTGCGCGCCGACGCCGACCTGATGCTGTGGATGCACTCCGGGTCGAGCGACGACCTTCAGGACGCCTACCAGCGGCTGCGCCGCACCATGCTCGGCCGGCATCTGGAGCCGGTGTGGTCGCAGATGGCGCTGCACCGACCCGCGGAGTTCAACAAGAGCCACATCCCGGCGTTCCTCGCCGACGAGCACCCTCGGGCGTACGTGTGCGTCTACCCGTTCGTGCGCTCCTACGAGTGGTACCTGCTGCCCGACGAGGACCGGCGGGCGATGCTGGCCGAGCACGGGCAGATGGCCCGGGGCTATCCCGACGTGCGTGCCAACACCGTGTCCTCGTTCGCCCTCGGCGACTACGAGTGGATCCTGGCGTTCGAGGCCGACGACCTCTCCCGCATCGTCGACCTCATGCGGCACCTGCGCGGCAGCGTCTCGCGCCGGCACGTTCGCGAGGAGGTGCCCTTCTACACGGGCCGCTCGATGGACGTCGGCGAGCTGATCGCCAACCTTCCGTAGAGGCGGCGGACGCGACCGCCTCGATCCCCGGGGCGGTCATGCGCCCAGTGCCCCACGGGAGGGCCGGCCCAGGCGCCCGCCGCCGAGGTCGGCACGCTGTCCGGCAGCCCAGCCCTGCGCCATCCCCGACCCCGACAGCGATCGCCGCCGGCCGGAACGGAGGCGGGGGTACTCCCGTGTCAGCGCGTCGTCGACCGCGACGGTGCGGTCGGCCAGCACCAGCGCCACCGACGCCTGCGACGCTCCCGTGCCGCGGTCGCGCTCGGCCTCGCCGGCCGCCTTGGACTCCGCCGCGGCGAGCCGCCTGACCACGGCGTTGGTGAACCCCGCCAGCCAGGACCGTCGGAACGCGGCCACGCTCTCGCCCACGGGCACCGGCACTCGGGCCATGCCGACAGAGGCCTGCACCAGGAGACTGGTGTAGAGCACGTCGGTGCGGAGCAGGTCGGAGTCGTGGCCGAACAGGTGCACCGACAGCTCCTTGGCGCCGCCGGGGTAGCGCGTGCGCAGGACGCCGCGGCATCGCAGCTCGTGTGCGATGCCGCTCAGCAGCGACGCCTTGTCGCGTGCGTACGGCGCGTCGAGAACGACGACGCGGTCTCCGACGACGTCGCTGTCGGGATCGCTTGCCGCGAGCAGCGCCCGGTCGATGCCGTAGGCGGCCATCAGCTCGGTCGCCTTGGCGTTGTAGGTCTCGGCCTCGCCGGCGGTGGCAGCGGGGTCCTCGGCCTTGGCCAGCAGCTTGCGGATCTTCGCCAGCATCTGGTCGTGCTGTCCGGTCTGTCGGTCGGTGGTCGGGTTCGGCATCGCACGAGAGTGACAGAAGCAGCCGACATCGCGTGCGCACCGTCCACAGGTGACCTCGACGCGCGGTCCGCGGGGACCAGTGGGCCTTGTTCAGCGAGTCTTCAGCAGCAGTGTGGCAGGGTCTGGCCCGGGCGAAGGAGGGTCGGCATGCGGCCTCGTACGGCATCGGTCGCGGTGCTGACGAGCTGCACTCTTCTGGTGGCGGCGGGCTGCTCCGGCACCGCGTCGCACAGTGAGTCGTCCGGGTCGGCGTCGGCCCCGGCTCCCTCCCCGGGACCGGCGGCGTCCCCGGCGTCGAGCCATGCCGACCTGCCGCTGGGCGCCGAGCCCGTCCGGCTCGACCCCCGCGAGATGACGACGCGGATCGACAACCCCTGGTGGCCCATGAAGCCCGGGACGCGATGGACCTACCGCGCGACCGAGGACGGCAGCGTGCACAAGGTTGTCGTCATTGTGACGCACCAGACGGTGAAGCTCGCCGACGGCGTCACGGCGCGCGTGGTCCGCGACACGGAGACCGAGCACGGCGAGCTGGTCGAGGACACCAAGGACTTCTACGCCCAGGACCAGCGGGGCAACATCTGGTACCTCGGCGAGCAGACCGCCGAGTTCGAGAACGGCAAGGTCGCCACCCGCGAGGGGTCCTTCGAGTCGGGCAAGGACGGTGCGATGCCCGGCATTATCATGCCGGCGCATCCGCAGCCGGGCATGGAGTACCGGCAGGAGTACCTCAAGGGCGAGGCCGAGGACCATGGCGGCGTGCTCAGCACCAAGGAGATGGTGCAGGCCCCTTACGGGCTCTTCCGTGACGCGCTGCTGACCCGCGACACCAGCCCCCTCGAGCCCAACGTGCTCGAGTACAAGCTCTTCGCCAAGGGCGTCGGCCTCGTGCTCACCCTGGGTGCGTCCGGCGGCGCGTCCCGCGAGGAGCTGCTGAAGGTGGATCAGGCTCCACGTTCGGCCGGCACCGGCCCGCAGGGCCGGCCCAGCTCCTGACGCTCCGACGGCAGGCGTACGACGTAGCGCGCGCCGCGCGCCGACGGCGCCACCACTGCTGTGCCGTGGTGGCGCTGCGCCACCGTACGGACGATGGCCAGGCCGAGGCCGGTGCCGCCCACGTCGTGCGGACGTGCTGTCTCCAGCCGCACGAACCGCTCGAACACCCGCTCACGGTCGGCCTCGGGAATACCGGGACCGTCGTCCTGGACGGCGAGCACCACGGCGCCGTCGGTCTCGCCCAGCTCGACGTCCACGCCGGCGACGGCGTGCCGAACCGCGTTCTCCAGCAGGTTGCGCACCATCCGGCGCAGCTCCTCCCGCCCGCCGTGCCGCGGCGCGGCCGAGACCCGGGTGGTGTCCAGCCTGACGGCTGAGCGGCTGCGCAGCCGCCGGCACTCGTCGAGCACGATGTCGTCGAGGTCGACCGGCACGCTGGCCCGCGGCATGATGTCGCCGGCCCGCGCCAGGTACAGCAGGTCGGCCACGATGCGCTCCATCCGGTCGCTGTCGGCCAGCAGCTCGGCGGCGACGTCGGGCCAGTGGGTGCCGTCGGGATGGGCGAGGGCGACCTCCAGCTGCGTACGGAAGGAGGCCAGCGGGCTCTGCAGCTCGTGCGACGCGTCGGCGACGAACTCACGCTGGCGGCGGCTCGACGCCTCGAGCCGGTCGAGCATCGCGTTCATCGTCTCTGCCAGGCGGCTGACCTCGTCGCCGGTGCGGGGCACGGGCACCCGGCGGCCCAGCGCCTGCGCGGAGACGTCGGCCACCTCGGTGCGGATGGCCTCCACCGGCCGCAGCGTGCGACCGACCATGACCCAGGTGCCGAAGGTCAGCATGGCCAGCAGCACAGGTATGCCAACCGCGAGGAAGCCGCCCAGCTCCTCGATGGTCTCGTGGACCTCTTCCAGGCTGGTGCCGACGTACACGTACTCGGTGCCCTGGGGCGTGTCCGCGCGCATCGCCCACACCCGGTAGCTCTCCGTCTCGTCGCCGCTGCCCACGTCGCGCACGGTCCGGACGGCCGGCGCCTCGCCGGAGGGCCGGAAGGCCGCGATGGAGCCCCGCTGCGGGTCGTGGCTGCTGGAGGCCACCACCGTGCCGCCTCGGTCGACAACCTGCACCAGGTCGTTCTCGGACGGCGCGGTCACCGTCCGCGGCAGACCGTCGGCGTCCGCCAGCGCCGTCAGGTCGCGCACCCGCGTCACCGCGGCCGTGTCTCCCGCGCGCTCCAGCGAGAACTGCAGCGTGCCCAGCAGCAGGACCGCGCCCGCGGTGAGCGCCGAACCCACGACCAACGCGGCCAGCAGCGTCGTGCGCGCCCGCACCGAGATCGGTAGCCAACGGGACGGAGACGGGGGCACCTCAGCCGCCCTCCGGGTCGAGCCGGTATCCGACGTGCCGGACGGTCTGCAGGCTGCACCGGCCGAAGGGGCGGTCGACCCGCTGCCGCAGCTGGCCGACGTAGACCTCGACGATGTTGGGGTCGCCCTCGAACGCGAAGTCCCATACGTGCTCCAGGATCTCGCGTTTGGACAGCACCTCGCCCGCCCGGCGCATGAGGAACTCCAGCAGCGCGAACTGCCGCGGGGTCAGCTCCACCACCGTGTCGCCGCGCCACACCCGGTGCTCGGCGGGGTCGAGGCGCAGGTCGCCGGCGCTGAGCAGGCTCGGGCGCTCCCGCCGGCCGCGGCGCAGCAGCGCCCGGAGCCGGGCGAGCAGCACCATGTACGAGAACGGCTTGGCCAGGAAGTCGTCGGCGCCGGTGTCGAGAGCCCGGGCCTCGTCCTCCTCCCCGTCCTTGGCCGTGAGCATGAGGATCGGCGTCCAGTCGCGGGCATCGCGGAGCTTGCTGCACAGGTCGCAGCCGCTGACCCCGGGCAGCATGATGTCGAGGACCATCGCGTCGTAGGCGTTCTCGGTGGCCAGCCACAGCCCGTCGGAGCCGTCGAAGGCCACGTCGACGGCGTAGCCCTCGGCCTCCAGTCCTCGCTTGACCGCGCGCGCAACGTGCTTGTCGTCCTCCACGACGAGGATGCGCATGCGCTCACCGTCCCACCGGGTTGCTGAATGCGCCCTGAACCCGCTCTGAATGCCGTGCGAGGCGGGCCCGGTGGATGCAGCGCACCCGTTCAGCACCCGTTCAGTGCCGATGTTCCATCATGGACCCGTCGGCACCGCACGCGTACGAAAGGCTGCGGAGATGCGCAGGAAGACGGTGGTGCTGGGGGCAGTAGCAGCGTGCGCCGCCGCGGTCGCGGTCGGCGGCATCGCGGTGGCCGCCGGTGACGACGGCGAGGGCTCGGTGACCGGCCCGCAGGCACGGGCGGCCACGCGGGCGGCGCTGCAGGCGACGCACGGCGGTACGGCGAACTCGGTCGAGCGCGACAGCGAGAACGGCGCCACCTGGGAGGTCGAGGTCACCAAGACCGACGGCGACACGGTCGACGTGCGGCTCGACCAGGGCTACCGCGTCGTCGTCATCGAGGGCGACTCCGAGGCTCCCGACGGCGGCGGCGACTCCTGACCGGCGACTCCTGACCGGCGACTCCAGGCCTGTTGCTACGAGCCGGCCGGCTCCAGCCGCACGCTGATGCTGTTGATGCAGAAGCGCTGGTCGGTGGGCACGTCGTAGCCCTCGCCCTCGAAGACGTGCCCGAGGTGCGAGCCGCAGTTGGCGCAGCGCACCTCGACCCGGCGCATCCCGAGGCTGTTGTCCTCGATGTACTCGACCCGGTCCTCGGCCAGCGGGGTGTAGAACGACGGCCAGCCGCAGTGGCTCTCGAACTTGGTCTCGGAGCGGAACAGCTCGGCGTCGCAGGCCCGGCAGCGGTAGACACCCTCGGTCTTGGTGTCGACGTACTCCCCGGTCCAGGGCTTCTCGGTGCCGGCCTCGCGGAGCACGTGGTACTCCTCGGGGCTCAGCTGCTCACGCCACTCGGCGTCGCTGCGATCCACGCGATACGTCATGCTCCCGATCGTAATAGGCATAGGTTGACCCCATGAGCGACGCGATCGAGGTCGAGGTGGGGGGCCGCGCGGTACGCGTGTCCAACCCCGGCCGCGTGGTGTTCCCCGCAACCGAGAACAGCCCCGAGGCCACCAAGGGCGACGTGGCCCGGTACTACGCCGCGGTGGGCGAGGGGATCCTGCGGGCGACCCACCTGCGGCCGACCACGCTGGAGCGCTGGCCGAAGGGCGTGTTCGACGGCGCGGTGCTCTCGACCCGCACCGACAGCCGCGGCGACGCGTTCTACCAGAAGCGGATCCCCAAGGGCGCGCCGTCGTGGGTGGAGACCGCGAGCATCACGTTCCCGTCCGGGCGCAGCGCCGACGAGGTCTGCCCGACCGAGCCCGGTGTCCTGGTCTGGGCGGCCCAGATGGGCACGATCACCCTGCACCCCTGGCCGGTGCGACGCGACGACGTCGAGCATCCCGACGAGCTGCGCATCGACCTCGACCCCCAGCCGGGCACCGACTTCCGCGACGCCGCGCGCGTCGCCGGTGCCGCCCGCGAGCTTCTCGACGAGCTCGGCTACGTCGGTTTTCCCAAGACCTCCGGCGGCCGCGGCTTGCACATCTACCTGCGGGTCGAGCCGCGCTGGACGTTCACCGACGTGCGGCACTGCGCGATCGCGTTCGGCCGCGAGCTGGAGCGGCGGATGCCCGACCAGGTCACCACCAAGTGGTGGAAGGAGGAGCGCGGCAGCCGGGTGTTCGTCGACTACAACCAGAACGCCCGCGACCGCACGATCGCCAGCGCGTACTCCCTGCGGGCCAGGCCCGGGGGCCCGGTGTCGGCGCCGCTTCTCTGGGACGAGATCGACTCGGTGTCACCGGGCGACTTCACGATCTTCACCATGCCCGAGCGCTTCGCCGACGTCGGCGACCTGCACCAGCGCATCGACGACGTCGCGCACTCGCTTGAGCCGCTGCTGGCGATGTACGAGCGCGACCAGGCCGAGGGCCTCGGCGACATGCCCTACCCGCCGGACTACCCGAAGATGCCCGGCGAGCCGCCCCGGGTCCAGCCGAGCCGGATCAACCCGCTGAACTGGGAAGACGCGTGACGTGACCGCGAGCGCTCGGGTCGTGCCGCAAGCCATGTAACCGGGTGGTGTGGGCGCTTTCCACGGGTTGCGAGCCCGGGGAAGCGGCCATCCGCCGTGGGAGGGCCCGACCGGGTCACCTCACGAGTAGCCCGTCCGTGCCGTCTTGTCCGTTTTCCGGCCCGACCGGCTGCGGGGACGCGCAGACTCGGGTTCTCGGCACGTACGCCGGGCCAGAAGGGGGCACACCATGAACACCTGGCACACCGACTTCACCACCGACGGCTTCCAGCACCCCGACCGGGAGAGCTGACCGCCGGGCGTACCCCGGCCCGCCTACGCGGGCTGATGGACGTGCTCGTTGCGCACACCCAGGCCCACGAACCGGCCGAGGAAGCGGCGCAGGACCGGCATCGTGAACGCGGCGCGCATCGGCCTCGGCACCGTCGCCGCCGACTGGTTCTCCAGCAGCGGCGAGATCAGGCGGCGCTGGATGGCCAGCTGCACGTCCTGGGTCACCCGGGTCGACAGCATCCGCCGCCGCTGCACCGCCGCGAGGTCCTTCTCGGTGAGAAGGCCCTGCCGCAGCGGGTCGAAGAGCTGGTTGGCCGCGGCCACCGCGTCCTGGATCGCCAGGTTGATGCCGACCCCCGCGATCGGCGACATCGCGTGCGCCGCGTCGCCGATGCAGAGCAGACCCGGCCGGTGCCACCGCTTCAGCCGGTTGACCCGCACCTCGAGGAAGCCGACGTCGTCCCAGGAGGCGAGCGCCTCCTCCAGTCGCCCCTGCAGGAACGGCATCGCGTGCCCGATGTCCTCCCGCAGCCGCTCGATGCCGCGCTCCCTGACCTCGGCGTACGAGCCCTTCGACATCGTGTACGCGCCCTGCCAGTAGGTGCGCCGGTCGATCATCGGGAACAGCCGCCCCGGCGTCAGCCGGAGGAACGTGCTGGGCGGGTCGTCCTCAGCGCGAGGCACCCGGAACCACAGCACGTCCATCGGCGCGCCGAACTCGACCGGCCGCAGTCCCGCCGCCTTGCGTACGGCCGAGTGCCTGCCGTCGGCGCCCACGGTCAGGGTTGCGCGGATCTCCCGCTCGCCGCCGTCGGTGCCGCGGTAGCGCACGCCGCGGACCGCTCCGTCCTCGACGACGAGGCTCACGAACTCCGCCTCCTGGTACAGCGTGTACGACGGATGGCGCCGGGCCTCGTCGGTGACGAAGGTCAGGAAGTCCCACTGGGGCACGAACGAGATGTACTGGAACCGCCCAGGCAGGTGGGTGAAGTCGCCGAGCGGCACCGCGCCGTCGTCGGTCACGATGCTGATCCGGGAGGTGTGCTGCTGCGGCAGCTTCTCGAACCCCTCCAGCAGCCCCAGCTCGTCGAGCACCTGCAGGGTCGAGGCGTGGATGGTGTCCCCGCGGAAGTCGCGGTGGAAGTCGGCGTACTTCTCCAGCACGACCACGTCGATGCCGGCTCGAGCCAGCAGCAGGCCGAGCATCGCGCCGGCCGGGCCGCATCCGACGATGCAGCACGTGGTGCTCTCGAAGCCTGCCCCGGGTGACTCCTCGGTCATCGCGCCCACCCCCTTCCCTCGCCACCAACGTACGGCCCGGGCGGGCCCGGCCGCGACCTGCAGCGAGGGACCCCGTGGACGTTCCGCGGTGTGCCACGATTCAAGGGTGAGGAAGGCACTCCTGCTGCTGCTCGGCGGCGTGCTCGTGCTGGTGGGCGCGGTCTGGACCCTGCAGGGCCTGGGCTACGTCACCGGCAGCCCCATGACCGGGGTCGCGACCTGGGCGATCATCGGGCCGCTCGTGGCCGGCCTCGGCGTGGCGCTGCTGATCGTGGGCGCTCGCGGCCGGCAGCACTGACGCGGACAGGCCGAAGGCCGGGCCGGCGAACTCGCCGACCCGGCCCCCGGGCTACTCGGTCACGCTCGGGTCCCCCAGGCGGGAAGCACGCGCGGTGTGGCTACGGCCGGTTGCGCGCACGGCAGGACGGTCCGCAGACCTTGCCGACGATGCGGAACTGCTTGGAGACACCGATGGTCTTGCCGGTGTCACGCGCGACCAGCTCCGCCGTGTTGCGCAGGGTGCCGCCGGTCACCGGGGTGCGGCGCCGCGTGCCGAGGTAGCCCTTCGCCCGGGTGGTCGACTTCAGCCACCGGGTCATGCGCGGCGCGCACACGCCACCGTTGGTCTGCGAGCACGGAACGTCGCGGGTGAAGTTGACGTTGCGCTGCTCGGCCGGCGTGATGGCCTGGAGGCGGATCTGGCCGAAGGGGTGCTTGAAGATGTAGGTTCCCCGCTTGCTCAGGTGGCCGCGCACCCGGATGCGGTAGAAGACGACCGGACGCTGACCGGCGAAGGCGGCCTCGAGCCCCATCTCCACCGAGAGCGTGCCGCGCGGGGTCTTCAGCGGTGTGAGCGCCTCCCAGTAGAACGCCTCGCCGTCCGGCGGGGTCAGCGCACCGGGTTTCACGCCCTGGCAGAACGCGGAGCCGTCGTCGCACATCTGCAGGGCGCGCCCCGCCTCGTCCATGTAGAACGTGGGGAAGCCGCGGCTGTCCTTCGCGCCGACGTGGGCCATGCTGAGCGCGGAGGCGGAGCCGCCGACCGACATCAGCGTGACGCCGAGCACGCAGGCCAGGACAGCCGCGAACACCCGGCGTGGGGTCAAGATCGTGCGACGCGGCCTCGCGTCGCCGGCCGCACGGGACGGCCGCAGGTGAAAGTCCACAAGGACCCCTCTCTCGTACGGTGCGTCGTGGGGGCGCACCGGACCGAAGCGGTTTCCCTGCACGCTTCCGCCGCGCCGTCACGGTTACGCAAAACTTCGGGTCTGTGACGCGTCGTAACCAACATCGCCCGAGAACGCTCACCCTGAGTGTCGAACCAACCAACCACCGGTGAGGCTGCTGGTCGCGCGCGGAGGTGTCCCGGCCCTCAGCCAGCCTCGGGGCCGACGACGGCCGCCGACCACGGGCCGACCGTCAACAGGTGGCCGTCGAGGGCGGCCTGGTCGTCCCAGGACAGCAGCACCACGAGGTCGTCGAGGCCGGCCGCGTCCAGGTCGACGGTGCGCGGCTCCCCGGCGCGGTTGACCACCACGCGGTGCGCGCCGCGGTGCACGACCACCGTCCGGGCGGTCTCGTCGTGCCGCACCAGCACCGCTCGCAGGTCGGGGTCGCGCAGGTCGGGCCGCGCGCGGCGTAACGCGATCAACGCGCGGTACCACGCATGCAGGCGGGCGTGTGCGCCCGCGGACACCTCGGACCAGTCCAGCCGCGACCGTGCGAACGTGGCCGGGTCCTGCGGGTCCGGCACGTCGTCGCGCTGCCAGCCGTGCGCGGCGAACTCGTCGCGACGACCCTGACGTACCGCCTCGGCCAGCTCCGGGTCGGGGTGGTCGGTGAAGTACTGCCAGGGCGTGGACGCGCCCCACTCCTCGCCCATGAACAGCATCGGCGTGCCGGCCGAGGTGAGCAGCAGCGCCGCCCCGCCGGCCAGGGTGCCGGGATCGACGGAGGCCGACAGGCGGTCACCGACCGCCCGGTTTCCCACCTGGTCGTGGTTCTGCAGACACACCACGAACCGCCAGCCGGGCAGCCGGTCGCGGTCGATCGGCCGGCCATGCGAGCGCCCGCGGAACGACGACCAGCTGCCGTCGTGGAAGAACACGTGTGTGAGCACCTTCTCCAAGGTGCGCGGCCCCGTGAACGCCGCGTAGTAGCCCTGCGTCTCCCCGGTGAGGAAGACGTGCAGGCCGTGGTGCACGTCGTCGGCCCACTGTGCGTGCAGGCCGACCCCGCCCTCCTCGCGCGGCGTCACCGTCCGCGGGTCGTTGCGGTCGGACTCCGCGACCAGCCACAGCGGACGGCCGAGCTCAGCCGACAGCCGGTCGACCTCGGCCGACATCCGCTCGAGCAGCGGCAGCGCGCGCTCGTCGTGCAGCGCGTGGACGGCGTCGAGACGCAGCGCGTCGACGTGGAAGTCGCGCAGCCACTGCACGACGTTGTCCAGCACGAAGGACTGGACCTCGTCGCTGCCGGCGTCGTCGAGGTTGAGCGCCGGTCCCCACGGCGTCACGTAGTGGTCGGTGAAGTACGGCCCGAGCTCCCCGAGGTGGTTGCCGCTCGGACCGAGGTGGTTGTAGACCACGTCGAGACAGACGCCGAGGCCGCGCGCGTGGCAGGCGTCGACGAAGCGCTGGAACGCCCGCGGCCCGCCGTACGGCTCGTGCACGGCGAACAGCCCCACCCCGTCGTAGCCCCAGCCGTGTCTGCCGGGGAAGCTGTTGACCGGCATCACCTCGACCAGGTCGACGCCGAGCTCGACCAGGTGGTCGAGCCGCTGCACCGCGGCGTCGAACGTGCCCTCGTCGGTGAAGGTGCCGACGTGCATCTCGTACGCGACCGCGCCCGGCAGGTCGACGCCCTGCCAGGTTGCGTCGGTCCAGGCGAAGTCGTGGACGTCGAAGACCTCGGCCGGGGCCTCCGGGCCTCCGGGGAGCCGCAGCGCACGGGGGTCGGTGACGGGCCGGCCGCCGTCGAGGGAGAACGCGTACGCCGTGCCCGGCGGCGCGTCCAGGTCCGCCCGCCACCAGCCGCTGCGGGCCTGGGCCATCGGGTGCGTGTCACCCTCCACCAGCACGTCCATCCGCTCGGTCGCGTGCGGGGCCCAGACCTCGAAGCGGTTCACCCGAGCTCCAACAGCGCCACCGGAAGCAGCGCGAACACGTCGGCGCACCGGACCTCGTCGCCGGTGTGCGTCGCGCCGGTCAGGACGTTGGTCCAGGCGCCCTCGGGCAGCGACACCGTATGGGAGCCCCAGCCGCCGTCCGCGCGCAACCGCTGCGGCGCCCGGGTCACCAGGCAGGCCACCTGCTCGCCGCGGAGGAAGCCGACGACGTGCTCGGTGGACTCCTCCAGTGGCCGGTACGAGCCGTCCTGCCCGAGGGCGTCGGGCCGGTCCCGGCGCAGCCGGAGCGTCCGGGAGGTGACCAGCAGCTTCTCCTGGTCGAGGTCCCCCGCGCCGGTCGTGCCGGGTTCGGCCTGGTCCAGCCGGGCCAACATCCGCGCGCGCCGGGCGAAGTCGACCGGCCGGCGGTTGTCGGGGTCGACCAGCGAGTCGGTGGCCACCTCGCAGCCCTGGTAGACGTCCGGTACACCGGGCAGGCACAGCTGCAGCAGCTTGGCGGCCAGCACGGTCGCGCGGGTGTCGTCGGCGACGGCAGCCACCGCCGACTCCACCGACGCCCGCATCGGGCCCGGCCGCTGGGCGCGGTCGGCCAGCTCGAGGACGCGGTTCTCGTAGGCCTCGTCGCCGTCCACCCAGGCGGTGTGCTGCTTGGCCTCGCGCATCGCCTTGCGCAGGTAGTCGTGCAGGCGCTCCCGGCTCAGCGGCCAGGCGCCGACCAGGGTCTGCCACAGCAGCAGCGCGGTGGGCCGGTCGACGCCCGCCTCGTCGGCCGCCTCCAGGAAGGGTGCGGACGACTCCTCCCACACCCGCGGGTGCTGGGCGGCCGCGAGCAGCCGAGCGCGCACATCCTCGCCGCGCTTGGTGTCGTGCGTCGACAGCGTGGTCATGCCCCGTGGCCAGGACCGGGCCTGCTCGGCCGCCCAGGTGTGCAGGGCGTCGGGGGAGGCCTTGGCCACCACCGAAGGGTCGCCGCCGACCTCGTTCAGCGCGACCAGCCGGTGCCACCGGTAGAAGGTGGTGTCCTCGATCCCCTTGGCCATCACCGGGCCGCAGGTCTGCTGGAAGCGCACCACGAAGTCCTCGGCCACCGGCCTGCGGCTCTGGGTCAGGTCGAGCAGCAGGTCGATGTCCTCGGCGAGGTCCGGGCGCCGGTCACGCGCCCGCCGGGCGGCGTGCTCCAGCCGCTGCGCGGACTCCACGTCGACCGGCTCACCGGGCTGCACGTACGCCCGGTAGACGTCCATCGCCACCAGCACCTCGACCAGCGCCGCACGCAGCCGCGACGGGTCCTGATGACCCGTGGCCGACACCGCGCTGCGGCACAGCCGGTCGACCTCGGCGGTCAGCATCCCCTCCACGGCCTCGCGCTTGGCCGCCTCCGCGACCTGCTCGAGGTCTGGCTCGCCGCCCGCGTCGGCCCAGACCCGGTCGAGCGTGGGCGTCGCGGCCGGGTCCACCAGTGCGGTCTGGACCGCGAGCAGGGCGTCGTACCCGGTCGTGCCGGCGCACGACCAGGCGCGGGGGAGTGCCTCACCGGGCTCGAGGATCTTCTCGACCACCACCCAGGCGCCGCCGGTGGCGGCGCGCAGCCGGCGCAGGTACTCGCGGGGGTCGGCCAGTCCGTCGGGGTGGTCGATGCGGAAGCCGTCCACGACGCCGCGCGCGTGCAGGTCGAGCAGCACCCGGTGGGTGGCCTCGAAGACGTCGGGCTCCTCGACGCGGACGGCGAGCAGGCTGTCGACGTCGAAGAACCTTCGGTAGTTCAGCACCGAGTCCTTGTCGCGCCAGCTCGCCAGCCGGTAGTGCTGCCGCTCCAGTACGGCGGACACGTCCGCGTTGGGTGCCTCGTGCGTGGTACCCGACGGCGCGGTGCCGGGGGCGAGCGGGAACACGTGGTCGTGGTAGCGCAGCACGGGCTCGCCGTCGAGCGCGTCGAGCACCAGCTCACCGGACCTGACCACCTCATCGACGCTGCCGCCGAGCAGCGGCAGCCCCACCTTCTCGTCACCTGCGTCCCAGTCGATGTCGAACCAGTGCGCGGTGCTCGCGGCACGGCCGTCGCGCAGCACCTTCCAGAAGGGACGGTTCAGGTGCTCCGGCGCCACCAGGGCCATGTGGTTGGGCACCACGTCGACGACCACGCCGAGCCCGTGCCGGTGCGCGGTGTCGGCCAGGGCGACCAGCGCGCCCTCGCCACCGAGGTCGTCCGAGACCCTGCCGTGGTCGAGCACGTCGTAGCCGTGCATCGATCCCGGTGCCGCCTGCAGGACGGGGGACAGGTACAGGTGCGTCACTCCCAGGCCGGCGAGGTAGGGCACCTGGGCCGCGGCGTCGGCGAAGCCGAACCCGGCGTGCAGCTGCAGCCGGTAGGTGCTGCCCAGGCCGACGGCGCCCCCGGTGCTGCCGGTGCCGCCTGTGCTTCCGGTGCTGCCGGGGTCAGGCACGACGCATCAGCATGACCGAGCGGCTCGGCACCCGCACCGAGCTGTCGGCCGGGACCGGCTCGTCGTCCGGGTCGTCCTGGGGGTGCGACGTGTCGAGCACCCGCAGCCACCGGTGGGCGTAGGGCCCGTTCGGCACCACGAAGTCGACGTCGTCGGCGCTGGCGTTGAGCAGCATCAGGAACGAGTCGTCCATGATCTGCTCGCCACGGGGACCGGGCTCGACGATCCCGTCGCCGTTCAGGTACACGGCGAGTGCCAGCTTGCCGGTGCCCCAGTCCTCGTCGGTCATCTCGGTGCCGTCGGGGCGCAGCCAGACGATGTCGGGCAGGTCGTCGCCCCGCTCGTGCTCGCCGGTGAAGAACCGCCGTCGCCGGAAGACCGGGTGCTCCGCGCGCAGCCTCGTCAGCGTCCGCACGAACTCGATCAGGTCCTCGTCGGCCTTCTCCCAGTTGACCCATGACAGCTGGTTGTCCTGGCAGTAGGCGTTGTTGTTGCCGTTCTGCGTGCGACCCACCTCGTCGCCGTGCAGCACCATCGGCACGCCCTGGCTCAGCACCAGCGTGGCGAGCAGGTTGCGCTGCTGCCGTTCGCGCAGCGCGTTGACGTCGGGGTCGTCCGTCGGCCCCTCGACGCCGCAGTTCCAGGACCGGTTGTGGCTCTCGCCGTCGTTGTTGTCCTCGCCGTTGGCCTCGTTGTGCTTGTCGTTGTACGACACCAGGTCGCGCAGGGTGAACCCGTCGTGGGCGGTGACGAAGTTGATCGAGGCGTACGGCGCCCGGCCGTCGCTCTCGTACAGGTCCGACGACCCCGACAGCCGGGCGGCGAACTCGCCGAGCGTGGCGGGCTCGCCGCGCCAGAAGTCGCGCACACAGTCGCGGAACTTGCCGTTCCACTCGGTCCAGCGCGGCGGGAAGTTGCCCACCTGGTAGCCGCCGGGACCGACGTCCCAGGGCTCGGCGATCAGCTTCACCTGCGACACCACCGGATCCTGCTGCACCAGGTCGAAGAACGCGCTCAGCCGGTCGACCTCGTGGAACTGGCGGGCCAGGCTGGCGGCGAGGTCGAAGCGGAAGCCGTCGACGTGCATGTCGAGCACCCAGTAGCGCAGCGAGTCCATGATCAGCTGCAGCACGTGCGGGTGACGCATCAGCAGCGTGTTGCCGGTGCCGGTGGTGTCGTAGTAGTGACGCTTGTCCTCGTCGACCAGCCGGTAGTAGGCGGCGTTGTCGATGCCGCGGAACGCCAGCGTCGGGCCGAGGTGGTTGCCCTCCGCGGTGTGGTTGTAGACGACGTCGAGGATGACCTCGATGCCCGCGCGGTGCAGCTCACGCACCATCGCCTTGAACTCCAGCACCTGGTCGCCGGCCTGCCCGCTGGAGGAGTAGGCGTTGTGCGGGGCGAAGAAGCCGATCGTGTTGTAGCCCCAGTAGTTCGACAGGCCCTTGTCCACCAGCGAGGAGTCGTTGACGAACTGGTGCACCGGCATCAGCTCGACGGCGGTGACACCCAGCGACGTGAGGTGGTCGACCATCGCCGGGTGGCCGAGCGCGGCGTAGGTGCCACGGATGTCCTCGGGGATGTCCGGATGCGTCATCGTCAGGCCCTTGACGTGGGCCTCGTAGATGACCGACTCGTGGTAGGGGGTGCGCGGCTGCCGGTCCTCCTGCCAGTCGAAGTACGGGTTGGTCACCACGCACTTCATCATGTGCGACGCGGAGTCCTTGGTGTTGCGCTTCTCCGGCTTGCCGAAGGTGTAGGAGAACAACGCCTGGTCCCAGTCGATCGCGCCCTCGATCGCCTTGGCGTACGGGTCGAGCAGCAGCTTGGACGGGTCGCAGCGATGACCCTCCTCCGGCGCGTACGGGCCGTGGACGCGGTAGCCGTACCGCTGGCCTGGCCCGACTCTGGGAAGGTAGCCGTGCCAGACCAAGGCGTCACGCTCGGTCAGCTCGACCCGGGTCTCCCTGCCCTTGGCGTCGAACAGACACAGCTCGACTCGATCGGCGATCTCGGAGAACAGGGCGAAGTTGGTGCCGGCTCCGTCGTAGGTGGCCCCGAGGGGGTAGGCAGTCCCAGGCCAGACGTCCACGAGGCTCCCTCAGCTGGTCGGCGGCACCGTCGACACGGCACAGGCGTCACGTCGTCGCCCGCACCAATGATCGCAGACCGGCTACATGCCGGTGACGCCCTCCCCTTGGCCCGCCTGCTCGTCGAAGGTCTCGTGCTCGAGCAGGTGCAGGCACGGAACGCCGATCTTGCGGCGGGCCTTCGACGTCCAGTCGAGGTGGAAGAACTCCCTCACCACGTGCGAGCGGGTCAGGATGATGACCTCGGAGGCGTTGCGGTTCTCGACGGCCGACGCCAGCGCGACCACGGGGTCCTGGCTGCTGACCTCGCCGTCGGCCTCGTGGCGGGTAGCCCTCAGCAGATGCAGGCTCGAGTCGAGCTCCTTCTGCGCCTCGCCCCGGATCTCGCGCTGCAGCTCGTCGATGTCCATCTCGGGGTAGCTCATCGCCGAGGTCGCCAGCACCTCGCTGGCCGCGATGGAGCCGAGAGCGGTCTCGATGCGGGATGCGGCGTCCTCACAGGGGAGGATGACGTGGTAGTGGACGGTCTCTTCGAGGGAGTCGTGCAGACCTGTCACCTGCACCGCGTCCATCTTCGAGATGGCTCGCTCGATGAGCAGGACTACCTCATACATGTCGACACCTCCGCGCCCGGTGCGGGCAGCTGCCCGGGCACCGCTGTTGTGCTGTGCCTCTATCGTCGCGCTTCCGCCGCCTGGCACCAAGCATCACGGCCCCAGGATCTCGGCGAGGTCGTATCCGACCGGCTCCTCGAGCTGGTCGTAGGTGCACGAGGCCGGTTCGCGGTCGGGGCGCCACCGCTTGAACTGCGCGGTGTGCCGGAACCTGGTGCCCTCCATGTGGTCGTAGCCCACCTCGCACACCAGGATCGGGTCCAGCGGGTTCCAGGAGAGGTCCTTCCCGGCGCTCCACCGCGACTCCGCGCCGGGCCGCCGGTCGCCGCCCTCGGCCGCGGCCCAGGCGCCCCACGGGTGCTGGTCGGCCGGCACCGCCAGCGGCACCAGCTCGTCGTACAGCTCGGCCCGCCGGGCCGCGGCGAACGCCGCCGAGACGCCGACGTGCTGCAGGTTGCCGGACGCGTCGTAGAGCCCGAGCAGCAGCGAGCCCAGCAGGGGCCGCTCGGGCTTGGAGGTCTTGTGCAGCCGGTAGCCGGCGACCACGACGTCGGCGGTTCGGTCGTGCTTGATCTTGAACATCGCCCGCACGCCGGGCTGGTAGGTCGACGACAGCGGCTTGGCGACCACGCCGTCGAGCCCGGCGCCCTCGAACTGGCCGAACCACGACTGCGCGGTGGCGTGGTCGCGGGTGGCCGGTGTCAGGTGCACCGGCGGCGATGCGTCGGCGAGCGCACCCTCCAGGGCCGTACGACGCTGCTCCAGTGGGGCGTCCAGCAGCGACCGGTCGTCGACGGCCAGTGCGTCGAACGCGACGAACGACGCCGGGGTCTCGACGGCCAGCTTGCGCACGCGAGAGTCGGCGGGATGGATGCGCTCCTGCAGCCGCTCGAACTCCAGCCGCCCGCCCATCGTGACCACGAGCTCGCCGTCGAGCACGCAACGCGGGGGCAGCGAGTGCTTGACCGCTTCCACCACCTCGGGGAAGTAGCGGGTCATCGGCCGCTCGTTGCGGCTGGTGAGCTCGACCTCGTCGCCGTCGCGGAACACGATGCAGCGGAAGCCGTCCCACTTCGGCTCGTACAGGAAGCCCTCGCCGGCCTTGTCGGGATGGGGGATGGCCTTGACCGAGCGCGCCAGCATCGGCGACAGCGGCGGGTTGACGGGTAGGTCCACGGCTCAGCCTCTCGCCCTGGCGTAGCGGCAGAACAACGTGCCGTCCTCCTCCAGCAGGTGACGCAGCTGCAGCGCCTGCGGTGGCTCGACCGCACCTCCGCGCAGCAGCCGGTGCCGGTCACCGCCCACGAGCAGGGCGCTGACGGTCAGGCACAGCTCGTCGCACCTGCCGGCCGCCACGAACGACCGCATCAGCTGCGGGCCGCCTTCGAGGAGGATCCGCCGGAAGCCGCGTGCGGTGAGCTCGTCGACGACCGTGGCCGGGTCGATGGTCTCCTCGCCGGCCTCGACCACCTCCGCGAGTGCCTTGGCGTCCTCGACCCGTGCATGCGGGGCCGTCGCGGTGGTGAACACCAGCGTGCGTGCCTCACCGCCGCGCAGCAGGTCCTCGGCGACGTCGACGCTGCGGGTGACCACGGCGATGGACGGTACCGCGGCCAGGCCGTGGCGTCGACGCAGGTCGCCGTCCACCTCGTGGTTGCGCACCGGGGCGTAGCCCTCGGTGCGTGCGGTGCCGGCGCCGACCACGACCACGTCGCACAGCGACCGCAGCAGCGCGAACACCCGCCGGTCGGCGCTGTCGGAGATCGAGCCGGCGCGGTCGTCGCCGCCCTGCACGGCGCCGTCGAGGGTCGACACGAAGTTCGCACGCACCCAGGTGCGCTCGACGGGGTAGCCGTAGAGCTCGGCGACGTCGTCGTCGCTCAGCGACGAGGGGGTCGCCGGGTACAGAGCCTGCACGCGGCCGATCCTGCCACGACCGGGCCGTCCGCCGGGCTCGTAGGCTTTCGGGCGTGCCGCACCGTCTCGTCGACCGCGACCCGCGGGTTCCGCCCGACCGGCTCGTCGCCGACCTGGTGCCGCCGCCCCGCTTCGACCGGGTGCGGTTCGAGACCTTCCGGCCCGACCCGGCCCATCCGTCCCAGCAGCAGGCGGTCGAGGTGCTGCGTGGGTTCGCCGGGTCGATCGGCGAGGGGAGCCGACGGGGCAGGCGGTCGTGGTTCGGACGGGCCAAGGCCTCCGAGGGGCCGAGGGGCGTCTATCTCGACGGTGGCTTCGGTGTCGGCAAGACGCACCTGCTCGCGTCGCTGTGGCACGCCGCGCCCGCACCGAAGCTCTTCGCCACGTTCGTCGAGCTGACCCATCTGGTGGGAGCGCTGGGCTTCGCCCAGGCGGTCGAGCGGTTGTCGTCGTACCGACTCTTGTGCGTGGACGAGTTCGAGCTCGACGACCCGGGCGACACCGTCCTGGTCTCGACGCTGCTGGGGCGTCTCGTGGACGCGGGCGTGCGTCCCGCGGCGACGTCCAACACGCTGCCGGGCAGCCTGGGCGAGGGACGGTTCGCCGCGCAGGACTTCCTGCGCGAGATCCAGTCCCTGTCCGCACACTTCGCGGTGCAGCGCATCGACGGCGAGGACTACCGGCACCGCGGCAGCGCGCCGGCGCCGGCACCCTTGTCCGAGACCGTGTTGCGCGAGACGGCCTCCGCGGCCCCCGACGCGTCGCTGGACCATTTCGTCGACCTGTGCCGCCACCTTCCGCGCGTGCATCCGTCGCGGTACGGCGCGCTGCTCGACGGGGTGTCGACGGTGTGCCTGGAGGACGTGCGGGAGGTGCAGGACCAGGCGCTGGCGCTGCGGCTCGTCGTCCTCGCCGACCGGCTCTACGACCGCGACATCCCCGTCGTGGCCAGCGGTGTCGCCCTGGACCGGCTGTTCGCCGCGGACATGCTCGAGGGCGGGTACCGCAAGAAGTACCTTCGCGCCATCAGCCGTCTGGTCGCGCTGGCGCGCGAGGGCGCCGCGCTCGCCGGCTGAGACATGCGAGTCAGCGGGCGGTCGCCAGCAGCTGCCCGGTCTCGAGGTCGACGACGGCGTCGGCGCGTTCCGCGGCGGCCGCGACCAGGCGGGCGTTCGCCTCGTCGCTGCGGAGCACCCACTCGTGTGCCGCCTCGGGCGTACGGCCGTGCGCGACGTGCCGCGCGACCAGGTCGGGCACCCGGACGTCGTCGGGCAGACGTAGCTGCCAGACGTCGTCGAGCAGCTCGCGCACCGGTGCCCACGGCCCGTCCAACAGCAGGTAGTTACCCTCCACGACCACCAGCCGGTGGCTCGGCCGCACCGAGACCGCACCGGGCACAGGCTCCTCGGCCGTCCGGTCGAACGCGGGCGCGGCGACCACCGAGCGGGCCCCGCGCAGACGGCGTAGCAGGCGCACGAAGCCGTCCGCGTCGAACGTCTCCGGCGCTCCCTTCACGTGCGCCAGCCCGCGGCGCCGCAGCTCGGCCTGGCTGAGGTGGAAACCGTCCATGCCGACCACGACGGCGTGTCCGGCGCCGTACTCGGCCTCGAACGCCTCCACCAGGGCCTCCGCGAGCGCGGACTTGCCCACGCCGGGCGGGCCGGTCAGGCCGAGCAGGTAGCGGTCGCTGTCACCGGCGCGCCGGCGGACGTGCGGGAGCAGCCGGGCCGCGACGTCGGTGGGTCCGGGGCGTGCCGGCATGCGGTCAGGACACGAATCGCATCGTCAGCGGGTAGCGGAAGAACTCGCCATGTGAGGCTTTCACCGTGCCGATGATCACGCACACGGCGTAGAAGACCGCGTACAGGGGCAGCAGGATGAAGCCGATCAGCACCAGCATCAGCACGGCGAACACGACTGTGTAGATGAGTGCATTGATCTGGAAGTTGAGGGACTCGACCGCGTGCCGGCGGATGTAGGGCGACTCGTCCCCCTTGGTCACCATCACCAGCAGCGGAGCCAGCAGCCCGAGGGCGACCCACGCGGCGAGGAAGCTGCCGACATGGGCGGCCACGGCCCAGTTGCGCTCCTCGTCGGTGAGTGCGGGGACGGCGCCGCCGTACGGCTGCTGCGGGAAGCCGCCCGGAGGCGGGATGCGCGGGTCGTGAGGTGTGTCTCCGCTCGAGGTCATGGTTCCAGTGAACACCCGCGACGCCAGCGGCGTGGCCCGTCTGCCGAGATCGAGTCCCACGAAGGGGTAGGAATTGAGGATGGCCAAGAAGAAGCACCACGCGCGTCCGAACACGGTCACCGGCCTGCTGCGCACGGCGCCCGACGCGGTGGACCTGCGTGCGGTGGACACCGGGGCGACGCCCGGCTTCGACGGTGACAAGGCCGCCGGGAAGAAGGCGCTGGCGGAGCTGGACCCGTACGTCTCGACCCTGCAGGAGCGCTTGTTCGCCGAGGGGGTCGTGGGCGGCAGCCGCAGGGTGCTGCTGGTGCTGCAGGGGATGGACACCTCCGGCAAGGGCGGCACGATCCGGCACAGCATCGGCCAGCTGGACCCGCAGGGTGTCCAGCTCGTCTCGTTCAAGGCGCCGACCGCGGCGGAGCGCCGGCACGACTTCCTGTGGCGGATCCGCCGCCGCGCGCCGGGGGCCGGGATGATCGGCATCTTCGACCGGTCGCACTACGAGGACGTGCTGGTCGCACGCGTGCGCGGCCTCGCGCCGAAGCAGGAGATCGAGAAGCGCTACGACGCCATCAACGAGTTCGAGGCCGAGCTCGCCCGCGACGGCACCACGGTGGTCAAGTGCTTCCTGCACATCAGCAGGGACGAGCAGCGACGGCGGCTGCTGGCGCGGCTCGACGACCCCACCAAGCACTGGAAGTTCAACCCCCGCGACATCGACGACCGCGCTCTGTGGGACGACTTCCAGGAGGCGTACGAGATCGCGCTGCGGCGCTGCAACTCCGACATCGCGCCCTGGTTCGTCATCCCCGCCGACCGCAAGTGGTACCGCAACTGGGCGGTGACCAAGCTGCTCGGCGAGCACCTCGACCGGCTCGGCCCGCAGTGGCCGTCCGCGACCTACGACGTCGACGAGCAGCGGAAGCGGCTGCTCGCCGAGGAGGGGTGAGTCTCAGGCCGGCAGCGGCACCAGCTCGACCGCGGCCACCGTGTAGCGGGTGAGCACCAGCCACGCGACCTCGGGGTCGGCGCCGAGCGGCTCGGCCACCGCGATCGCGCCGGCCTCCAGTGCCAGCTCCGACGCGCGGTCGGGCAGGAAGCCCGGCGCGATGAAGTACGACCCCACCGCGACGTGCCGGCGGCCCTCGCTGCGGAACCGGCGCACGGCCTCACCCGAGGCCGGGGGAGCGGCGGAGGCGAAGGCGGCGATCGCCGGCAGCTTGTGCCGGGCGCCCCACAGCCGCGCCAGCCGGGCGACCGAGGCGTTGGCCCGGGAGTCGCTGGAGCCGGCAGCGGCGAGCACCAGCGCGTCGATCTCGCGGGCGCGGTTCTGCTTCAGCGCCGACCGCACGCGACGGTCGAGCACGTCGAGCAGCACGTCGTCGCCGAGCACCTCCGAGACCCGCATCCGCAGCTGCGGGTGCCGGTCCGCGGCCTCCTGAACGGCCGCGGGGACGTCGATGCGCGCGTGGTAGGCGGCGGTGAGCAGCAGCGGTACGACGACGATCTCGTCGAAGCCCTCGGCGACGAGCCGGTCGAAGACCTGCGCGGGCGACGGCTCGCAGTGGTCGAGGAAGGCCGGCTCGATGCGCAGGTCGGGGCGCATGCCGCGCACCTTCTCGCAGAGGGCGTTGACGGTCTCGGCCGAGCGGGGGTCCTTGCTGCCGTGTGCCAGGGCCACCAGTGCGGGCGCTGTCATGAGGTCCTCCTCCTTCCGGTCCGGGGGTTCACTGGTGGATCCCGCACTCGGTCTTGTTGGTGCCGGCCCAGCGGCCGCTGCGCTTGTCCTCACCCGGCGCGACGCGGCGGGTGCACGGCCAGCAGCCGATGGACGGGTAGCCGTCGTACTGGAGAGGGTTCACCAGCACGTTGTTCTCCTCCACGTACCGCGCGACGTCGTCCTCTGTCCACCGCGCGAGCGGGGAGACCTTGACCTTGCCCTTGCGCTCGTCCCAGCCGACGACCGGGGTGATCACCCGGTTGTGTGTCTCGTCGCGGCGCAGGCCGGTCGCCCACGCGTCGTAGTCGGCGAGCGTCTTCTGCAGCGGCGCCACCTTGCGCAGCGCGCAGCACAGGTCGGGGTTGGTCTTGTAGAGGTCCTTGCCGTAGGTCTCGTCCTGCTCCGCGACCGTCTGCTCGGGCGTGGCGGTCACCACGTTGACGGGCATGGTCGCGGCCACGGCGTCGCGGGTGCCGATCGTCTCGGCGAAGTGGTAGCCGGTGTCCAGGAACACCACGTCGATGTTCGGGGCCACCTGGCCGGCGAGGTGGGCCAGCGCGGCGTCGGCCATCGAGGAGGTGATGCAGAACCGGTCGCCGAAGGTGTTCACGGCCCACTCGATGATGAGCTCGGCCGGCGCGAGCTCGAGCTCGGGACCCGCGATCGAGGCGAGCTCGCGCAGCTCGTCCCGGCTGCGGCGCGGACCGGCGGTGCGCAGCCTCGGCGCGGCGAGGTCGGTGGTCATGGGGTCACCTGTCCTGACGTGGGAGGTGCGAGAAGTCCGATGAACTTGAGGCTGAAGGCGCGGAGGCAGGAACGGCACTCCCAGTCGCCGTGCTTGTCCTCGTGCGGACGGAGGTCCTCGTCGCCGCAGTAGGGGCAGTGCAGGGGAACCGTGTGGCCGCTCACTTCAGGAGCTCCTCGTCGGCCCGCGCGGCCCACTGGGCGAACCGCTCGTCGGCCTGCCGGTCGTCGAGGTAGTGGCGTACGACGCGCTCGACGTAGTCGGTAAGCCCGGCCGAGGTGACCTTGTGGGCCCGCAGCTTGCGGCCGAACCCGGCGTCGAGGCCGAGGCCGCCGCCGAGGTGGACCTGGTAGCCCTCGACCTGCTCGCCGTTCTCGTCCATCACCAGCTGGCCCTTCAGCCCGATGTCGGCGACCTGGATGCGGGCGCACGAGTTGGGGCACCCGTTGAGGTTCACCGTGATCGGCGAGTCCAGCTCGGGGATGCGCTCCTCCAGGTCGTCGACCAGCCGGCGGGCACGCTCCTTGGTCTCGACGATGGCGAGCTTGCAGTACTCGATGCCCGTGCACGCCATCGTGTTGCGACGCCACGCCGAGGGGCGTGCCGACAGTCCGATGCCGGCCAACGCGTCCACCAGCGACTCGACCTGGTCCTCCTCGACGTCGAGGACGAGGATCTTCTGGTACGGCGTCGTCCGGAGCCGACCGGACCCGTGCTCCTCGGCGATGTCGGCGAGCTTGGACAGCTGGGTTCCGGAGATGCGGCCCGCTGTTGGCGTCGCACCGACGAAATACCGGCCGTCCTTCTGCAGGTGCACGCCGACGTGGTCACCGTTGTCCGGCGGCGTCGGCGGCTCGGGGCCGTCGATGAGCTTGCGCTTGAGGTACTCGGTCTCGAGCACCTCGCGGAACTTCTCCGTGCCCCAGTCGGCGACCAGGAACTTCAGCCGGGCACGGCTGCGCAGCCTGCGGTAGCCGTAGTCGCGGAAGACGCTGGTAACGCCCCACCACGCCTCGGGCACCTCCTCCAGCGGCACCCAGACACCGAGCCGCTGGGCGAGCTTGGGGTTGGTGGACAGCCCGCCGCCGACCCACAGGTCGAACCCGGGCCCGTGCTCGGGGTGCTCCACGCCGACGAACGCGATGTCGTTGATCTCCGGCGCCACGTCGTGGCTGGGGTGCCCGGTCAGCGCGGTCTTGTACTTGCGCGGCAGGTTGGAGAACTCCTGGCTGCCGATGTAGCGCGTCTTGATCTCCTCGATCGCCCAGGTGGGGTCGATGATCTCGTCCGCGGCGATACCGGCGACGGGGCTGCCGAGGACCACGCGTGGGCAGTCGCCGCACGCCTCCTGCGTGGACAGTCCGACGCTCTCCAGGCGGTCCCAGATCGCCGGTACGTCCTCGATCCGCACCCAGTGCAGCTGGATGTTCTGCCGGTCGGTCACGTCGGCGCTGTCGCGCGCGTAGGTGGTGGAGACGTCCGCGATCGCCCGCAGCTGGGGCACGTCGAGCTGCCCGCCGTCGATGCGGACCCGCAGCATGAAGTACTTGTCCTCGAGCTCGTGCGGCTCGAGCGCACCGGTGCGGCCGCCGTCGATCCCGGGCTTGCGCTGCGTGTACAGGCCCCACCAGCGGAAGCGTCCGCGCATGTCCGCACCGTCGATGGAGTCGAAGCCGCGGTGCGCGTAGATGTTCAGGATGCGCGCACGCACGTTGAGCGCGTCGTCGTCCTTCTTGACCTGCTCGTTGGCGTTCAGCGGCTCGTGGTAGCCGAGAGCCCACTGTCCCTCTCCGCGCTTCTTGCGCACCGGGGACCGGGAGGTCTGGCCAGCAGGGGCTTCCTGGGTGATGCTCATACGTGGATCTCTCTTCAGGGAAAGACGCACGCTCGCTCGGCCGACACGCGACGGTGTCGTGAAGGAGAAGGCCGGCGACCGCGCGCCCGCTTACGGTGAAGTCGGGCGGGTCAGGCCGGCGGACACATCATGCTGCGTACGCGTCCGAAGTCCACGTGGCGACGGGCCACGAGGTACTTGTGCGTTGAGGCAGCAGATGTCATGAGGAAGATGGTTCCGGCAAATTGTCAATAGGGCAAACACTTGTCCCAGAATTTGAGATCGAGTCTCATTATTTAACATACGGCGAGGCGATCCCGCCGGAGGGGTGACGCGCGACACGTCGGCCCGGAGTCCTAGGCTGACCGCCATGACCCAAGACTTCGCTGCCGTGAGTACCGCGTACCGGTCGGCCCTGCAGGTGATCGAGTCGGTCGAACCGCGCATCGCCGAGGCCACGCGGGCCGAGCTCGCCGACCAGCGGGCCTCGCTGAAGCTGATCGCCAGCGAGAACTACGCCTCGCCGGCGGTGCTGCTGACGATGGGGTCGTGGCTGTCCGACAAGTACGCCGAGGGCACGGTCGGGCACCGGTTCTACGCCGGCTGCCAGAACGTCGACACCGTCGAGGCGCTCGCGGCAGAGCACGCCCGCGAGCTGTTCGGCGCCGAGTACGCCTACGCGCAGCCGCACTCCGGCATCGACGCCAACCTGGTGGCGTTCTGGGCCATCCTGGCCAACCGGGTGGAGTCGCCCGCGCTCGAGAAGGCCGGGGTAAAGCACGTCAACGGTCTGACCGAGGACGACTGGGAGAAGCTGCGCAACGAGCTGGGCAACCAGCGGATGCTGGGCATGTCGCTCGACGCCGGCGGACACCTCACCCACGGGTTCCGGCCCAACATCTCCGGCAAGATGTTCCACCAGCGCAGCTACGGCACCGACCCGAAGACGGGCCTGCTCGACTACGACCGGGTCGCCGAGGCCGCACGCGAGTTCCGTCCGCTGGTGCTCATCGCCGGCTACTCCGCCTACCCGCGGCGCATCAACTTCGCCAAGATGCGCGAGATCGCCGACGAGGTCGACGCGACGCTGATGGTCGACATGGCCCACTTCGCGGGCCTGGTCGCGGGCAAGGTCTTCACCGGCGACGAGGACCCGGTGCCGCACGCGCAGGTCGTCACCACCACCACGCACAAGTCGCTGCGCGGACCGCGCGGCGGCATGGTGCTGGCCAAGAGCGAGTTCGCCGACGCGGTCGACAAGGGCTGCCCGATGGTGCTCGGCGGACCGCTGGGGCACGTGATGGCCGCCAAGGCGGTGGCGCTGGCCGAGGCCCGCCAGCCGGAGTTCCGCACCTACGCGCAGCAGATCGCCGACAACGCCAAGGCGCTGGCCGACGGGTTCATGCGCCGCGGCGCCAAGCTGGTCACCGACGGCACCGACAACCACATCGTGCTGCTCGACGTCTCCAGCTTCGGGCTCACCGGGCGCCAGGCCGAGTCGGCGCTGCTCGACTCCGGCGTGGTGACCAACCGCAACTCGGTGCCGGCCGACCCCAACGGCGCCTGGTACACCAGCGGCATCCGGCTGGGCACGCCGGCGCTGACCTCGCGCGGCTTCGGCGCCGACGAGCTCGACCGGGTGGCCGAGCTGATCGTCGAGGTGCTGTCGAGCACGACCGCCGACACGACGAAGGACGGCAAGCAGTCCAAGGCCAAGTACACCCTGGCCGACGGCGTCGCCGAGCGCACGAAGGCTGCCTCAGCGGAGATGCTGGAGGCGCACCCGCTCTACCCCGGCCTCGAGCTGACCTGACTCGCCGTCAGGCCGGCCAGCACCCCGCCGACCGGGCAGGCGAGCAGGTAGACCCAGATCGTGCCCCACCCGGTGATGCCCGCGACCACCTGACCGAACGCCGCGGCCGGGTTGAACGCCGCCGCGCCGACTGGGTCCAGCAGTGCCGCCGACGCCAGCACGACGACGCCGCCGGCCAGAGCGGCACCGCCGTTGGGCAGGAGCCGGGGGAGGTGCTCGGCGCGGTCGCCGTCGAGCACGACGAAGCACAGCGCGAACGCGAACAGCAGCTCGGTCACCAGCAGCGAGACCAGGCCGACGTCCAGCAGCGGGCTGAGCGGGGGCGCCTCGACCAGGAGGCGGCCCAGCGCCGCGGCGAGCAGGGCACCGACGAACTGCGCCGCCCAGCACGGCAGCAGCTCGGCGCCCGGCACGCGCCGGCCGACCACCGCTGCCAGCGTCAGCGCCGGGTTGGCGTGCGCACCGCTGCGCAGCACCAGACCCACGGTGGCCGCCACCGCGACCGCGCCCAGCAGGACGTCCTGGGAGGCCGCACCGAGCAGGGCCAGCGTGACGAAGAAGGTTGCGACCAGCTCGACGACGTACGTCCGCAGCGCCGCCACTCAGACCTCCTGTCGCGGGGTGGTGCGGTCGGCGATCGCGCCCAGGTCCGTACCGCGCGGCAGCGTGCCGAACGTTCCCGCCCACTGCCCGCCGAGCCGGGAGGCGCAGAAGGCGTCCGCCACCTCGGCCGGCGCGAACCGGACCAGCAGCGAGGCCTGCAGGCACTGCGCCATCAGCGACGCCAGCCGGCGGGCCCGTACCTCCAGGTCGGAGAGGTCGGCCAGGTCGGTGAGCACGTCCTCGACTGCCCGGTCGAGGCGCGGGTCCTCGCCACGCGCCTGCCCGACCTCGGTGAGCCACGCGTCGAGCGCCTCCGGTGAGCGGCTCAGCGCGCGCAGCACGTCGAGCGCGTTCACGTTGCCGCTGCCCTCCCAGATCGAGTTCAGCGGCGACTCCCGGAACACCAGCGGCAGCCCCGACTCCTCGACGTAGCCGTTGCCGCCCAGGCACTCCAGCGCCTCGGCCACCATGAACGGCGTCCGCTTGCACACCCAGTACTTCCCGAGCGGCAGCGCGATCCGCCGGAACGCCGTCTCGTGCGGGTCGTCGCCGGCGTCGACCGCCGCGGCCAGCCGGATCCCCAGGGCGGTCGCGGCCTCGGACTCGACGGCGAGGTCGGCGAGCACGTTGCGCATCAGCGGCTGGTCGGAGAGCAGCGCGCCGAACGCCGAGCGGTGCGCCGCGTGCCAGGACGCCTCGGCGAGCGCCCGCCGCATCAGCGACGCCGAGCCGAGGACGCAGTCGAGCCGGGTCGCGGCCACCATCTCGATGATCGTGCGGACCCCGCGGCCCTCCTCGCCGAGCCGCTGCGCCCAGGTGCCGTGGAACTCGATCTCGGACGAGGCGTTCGAGCGGTTGCCGAGCTTGTCCTTGAGCCGCTGCAGGTCGAACGGGTTGCGTCTGCCGTCGGGCAGCACCCGCGGCACGACGAAGCAGGTGAGCCCGCCGGGCGCCTGCGCCAGCACGAGGAAGACGTCGTTCATCGGCGCGCTGGTGAACCACTTGTGGCCGTGCAGCGTGTACTCGCCCTCGGCCTGCGTCGGCCGCGCCTCGGTCGCGTTGGCGCGGACGTCCGACCCGCCCTGCTTCTCGGTCATCCCCATGCCGGCCAGGCAGCCGTGCTTGTCGGCGGGGGAGCGCAGCCCGAAGTCGTACGTGGCCGCGGTCAGCCGCGGCACCCACTCCTTGGCGATCGTCTCGTCGGCGCGCAGCGCGGGAACGGCGGCATAGGTCCTCGAGCTAGGGCAGCCGTGGGCGGGCTCGACCTGCGACCACGCGTAGAAGCCCGCGGCCCGGCGTACGTGGGCGTCGGGAGCCGCGCTGTCCCAGGGCGCGCCCTGCAGCCCGAAGCCGACCCCGCGTTCCATCAGCCAGTGCCAGGAGGGATGGAACTCGACCTCGTCGACGCGGTTGCCGTACCGGTCGAAGGTGCGCAGCGTCGGCACGTGCCGGTTGGCCAGCCGGCCGTGCTCCTGCGCCTCGGCGGTTCCCGCAAGTCGCCCGATCTCGGACAGTTCGTCGACCGTCTCGGCCTTCCCGTGCCGGTGCACCGCCTCGACAAGTGCCTGGTCGGACGCGAAGACGTCGTAGTCGACAAGTGGCGGCGGCTGGTTGGTCGCTACCCGGTTTGAGGAGGCCATGTCGTTACGGTATTGCCTATGGGCGAGCCTTCCGCAGCGGCGTCGCGCCAAGCTGACGCCCTGTGGCCACGGGTTCGGCACACCGCGTGGCGGCTGGTCACGGTCACGGTCGGTGCGTCGTTCCGCTACCGCGTCACGGGCCTCGCCGCGGAGGCGGCGTTCTTCGCCATCCTGTCGCTGCCACCGCTGATCTTCGCTCTCGCCGGCAGCATCGGCTTCTTCGTCGACCGGCTCGACGTGACCCAGGTGGAGACCTTCCGCCACGCCACGCTCGGGCTGTCGCGGCAGGTGCTGACCGAGGACAGCGTCGACCGGGTCATCCTGCCGACGATGAACGACGTCCTGTCCGGCAACGGCCGCTTCGACGTCATCTCGATCGGCTTCGTGCTGGCGCTGTGGTCGGGCTCGCGGGCGCTGAACGTGTTCGTCGACACGATCACCATCCTGTACGGCCTGGCGGGGCGGCGCGGCATCGTGCACACCCGGGTGCTGTCGTTCGCCCTGTACGTCATCGGCCTGGTGGTGGGGGTCGTGCTGCTGCCGCTGGTGCTGGCCGGGCCGAGCCTGTTCCGCGGCCTGCTACCCCACCAGGTGCTGTTCCTCAGCGAGCTGTACTGGCCGACCGTGGTGCTGCTGAGCATCGCGTTCCTGACGTCGCTGTACCACCTGTCGGTGCCGGTGCGTACGTCGTGGCGCTACGACATCCCCGGCGCCACGCTGGCGCTGCTGATGTGGATCTTCGGCAGCTTCCTGCTGCGGTGGACTTTGCAGAACGTCGTCGGCGGCACCTCCATCTACGGGCCGCTGGCCGCGCCGATCGCGGTGCTGCTGTGGCTGTACCTGACCTCGTTCGCGGTGCTGGTCGGGGCTGCCCTGAACGCCGCGTTCGAGCGGGTGTGGCCGGAGGCGGAGACCTCGCTGGCGCGGATGGAGCTGGTCCGGCGGCTGCGGCAGACCGCCAAGCTGGAGCGCCTGCGCGGCGTCGCGGACACCCAGGAGATGGAGGCGCTGCAGGAGTTCGTCGGCACCAGTACCGACGAGGAGCCCGGGCGGCGGAGGCGCCGGCCGCGTTCCTGACGCTTCTCGACGGCTCCCGGCGGGCTCAGAAGCGGCGCCCCGCCGCCGACCGGGGGACGTCGGACGGCGAGGCGCCTGAGAAAGAGCGGCGGCTGTCTCGGCACAGCCAGTTGCTCCCTCCTGCCTTCAGTGTTGCTCGGTGGCGAAGCGGTCAAACGCCCCCGGGCGCGTTGGGAGGTGGTTCACATCCACTCCGCTCAGACAAGGTCCAGATGCGGGGCGGAGAACGTCGTACCCGGGCCCTCAGATGGGTCCAGACAGGCATGGGCCGGACAGGCGCCAGGCATGCGCGAGCCCAGGACACGGAGCCCAGGACACGGAGCCCAGGACACGGAGCCCAGAACACGGAGCCCAGAACACGAGCCCAGAAATGGGGCGACCCCGGTCGTGGGGTAACCGGGGTCTGCACCATCTCTGGACGGCCACCTGTGGGGTGAGCGGCCGGCCGGCCCCGTCCGACCCGAAAGCCTGAGGCGGCATCGTGGGGGAATGCCGGGCTGTCGGACTTAGTGGAGCCTTACCTGCAATAGTGGGGTTCGCCGCCGTGCTCGGCCACGCGACCATGGTCCCGGGACCAGTCTTGAACCGGGCCGTACGTGGACATATCGCCGGAAGCTCACGGGTGCTCCTCGGTCACATCGGATCGGGTCACTTCGGATCGGCGACCACCACCACGTTGGAGAGGTACCGGCTGCCGTTCCAGCCCGCGCACGTGACCATCACCAGGCGTGCCGGCCCGTTCTGGCGGAACAGGCGCGAGGCGCGCCTCGCCAGGCTCTGCTTGCCGTAGACCTCGACGCCGGAGACGCGGTAGCGGACGGCTGCAGCCTGCGTTCGCACGGTGACCCGGGCGCCGGGCTGCAGCGTCCCGAGCCGGTCGAACACGCCGACGCCGGCGTGCACCGAGTGTCCGACGACCACGACCGCGCCGTTCGTCGCGCCGGGTGCGGCGCCGGCGCGCCACCATCCGAGCGCCTGCGTGTCACTCGGCGGAGTCAGGACGCCGTGGCGCGCGCCGATCGGTAGCACGCCCGCGTGGATGTCCAGCGCGGGAACGTCGACGCGGACGACACCGTGGCGAGTCCGGACCTGCGGAGAGGCGGGTGCGGCCGGCTGTCGTGTGGACGCGGTCACCCCGGCGGCGACGCGACGGGGAACCTGGCTGGTCGAGGGTCCTCCGGCCGCATTCTTGCCCTGGGTGCCGGGAGTCGTGCCCTGCGGTGCCCGTTCTGCCTGGGT